>DAORNP010000094.1:10770-14267 GCA_035441065.1 Flavobacteriales bacterium | reverse complement strand
CTTCGGTCTTGATCTTATTGAGCGGGTGATGCCCAGCCTGATCGGACAGGATGAGCCTGCCATGATCGACCGCGCGACCATCGTGAAGCAAGGGCGGCTCAGCGAGCGCTACGCCTACTTGTCCGATTACGCTGGTCTTGCCGATTCACGCATGGCGTGAGACGCTTGCCTGCATGATGAGATAGCGTGTCGTCTCATCGCGCGGGTGCGTGAGCACGCGCAGCGGCCTGGTGACTTTGCGCGCGATGGTGATGAGGCCGAGGCCTGCACCACCGCGCTCCGTGCGACCGGAATTGCCGAGCAAAAGGAGGAAGTGCTGCCTGAGATCGGCTTCGCTCATGTCGTTGAGCACATCGATGCGCTGGCTCACGATGGCTGCCTCGGCCGATGGCATCGCATTGCCGGTCGTCAGGGTGTACGCCTCATCGGTCGCCGTCAGTTCAGCGAACACAGTCCGGGCGAGTTCGGGGCTGGTATGCACGCGCAGATTCTCCAACGCCTCAACCAGAACGTTGAGCAACCGCTTCCGGGTCACCACGCCATCGCCTGCTTCCAAGCTTCGCGCTTCGGCGCCTTGAACAAACTGCTCGAGTTCGGCTACGCCCACCTCGCCAACGATGCGCAGCACTGCCTTGCCGGCATCACCGGTCCCTAAACCGAGGCGCGAATCCTGTGACCAATGGTCCCGAATCAGCGAGTCGGTGTTGTGGGCTGAGTGATTCACGTTCGGGTTTCGCTGGAGGCGCCTGGATATACGACCGGGCGCTATGGCTCGCCGATATACGAGTTCGGGTCTTCGACGGTTTCGATGGACTGGTGGCCGGTAAGTGTGGCTTGGTGAATGGCATGGTCGGCTTCATGTGAACCATGCTCATATTTCGACCCCGAAAAGCCCTCCTGGTCCGGTTCATCCTTCCTCGAGATTGATTCAAGAGCAGTGGTTTAATCGCTTGAAAATGAAAAGATTGGAACAAGTCCTTCTGGGCGCATCCGTCTTGCTCGGAGTGTACTCCTGCACCAAGTCTATTCCCGCTTCGGACCCGCCGGGTTTGGCACCAATCCAATTCCAATCGGTTGAAGACAATCTGGCTCATGACACCCTGCTCATCCAAGCCACTTTCAATCTTGGTGATGGGAGCTTCGTCATGGTCGCCTCCAACGTGGAGGATACCTGGGAGGGGCTACGGCTTTATCGCTACCGACCGCATCCCGATAGCACCGCCGATATGATGGCCATCTCGGTTCCTGCTTACGATAGCTGGACGATGCTGCCCACCTTCTTCGGGAAGGATAGCACCCGCACCGGCGATCTGTGGGTGCTCGCCAATTTCGGTGAGCGTGAGAGCTGGGGCCAGAAGCTGTTCCGCCTTCGCGATGGCTTCGAGGACCTGGGTTTCATCGATGCTGCAGCGATTGAGCGAGTCGAAGAGGAGGGGGGCATGTTGCTCAAGCGCCGGAACATCGCGCCCCACGCCCGACTCGAGTTCGTCGGCGATAGCGCTTGGATCCGGTTCGCATGCGATAGCGTTTACCTCTACGACGACCAGCGTGGCGGTTACGATTATGTGATCGCGGCCTCCAGCGTCAAATACCTCTCGGCGCCCGAGGGCTTGAGCCTATGGGTGAATGGAGAAAAGCGCGAGGTGAAGAAGCCAGGATGAACTACTGCACGATGGGAATCATGCCGCGAACGCCCATGTCCACCACGACATCACCGGCGGCCGGTTCGTAGATGCCGTCACCGTTGTCGCTCCACTCGAAACTGTTGTTCGTGCTCAACGAGACAGTGATTACCACATCCGAGGACTCGGCGCCGGTGATGGTGAGCGGCGTAGCGAAAGCTCCGGTGACCACGCACGACCCACTGGGAATCGGAGAACTGGCGAAGAGCGGGTTGGGCACGGTAGTGGCGCCGGGAGGCGCCTGCCCTGTGACAGGCGCAGTGGCAACCGGCGGGTTGATCACCTCGAAGCCCCAATAGCCCTGCAGCTTGTTGGCATTAACCGCCACGCTCTGGTTGCGCACGGTGTAGTTGCTGATGTACGTGTTGTAACCAATGAAGCTGGCCACTGTGCCCCAGAGGTTGAAGGTGCCCCACGTGGCGTCGGTGTAGCGGAACTTGATGTCGTAGTTCTGGTAGGCCAGCGACACGCGCAGCCACTCATAGGTTCCTGGAGTCATCTGGGAGAGCGGCATGCTGAAGAAGGTCTCGCCTTCACCAGCCCTCACGCCTTGGGCGAAATTGATCGCGGTGGAGCCGCCAGCAGAGGTCTCAGCCGCATGGTAAACGATCGTGCCCGTTCCCAAGGCCGTGAGCATGCTCGGCGCGAACTCGATGTAATGCGCGCTCATCTTGTTGAAGCGCGGGCTCTGCGCGGCATGGCCGGGAGGAAGGGTGGCGGGCTGGCCGATGTTGTTGAGTCGGGCCTGCGTACTGTCGAAGCGGAACTTCATCACCAGCATGGGGCCTTGTGGTGCCGGCGTGCCGGGATTCGATCCTGCATCCTCTTCATCCTTGCGGCAGGAAGCGGATAGAATGGCAATGGCCAAGGCCGAAAGGATGATTGAGCGCATAGGAAATGGTTGGTGGCGAAACTAGTCCGGGATACAACGCACCTGGTTGTTGAGAAATTTCAGTGAATTTAGTATGCGCGCATACTATATGATTCTACATTCGGCACCGAAGCCCGTGCGCATGAGACCTGAGGAGACCATCGACTTTCCCATCCGTCGCGTGTGGAGCCGCATATCGCGCATCTACAACGCCGAAGCAGCCAAGTACGGCGGCAGCATGGCCGTAGGCCAGATCCTGCTGAACATCGAGCCTGAGGGAACGCCCAGCACCAAGCTCGGCCCCAAGATGGGCATGGAGAGCCGCAGCCTCGTGCGGACTTTGCAGACCATGGAGGAAGAAGGGCTGATCAAGCGCGTGCCGTGCAAAGAGGACAAGCGCGTGGTGCGCATGCACCTCACGGCGAAGGGCAAGCAGATGCGCGACGTGAGCCGCAACACCGTGATCAAATTCAACGAAGCGGTGCAGAGCCGCTTCACACCCACGCAGCTCAACAACTTCCGACAGGTGATGGCGGAACTGGATCGGATCCTTGAACAGGAACAACTTTTCTGAAAACTGCGACGATGGAACGAGATCGGGTTCAAGGGTGTGAGAGTGAAAGGGTGCGAGAGGGGCAGGGTCATGCCCTCGCACTCTCGCACCCTCTCAACCTTTCCCTATTCTCGAAATCTTTCGCACCTACGAACCGAACTTCATGAAGCGCAACATCCGCAAAGTCGCCGTGCTCGGCTCCGGCGTCATGGGCAGCCGCATCGCCTGCCACTTCGCGAACACCGGCACCGAAGTGCTGCTGCTCGACATCGCCCCGAAAGAGGGCGGCGACAAGAACAAGATCGTCAACGACGCACTCGCCGCCGCGATCAAGAGCAGTCCGGCGCCGCTGTACGATGCCCGCTTCGCCAAGCGCATCAGCACCGGCAAC
>DAORNP010000094.1:9126-10691 GCA_035441065.1 Flavobacteriales bacterium | reverse complement strand
ACCGCACGCCCGGCACCTTGATCACCACCAACACCAGCGACATCCCCATCAACGCCATCGCGCAGGGCCGCAGCAACGACTTCCGCAAACACTTCTGCGGCACGCACTTCTTCAACCCGCCGCGCTACCTGCCGCTGCTGGAGCTGATCCCCGGTCCGGACACCGACCCCGCCGTGCTCGACTTCCTGGAGGACTACGGCCAGCGCATCCTCGGCAAGGTCACTGTGCGCTGCCAGGACACGCCCGCCTTCATCGCCAACCGCATCGGCGTTTTCGGCATCATGGGCCTCTTCCACCTGGTGGAGGAGATGGGCCTCACCGTGGAAGAGGTCGACCGCCTGACCGGTCCGGTGCTGGGCCGCCCCAAGAGCGCCACCTTCCGCACCGCCGACGTGGTGGGCCTCGACACGCTGGTGAAAGTGGCGCAGGGCGTGAAGGACAACTGTCCCAACGACGAGCAGAACGCCCTTTTCGCCATCCCCGGCTACCTGCAACAGATGGTGGAGAAGAACATGCTCGGCAGCAAGACCGGCAAGGGCTTCTTCTTCAAGGACCGCTCATCGCCCAAGGGCGACATCCTCGCGCTCGACCTGAAGACGCTGGAGTACCGTCCGAAGGTGAAGCCGAAGTTCGCCACGCTGGATGCCGCGAAGAAGGAGGACGACCTGCGCAAGCGCACCACGCTGCTCTACAACGGCACCGACAAGGCCGGCGAGTTCTACCGCAAGAGCTTCCACGGGCTCTTCGCTTACGTGAGCCACCGGATCCCCGAGATCACCGATGCGCTGTACAAGATCGACGATGCCATGCGCGCGGGCTTCGGCTGGGAGCTGGGGCCCTTCGAGGCGTGGGATGCGATCGGCGTTGACAAGGCGATCAAGGCCATGCGCGACTCCGGCTCGGGGGCCGGAGTGACAATCGCGAAATGGGTGGATGAGATGGTGGCCGCAGGCCACACGAGCTTCTACAAGACCGAAGGCGGCAAGCGGCTGTACTACGACATCCCCAGCAAGAGCTACACCCCCGTGCCGCGTGCGGAGGGCACGATCGTCCTCAGCGACCTGCCGGAGAGCAGCGTGGTGTGGAAGAACAGCGCCGCCACTGTGCGTCACCTGGGCGACGGCATCCTGTGCGTGAGCTGGAGCACCAAGATGAACACCATCGGTGCGGAGGTGATCCAGGGCCTCAACAAGGCCATCGACCTCGCCGAGCAAGGGGCAAAGGGCCTGGTGGTGTACAACGACGGCGCCAACTTCAGCGCGGGCGCCAACGTGGGCATGATCTTCATGATGGCCGTGGAGCAGGAGTACGACGACCTGGAGATGGCCGTGCGCACCTTCCAGAACACCATGATGCGCATGCGCTACAGCAGCATCCCCGTGGTGGCGGCCCCGCACCAGCTGTGCCTGGGCGGCGGCACCGAGCTCTGCCTGCACGCGGACAAGGTGGTGGCGCATGCCGAGACCTACATGGGCCTGGTGGAGTTCGGCGTGGGGGTGATCCCCGGCGGCGGTGGCAGCAAGGAGTTCGCGCTGCGCCTCAGCGATGAACTGAAGGAAGGCGAC
>DAORNP010000094.1:8373-9093 GCA_035441065.1 Flavobacteriales bacterium | reverse complement strand
GGTGAGCACCAGCGGCGAAGAAGCGTTCGCCCTCGGCTACCTGCGCCGCGGCACCGACGAGGTGATCGTGAGCCGCGCGCACCAGCTGGCCTACGCCAAGGAATGCGCGCTGGACCTCTGGGAGAAGGGCTACACCAAGCCGCCGATGCGCACGGACATCAAGGTGCTGGGCCGCGAAGGCTTGGGCATCGTGTACGTGGGCGCGAACTCAATGGAAAGTGGGAACTACATCAGCGAACACGATACCCTCATAAGTCAAAAGCTCGGTCACGTGTTGTGTGGTGGTGACTTGTCAGAACCGACTGAGGTAAGCGAACAGTATCTCCTCGACCTCGAACGGAAGGTGTTCCTTGAACTCTGTATGCAGAGGAAGACTTTGGAAAGGCTACAGTCCATCATTACCTCGGGTAAAGTGTTGAGGAACTAGCCAAGCAACGAACCCGATGCATCACGCCTTGATAATCGGTCGAACGATGATGGTCGCAGCAGTGCTGACTTTCATAGTCGGTTGTGAGTCCACACGCAAGTCATCAGACGTAACGGCCACGTCCCCTTATGATCTGTCCAACACCTTCCGTAGCGATGGACACGGCTTCGCGATCAAGTATCCGGCTCAATGGAAATCGCATCCTACTGGAAGTGTGAACTATGTCATGCTTGGAGGACCTAGGATCGACTCGGCTCTGTTCATGCATGACGGTGCCTTCGCTCTCAAGATCT
>DAORNP010000094.1:3234-8361 GCA_035441065.1 Flavobacteriales bacterium | reverse complement strand
ACCAGAGTCGTACAATTCCCGGTCAGCCTATGAGGAGAACATGAAGAGCATGAGGGAAGACCCCAGCTTCAAGGACTTCAAGATCCTCAAGGAGGAAGAAGTTCTCCTTGACGGCGAGAAGGCCATTCGAGTGGTGTTCACGGCCACTGTTGGTGTACAGACGACATCCCTTCAGTACTACCTGGCCGTTGGGCCGAAGCTCTACATACTCGGCGGCTCTGTCCCGATGGCTGAACTGGGCAAGTATGATGATCTCTATTCGGCGATTGCAAACACATTCAACCTTGACTGAAACGATGCATCGACATCGCCAACATCGAGCGACAACAATCAGCGAGCACGACACGCTGATCTCGCAGAAGCTCGGCCATCCCGCTTGGGCGGGGCAGGCTGTGCTCTGCGGCGGCGACTTGTCGGAGCCCACCGAGGTGAGCGAGCAATACCTGCTGGACCTGGAGCGGAAGACCTTCCTGGAACTCTGCATGCAGCGCAAAACGCTGGAGCGCTTGCAGTCGATCATCACCAGCGGGAAGGTGTTGCGGATTTAGAATCGTTCATGAGCGCATCAATGGGTTCCCTCCGAATTACGATCAACGGTTCTTCGAAACCGGACCAGATCCATTCTGCACCGATCGTGTGCGCGGATGAATCAGCGCAAGGAGCAAGCAATCTGAACGTGTGCTGGGTCAGCCTAGACGATTCGAGACATTCAGTCCTGTTGAAGTTTGAATCTGCTGAGCGACTTGAACTCAAAGAGCAGGACTTTCTCTACATACCTCAAACGAACCTCTTCTTCTTCCGAACCGACAATCAATGGGGCGTTATTGATCCCTCAGCCAACAGACTAGTTCGACATGAACATAGTCTGTGGATTCCGATGATTCGACTACTCGATGGAGTTGTAATCGTTGAGGATGACCTCAAAGCTGAATCCTGTGACCTGTCCGGACAGAAGATTCATGAGGTACCTGTAGATCCGCCTTGGGACGCAACAGAGTATGACGATCGAATCGAGTACGACAGCCCAGTCATGGGTAAGCACATCCTACGACTGAAGAGATGATCATCACGGCAAGACATAGCGAATCACGAATGATAGCACTCCGCGTGAGGGATAGAAGCGGAAAGCCCGCAGGCCTGTCATCAGGCCGAGGACTTGCAGCGGATAGCCCGACGGCGTTGCATTTGAACGCCGGCACGCCCAACAATTCGACAAGCTCAGTGTGACAACACGAACGAACATGAACGCATACATCATCGCCGGTTTCCGCAGCGCAGTAGGCAAGGCCCCGCGCGGCAAATTCCGTTTCACCCGTCCCGATGACCTGGCGGCGAAGGTGATCCAGCACCTGATGAGCACCGTGCCCAACCTGGCCAAGGAGCAGGTGGACGATGTGATCGTGGGCAACGCGACGCCCGAGGCCGAGCAGGGCCTGAACATCGGCCGCATGATCAGCCTGATGGGCCTGAACACCGACAAGGTGCCGGGCATGACGGTGAACCGTTATTGCAGCAGCGGCAGCGAGACGATCGCCATCGCCGCGGCCAAGATCCACAGCGGGCAGGCGGACGTGATCATCGCCGGCGGCGTGGAGTGCATGAGCCCGATCCCCTTCGGTGGCTGGCGCATCGTGCCCAACTACGAGGTGAGCAAGGTGAACCCGACCTACTACTGGGGCATGGGTCTCACCGCCGAGGCCGTGGCGCGCGACTTCAACGTGAGCCGCGAGGACCAGGACGCCTTCAGCCTGAAGAGCCACGAGAAGGCGCTGGCGGCGATCAGCGCGGGCCGGTTCAAGGACGAGATCGTGCCGGTGGAAGTCGAGCGCGTGTACCTCGATGCGAAGGAGAAGCGACAAGTCGAGAAGTACGTCGTGGATACGGATGAAGGTCCGCGCGCGAGCACCTTGGACGGCCTGGCGAAGTTGAAGCCGGTGTTCGATGCGAAGGGCACGGTAACGGCGGGCAACAGCAGCCAGACGAGCGATGGCGCGGCCTTCGTGCTGGTGGTGAGCGAGCGCATGCTGAAGCAGCTGAACGTGAAACCGATCGCGCGCCTCCTCTCCTACCACGTGGCCGGCGTGGAGCCGCGCATCATGGGGATCGGTCCGGTGGCCGCGGTGCCGAAGGCGCTGGAGAAGGCCGGGCTGAAGATGAGCGACATCGGGCTGTTCGAGTTGAACGAGGCCTTCGCGTCGCAATCACTGGCGGTGGTGCGCGAGTTGGGCATAAACCCGGAGATCGTGAACGTGAACGGCGGGGCGATCGCGCTGGGGCATCCGCTGGGGTGCACGGGCACGAAGCTGAGCGTGCAGCTCTTCAATGAGATGCGGCGCCGGAAGCAGAAGTACGGTGTGGTGACGATGTGCGTGGGGACGGGGCAGGGGGCGGCGAGTGTGTTTGAGTTGCTGAACTAAGATCAGAAGATCAGATGATCAGGCGATCAGATGATGTGAATGCTCGTGAGGGCGTGCCCCCGGCTCAAATGCAGCCGGGGTCCGGCTTTCCGCTGCAAGTCCGCGCCCTGATCACAGGGCTTGCGGGCTTTCCGCTCCAATCCGTCACGCGAACTCTCCTAATTACCGTATCACTAGCCACGGCACTAGCTGGGCACGCATGCAGTTGTATTGGCGCTGCTGGACTCATTGCCGTTGACGTGGTCTTCACCGGACGGGTGGTCCGGATCGAGAAGACCGATACAAGCGTTGCTGTGACCTTCAAGGTCAAACACCTCTACAAGGGTGATCTGAGTGGAGAGAAGCGTGTCGTGGTCCATACACGTCGTGGAGGTCAGGCTTGCGGCATAAGTTTCATTCGCCACATGAAGTACGCAGTCTATGCATACGGCGACCTGAATCACGCGAGCACGGGTTTGTGCACGCGAACTCGAATCATGGCCCCTTTTCGACTCTGGCCTTTCAAACCCAAAGAGAGCACTGGCTGGTGACCCAAGTTCGCATGAATCCCGCGGCTTCCAACATGTACTCCCTTGCCGCCATGGTCGCGGGCAGCTTGCTCTTGGGCGCTTGCCAGTCCACCGTTCCACACAAAGACACTGAGCCCCGCGAGGTCCACACCGCTACCTACGACCTAATCATCCCCACCAAGCAGGTCGGCGGTTCACACAACAATGACCCGAAAGGGAGCATCTATGGCGAACGGTCCATCGAAGAGATCGTTGATAGCATCTATTCAGACACCCTCCTCCATCGCGACTACTTCAATCCGGACAAGCCCGATACGTTCTACCTGCGCCGTATCGTGGAACTAGCCGAACTGATCAGATTCTCTTCGAGCGATAGCAGCTCGTTATTCCCAGGAACATCCTTCGACGAGGTAGTTGCCAGACAGGCTCACCCGTTCGAGGGCAGGCGAGGCTATGAAGCCACCTATGGGTCTGCGATCCCCTTATCGAAGAATCAAGCTCAGCGCCTATTGTCACTGTTGAACAACCCGGTAAACTTCAATTGGGGTGAATGCGGCACATGGGTCCCAAGCGTGCGGTTTGAGTTCCGCCACCAAGGCAACGTGGTCCGTGTTCTTGATGATGGTTGTACAGGTCAGTTCAGAACAGAATACCCAAGGATCAAGTTCGGTTCATTGACGAGTCCCAGAAGGGCTGAGTATAAAGCTCTCCTTGGCGAGATCGGAATTCACGCAGAATGAAACAGGCGCGACCCACCACATCCTGCAAGGCCGCCTTGTTTGCGAGCAGCTTGCTTTTCGCCGCCTGCCAGTCCCCTGCCCCACATGAGGCCCAGGTTCCCCGCGAGATCCACACCCCCACCTACGACCTGATCATCCCCGCCGAGCAGAAAGCCCTACTGATCCTCCTCCCCTGCTTCCCCTGCGATGCGGCGGACACCCGGGCGGAATCGCGCATCGCGGACACGGCTGGGGCGAACTATCTTTGAGCATCATGCCGAACGAAAAAGCCATCGTATTCAAAGCCGGGATGACCAAGGCGCAGATCGATGCGCTTTGGAAGAAGGTACACGCTGGGCGGCGCAGGCGGACCAAGCGCGCATTGCCCGATATCCGGAAGTTCTGCGGAGTGATCACGTTGAAGGAGGACCCCTTGGTGATCCAGCAGCGCATGCGCGATGAATGGGACTAGCATCGTCCTGGACACGAACATCTGCCTGTACCTGTTGAACGGCGACAGGCAGTTGGCAGCGATGCTGGCAGACCAGCCGCTGCGCATTTCCCAGATCACTCGCATGGAACTGCTGAGCTTTGCCGGCATCACACGCGAGGAACTGAAGCGCGTGGAAGTGTTCCTGGAGTCCTGGCCGGTGGAGACGATCCATACTGCGATCGAGGATCTCGCGATCCGCATCCGGCGCAAGTACCGTCTCAAGCTCCCGGACAGCATCATTGCCGCCACCGCATTGCACTTGGACATCCCGTTGATGACCGCCGACCAACGGCTGGAACGATTGATACCGGACGTCCAGGTGATCCGGTACGAGCGCGCTTAGTTGCAAGCGCTCAACCGTTCACCAACGGATCGGCCGGACAGCAATAGCCTTGGATATCCGGGAATATCCGCAAATAGCCGGAACGTATTCGTAAACGCGGATCGGCGTGAGGGGCAGCAGCGGCGGCCTGCCGATGGTGAGCCGCTGGTGCGGCGCGAGCGAGGAGACTGCGACGAAGGAGCAGACCCCGGAGCCGCTGCCGCACCCGGCGAAACAAGGCAGCCACAGCGGATGACCCGACCCCGGCCGCATTTGGGACGGGGGCACGCCCAGAGCAAGACCCAAGTGACAAGGGTCAAGTGTCAAGGCATCACGCTGGGCGTCACCCCTCTCACCATTCTCGCCCTTCGCACCATTCTCCCCTCCCTTCACGAACCACCCCGTTTGGAAATATGTTATGCGTGCATAACTTTAGCCCGAACGGGACGTAGGACCATCCGTAGCACCCAGCATCCGCACGCGCCATGAGCACCGAAACCAAGAAAGCCCTCCAGGGCGGCGAATTCCTGATCCGCGAGAGCGCACCACAGGACATCTTCATACCCGAGGAATTCAACGAGGAGCAGCGCATGATCGCGCAAACCGCGCATGAGTTCCTGCAGCAGAATGTGTGGACCCAGCTCGACCGCATCGATGCGTTGGAAGA
>DAORNP010000094.1:2338-3177 GCA_035441065.1 Flavobacteriales bacterium | reverse complement strand
TGGGCATCTCCGTGCCCGAGGACCTGGGTGGATTCGGCAAGGACTTCGTGACGACGATGCTGGTCACGGAGGTGACCGGAGCTGGTCACAGCTTCAGCGTGGCCATCGCGGCGCACACGGGCATTGGCACCCTGCCGATCCTGTATTACGGCAATGATACGCAGCGCAAGAAGTACATCCCGAAGCTGGCTTCTGGCGAATGGAAAGCCAGCTACTGCCTGACCGAGCCGGGCGCCGGCAGCGATGCCAACAGCGGTAAGACCAAAGCGATGCTCTCGCCCGATGGCAAGCACTACATCCTCAACGGTCAGAAGATGTGGATCACCAACGGCGGCTTCGCGGACATCTTCACCGTCTTCGCCAAGATCGATGACGATGAGAACCTGACGGCCTTCATCGTGGAGAAGGACTTCGGCGGCATCACCTTGAATCCCGAAGAGAAGAAGATGGGGATCAAGGGCAGCAGCACGCGGCAGGTCTTCTTCAACGACTGCAAGGTGCCGGTGGAGAACATGCTGAGCGAGCGGCAGAACGGCTTCAAGATCGCAGTGAACATCCTGAACATCGGCCGGATCAAGCTGGCCGGCGCGGCCTTGGGCGGCGCGAAGGGGGTGGTGGACATGAGCGTGAAGTATGCTAACGAGCGCATGCAGTTCGGCAAGCCGATCAGCGCGTTCGGGGCCATCCGCCAGAAGCTGGCCGACCAGGCGACCTATTGCTACGTGGTGGAGAGCGCAACCTACCGCTGCAGCCAGGACATGGAGCGCGCGATCGAGGACCTGAAAGCAGGCGGCGCTGACCATGCGAAGGCGCTGCTGAAGGGCGTGGAGCAATACGCC
>DAORNP010000094.1:0-2239 GCA_035441065.1 Flavobacteriales bacterium | reverse complement strand
CCCGTGGAGCGCGCTTACCGGGACAGCCGCATCAACCGGATCTTCGAGGGCACGAACGAGATCAACCGCATGCTCACGGTGGACATGCTGCTGAAGCGCGCGCTAAAAGGCCAACTCGACCTGATGGGCCCGGCGCAGGCCGTGGCCGCCGAGCTGATGGGCATCCCCGAATTCCCAGAACCGGATGATTCATTGCTCGCCGACGAGAAGCGCATAGTGGCCAACTTCAAGAAGGCCGTGCTGATGGTGGCGGGTGGCGCTGCGCAGAAGCTAGGCCTCGAGCTCGCAAAGCACCAGGAGACGCTGATGCACATCGCCGACATGGTGATTGACACCTACCTGGCCGAAAGCACCTTGCTGCGCACACTCAAACTCGCCGACATGAAAGGCGCGGCCAACGTGCAGGAGCAGATCGCCATATGCCAGCTGTACATCCATGACGCCGCTGACCGAATCCACAAGTGGGCCAAGGAGGCGGTGAACAACTTTGCCGAGGGTGACGAGCGCCAGGCGATGCTGATGGGTGCGAAGCGCTGGAGCAAGAACACGCCGCTGAACACGGCCGAACTGCGGAAGGTGATCGCGAAGAAGATGATCGCGGAGGGGAGATACTGTTACTAACGCAGCGTGATTGTTGGTCAACGATTGCTCACTTCAACGGCTGTCCTGTTTGAAGGCGCCGAAAAAAGCATGGCAATCAAGCCGATCACGACGAAGGATTTCAACTTGTAGTGCGCATACACATCGGCGAATTCTCCGAGCAGCATCTCGGCATTGAGGCCGATGAAGGCAAGCGCGAGCAGGATGGTCCACCGCCTGGCGGCGCCCGATGCGTTCATGCTGAGCCTTGCGTGCAACAGATAAGCGACAGCTGGCGCTGCCAACAGCATGCTGTAGTTGCGCTGGTGCGGGAACAGCAGGATAGTGCAGAGCATGAGGTAGGACACCTCACGCAACACAAGGCGCCCATCGCTCGCTGACCGGAACGGCGGCCAGCGCACGAAGAATAGCGTGAGCGCCACGAGGACGGCTCGGCCAACGAAAAGCAGGGCCGCGATCTCCCCTAGCGAAAGCGCAGCCAGATTGCGCGGCAGATCCATGGTGTTGCTGCTGCCGCCCTCGGTGCTCAGATAGGCCGATAGCAAGGACCCCAGCGAGATGAATGACGGTTCTTCTTCATCGAGGATGTGCCGTGGGTCACCAGGGTTGAGGAGTTCGGCACGGGTGCGGTCCAGTTCCATCAGTTGATCCCAGCCGAGGACAAGCGCAGGTGCCACTTGCATGGCGACGAAGAGGAGCACCGTGGCGATGGCACCGTGCCAATGCCTTCGCCAGAGCAGGTAGGGGAGAAGCACCACCGGGATCAGCTTGATGTCCATGCCGAAGGCGATGAGCAGGCCACCCCACGCGCTGCGTCCATCGCGGATCAAGCGCACACCTTCGAGCATGGCCCATACCAGCAAGGGCGTGAGCTGGTTGGAATTGATGTTGTCGCGCACCGGCTGGAAGAGCAGCAGGAGCAACAAGGCATGAAAGCGCGCGCGTGTGACCGTATCGCATTCATCCATCCGGAGCCAGCGCTCCATGATGGCCATGCACCGTATTACAAGGACTACGATGGAAAAGCCCCAAAGGAGCTTTGCGCCGACAGCCCCGAACAGTCCCAGCGGTGCCACCACCAAAGCGAAGAACGGGCTGTAGAAGTAGCGGTACCACTCATTGTAGCGCAGTTCATAGGCGTTCTTTCCATCCAGCAAGTCAGACGATGCTTTCAGGAAGATGTCCATGTCGTTGCGCTCGCCAGCGGCGATCAGCACGGTGGCCAGCAGACCGAGGATGGCCAATGCCCATGCACCAAGCCAGAGCCTTCCGCTGAGGCCGCCATTCTGCCAGCAATCTCGGATCCAGCGCGGCAGCATCATCCGCCGGCCTTTTTCGCTTTGTACCCTTTCTCCATCAGCCAGGCCAGCACCTTGTCGCGGGCGCGCTGCCCGGGCTCGGGCGCGCTGCTGGCGTAGGCAGTGGGAAGCGCGACCAGCTCGAACGCCAGCTCGGGCGCGACCGCGCGCACCTCGGCGGCGCGGACGAGGTTGGCATCGACAAAGGCCAGGGACATGCCGCGCATGATACGCGCAAACCGCGCCCGCGCGGCGCGCCGACGGCGCCTCCGGCTGCAGACGGTATTCCACCATGCGGGTCTCGACATGGGAGTCTTCCACCATCATCGCGTAGTCGAGCA
>DAORNP010000093.1:1349-15557 GCA_035441065.1 Flavobacteriales bacterium | reverse complement strand
GCGCTCCTTCAGCTCCTGCGCGAAGGCCATGTTCTGCAGCTTGTTCAGGTTGGTGGCGTTGATGAGGCTATCCGCGTACATCACCCGCAGCTCGAAGTAGCGGTAGGCGCTGTCGCTCTGGCCCATGGCCTTGAAGGATCGGCGCAAGAGGTCCGACGCGCCGATCAGGCCCTCCAGGTTGCCGCCTGCTTGGCTCACCTGCAGGGCGCGCCGGCCATCGGCAATGGCAGCGGGGATGTCGCCGGCTTCCAACTCCATCTTCCCCCGGGCCACCAATGAGCCATAGAGCGGGATCATCACATGAAAGGAATCCGCCACCTCGATCGCGCGTGCGAAATGCACCTCGGCCAGTTGCCGTTCGCCCTTGGCAGCGTAGGCCGCACCCAGCATGTAGTAGGAGCGCGCATAGGCGTAGTCGTCATCCTCCGGCCGGGCGATGATGTTGGAGCGCTGGGCCCAGTAGAGCGCGCTGTCCGGCTGTCCCATCAGGCGGTAGGTGTCGCTCAGGTGGCAGCTGACGCGGTTGATCTGACCCGGATGGCGCACGTTGCCGAAGGCCTGCTTCAGCAATTCCAGCGCCCTTGGCAGATCGCCCAGCGATTTGTACACCGTGGCGATCTGCTTCTGCGCGACGCCGATGTGGTGCGCGTTGTCGGATCGTTTGGCGTACTCCAATCCCTGGTAGAAGTACTTCAACTGCAAGGCCGCATCCGCCGACCCGTTGAACGAATCACCGACATGGTTCGAGGCCGTGGACAGCATCGTGTCCACACCGAGCTGCTCGGCCAGCTCCAGTTCTTCCTTGGAGGTGATCCTGGCCTCCGCGAGCAGCCCACGATTGAAACAGGCCCAATGGTGGTTACTGGTGATGAAGTAGCGCTCGATCAGCGGCCGCGACAGGTCGTGGCGACTATCCAGCGAGTCGTACACGGCCTTGTAGGTGTAAGGCTGCGCATGCAGCCCCACGATCGTGCCGAACAGCAACAGCAGGAGCGGCAAGCAACGCACGCTCAACAACGGACGATAGGGAGGCATGGGCAGGGAAAGGCGAAAGATGGGGATCGGCGGGCTATCGGACCTATTGCCCGATGAACGACCGATCCGATCCATGAACGGCAGCGGTTCCAGCGAATCACCGAAGAGCTTTGCACCGTCCCTATCAGCCCATGAAAGCCGCCCTCGCCACCGCCTACGGAGGCCCCGAAGTGATCCGCATCACTGAGGTGCCCACGCCTTCACCGAAGAAGAACGATCTGCTCATCCGCATCCACGCCTCGGCGGTGAACGCGGCCGACTGGCGGCTGCGCAGCGCCAACCCGTGGTTCGTGCGGCTGGTCTTCGGACCCTTCAAGCCGCGCAAGACCATCCTGGGCGTGGTCTTCGCCGGTGAAGTGGTGGAGACAGGCTCCGATGTCACGAAGTACAAGAAGGGCGATCGCCTCTTCGGCTGGACGAGCATCATGGGGCTCGGTGGCCACGCCGAGTACATCGCGCTATCAGAGAACGGTGCCTTTGCTCCGATGCCTGCCGAGATGAGCTACACCGATGCAGCGGCGATTCCCTTCGGCTTCGGCACCGCGCGGCATTTCCTGAACAAAGCGAAGGTGGCCAAGGGCCAGCGCGTGCTCATCTACGGCGCCTCTGGCGCGGTGGGCAGTGCGGCCGTGCAACTGGCGCGCAGCATGGGCGCGATTGTGACCGGCGTATGCAGCACCCGCAACGTGGAGCTGGTGCGCTCGCTCGGCGCCAGTGAAGTGATCGACTACACGAAGGATGACCTCCTCGCCCATCGCGATCAGTTCGACGTGGTCTTCGAGACCGTGGGCAAGCTGCCGTTCAAGGACTGCGTCTCATTGGTGAAGTCGAAGGGAATCGTCATCACCGGCTCTGAAATGCCCGCGCAAATGATGGTCCGCGCTTTCGCTGGCAAGGGTGGCAAGAACGTGACAGTGGTCGGCGGTACAGCGGTGGAAAGCGCCGATGACATGCGGCACCTCGCCGAGCTCTGGCAACGCCAGGAGATCCGCGCGGTAATCGACAGCACCTATGCGCTGGCGCGGATCGCCGAGGCGCATGCGCGGGCCGAGAGCTGGCGGAAGACTGGCAGCGTGGTGGTGACGATGGACTGATCCGGGACGCGATTCATCGCACCGCGATCAACCGCGTGGCGGTAACCCCGCGCGCATCGGTCACGCGTACAAGGAGCATTCCGCTGCGGCTATTGAGGTCAATGGTATTCAGTCCTTCGCGCAGGCTGGCGCTGAGCAGCAATCGGCCATCAGCGCCGAAGCACTCCAGCACACCAGTGCGTTCGGCATGCGCGATGAGCTGGTCGCCGCGAAGCTCCACCCTGGTTTCACCCATGAAGACCGCGCCCAGGCCGGTCCCCACTTCAATCGCCAGATCGCAGCCCATAGGCGCATAGAAGGGCGAACCGCCCACCACGCGGATACGATAACCACTCCCCGCTTCGATGCCCAACGGCAAAGTGCACGCGATGCTGCCGACCGCATTACTGGACACGACAGAACCAATCACCACCGGCAACGCGAACGACCCGCTCGCATTGGACAACTCTGCCGTGAACGTGACTGCATCCTGCGGGACGCCACCGGTGCTGTAGCCGACATTGAACGACTGGCCCGGTTCTACGCTCTGCGCATCGGGCGCGCACTGCACATTGTAGATCAGCGCAAGGTCATCGAACCAGACCTGCGTGCCCACCTGGCTCCCGGCGCTATCGCCTGCGGTGAGGATGAGCAGGATCCATTCCGGATCCCAATCGTTCAGGTATTGGAATGGCGCGCTGAACCGCGTCCATTGGCTCACGCTGCCGAAGGGCGCCTTCCAAGAGGCACCCGCCACGTAGTTGCCCTCGGTACCGAAAGCGGGCAATCGGCCTTCATCGATGTGCAAGAGTGCTCCCACGTTGGCGCGATCGCCCGTTTGCGGCGTGGCCTTGAACCAGCCCACGATGCTATCGGGCTTGCTGGTCATGGCCGTTCGCCACTGCTCGTTGTCCTGCACGGTGTACATGTAGCTGTTGGCCACGTTGAGCTCGGCGTGCACGCGGCCATTGGTGAGCAGCCCATTCGCCGCTCCCACCGCCGAATTCACCGTGCGCAGGTTCACGCTGTACTGGCCGGTGCGGGCATCGGTGCTGCGCCAACAGAGCTGCGGCACCAGGCTGTTGATGAAGGCGCCGCCATCGCTGGTCTTCAATGAGCTCCATTGCTGCGGCTCTTGCGTAGCCTGGCCGGCATTGTCCCACGCCTCGAAGGAGGGGTTCTCCAATTGGGGCTGCGCCATGGCAGAGAGCGACGGCACGGAAGCCATGATAAGGAGGAAGGCACGGACACTCATGGTTCTGATGAACACCCAAAGGCGTCCTGTTGTTCCGTGGGCCTAGCTTCGCCGCCATGGCATTGCCCCGCAAGGACCAACAGATCGACCTGCGCTTTCTCGAAGGTCCGCGCTCGCGATGGAAGGAATTCGTGAGCGTGGTGAAGATCGCGCGCGAATTCATCTACGGTTTCCGGCACCTGCACTTCGTGGGTCCATGCGTCACCTTCTTCGGCAGCGCGCGCTTCAAGGAGGACCACCCCTATTACGAAGCCGCGCGTGAGCTCGCTCAGCGGGTGGGCCGTGTGGGCTTCACCATCATGACCGGCGGCGGCCCCGGCATCATGGAAGCGGCGAATCGCGGTGCGCGTGATCTGGGCGCGCGCAGCGTGGGCTGCAACATCGTGCTGCCCCACGAGCAGCAGCCCAATCCCTACCTCGATGTGAGCCTCACCTTCCACCGCTTCTTCGTGCGCAAGGTCCTACTGGTGAAGTACAGCATCTGCTTCGTGGTGATGCCCGGCGGCGCCGGCACGGTTGATGAGCTTTTCGAGACCATCACGCTCATCCAGACCGGCAAGGTGAAGGACTTCCCCATCCTGCTCTACGGCAAGGAATATTGGCAGCCCATGCTTGATCAGATCGATCTGATGGTGGCTGAAGGGACCATCGGCAAGGAAGAGCTGCGCTTCGTGTTCGTGGCCGACAGCATCGACGAGGCCACCACCTTGCTCCAGGACCAGCTGATCACCATGTGGCAGGCGGCCCGCAAGCGCAAGGATGCCCCGAAGTGGTGGTTCCTGGAGGACCGTGTGAACGGGAAGCGCCGCGCGACCCGCTCGGCCTAGCGCATCAACAGCACCCGATCAACCAGCTGGGCCTCGCCGCTGCGCATCACCACCGTGATCAGGCCATGATGGTCCGTCGCGATCGCATTGCGACCAGGATTCAAGCGGCCCTCCAACAAGAGTCGTCCTTGTGCATCGAGCAACGAGAAGGTGCCACCACCGAATGAGCCGTCGATGAAGATCTGACCCGCGCCGCCGCTGATCAGCCACGGATGCTCGACCTCTTCGACCCCCGACAACAGGTCCACCTCAACGCCGCAGCCAACCGGCGCATAGAACGGCGAATCCGTGACTACCCGAATGGCATAGCCGCTACCCGTGGCCGTGCCCGCA
Organism: Flavobacteriales bacterium; assembly: GCA_035441065.1. Lineage (GTDB taxonomy): Bacteria > Bacteroidota > Bacteroidia > Flavobacteriales_F > PHOS-HE28 > PHOS-HE28. The sequence goes on along the minus strand of DAORNP010000093.1, from coordinate 11,034 downwards.
GGAATAGCGCATGGGATACTCCCAGTCGCCTCGCTGCTCACGGTGGAGCCGATGATGGTTGGCGAGGTGAAATCACCGCTTGCATCGGAGAGTTGCACCGTGAACGTGGTGGGACCGACAGGTGTGCCGCTTGTGCTGAAGGCCACATCAAGCGTCCCATCGTTGATGGGGCTCACGGTAACCACGGTTTCAGAGGGCGTGCAGGCCACGTTGTAGATCAGGGCGATGTCGTCGTACCAGGTTTGGGTGCCCACCTGGCTCAAGAGGCTGTCGCCGCTGGACATCACCATGAGTAGATGCTCCGGCGCAGCGCCGCTGAGGTAATTGAAGGGTACAGCAAAGCGCGTCCATTCACCCAATGTGATGCTCGGCGCATCGAAGCGGGCACGTCCTACCCAATTGGACAGCGTGCCATTCTCCGGCATGCTGGCCGCGCCGGTGTGAACGATGGCATCGACCCTGGGATGATCGCCGGTCTGCACGGTGGTCTTGTACCAGCCCACCAGGCTGTCGGGGCGGTCCGTCATCACTTGATGCCATTGCGGATCGTTGGGGTCGGTGAAGACGCGGCCGTTCGCAGGATCGAACTCAGCATGCACACGCCCGCAGGTCACGATGCCGTTGGCAGCACCAATCGGCGAATTCACCGTGCGCACGTTCACCGAGTAGGCGCCTGTGTGCGCATCATCACTGCGCCAGCAAACCTGCGGCGCGAAGTTGTTGATGATGGTTCCGCCGTCGCTGGTCTTGATGGAGCTCCACTCCTCCGGCTCTTCGGTGCCGGTGCCCACGTTCTGCCAATTCTCGAACCCGCTGTTGAGGATCTGCGGCTGCGCGAGCGCGGCGGTGGTGATGACGGAAAGGGCGAACGAGGCGGCGAGTTGCTTCATGGGTGTTATGCTCAGGGCGTGAACATAGCACCGGCCTCTTGCGCGGGAGGGTTCATTGTGAATTCAACGTTAACCCGCTGCTGTTCCATGTAACGCTTCCTTAACTCCTAGTGAAGGAGCGCCTAACAGCCCGCCGGGACATTTGCGGCGCGAATGATGAACCACATCGTTCGCTTATGCGATGTACCGAAACCTGTTCCTCCTTCTTTCCGCTTGCTTCTCCTTCGCCTTGTTCGGGCAGAAGGGCACCGTCTCCGGCACCATCACCACCATGGAGGGCAGCAAGCTGCAGCCCATGCCCTTCGTGAACGTGGCGCTCAAGGGCACCGGCACCGGCGCCACCACCGATCTCGACGGGAATTTCAGCTTCGCTGCCGACGCTGGTACGCACACCCTGCTGGTGAGCTTCGTGGGCTACGAGCCCGTGGAGCGAGCCATCACCGTTACCGCTGGCGCCACCACGCGCGCCAATGTGGAACTGAAGGGCCAGGCCATCGCCATTGAGCAAGTGGAGGTGGTGAGCACCAAGCGCACCGAGACCGAGGCCGCCGTGGTGATGGAGACGCGCAAGAGCGAGCAAGTGGTGAATGGCGTGGGCCGCGAGCAGATCAGCAAGGGCCAGGACCGGACCGCCGGCGACGTGGTGAAGCTCATCCCCGGAGTAACCATGGTGGGCGACCGCTTCGTGATGATCCGCGGATTGGCTGACCGGTACAACACCGTGATGCTGAACGATGTGATCGCGCCCAGCCTCGAGCCCGATAAGCGCGCCTTCAGCTTCGATGTGCTGCCCAGCGGCGCTTTGGACCGCGTGATGATCTACAAGAGCGGCGCGCCCGAACTGCCCGGCGAATTCGCTGGCGGGGTGATCAAGCTCTACACCGTGAACGTGCCCGACTCGAACCTCACCCGCGTGGACTACGGCATCTCGTACCGCAACGGCACCACCTTCCGAGACTTCCACAACAGCCAGCGCAGCAGCACCGATGCCCTCGGCTTCGATGATGGCCTTCGTCAACTGCCCAGCGCTTTCCCCAATGACCTGCGCGGCGTGAGCGCACAGGGCCTTCAGACCGCCGGACGCTCGCTCGCGAATAACTGGAGCGCCGAGCGCAGCAGCGCATCGCCCGACCAGCGCTTCAGCCTGCTGCTGGCGCGCCGCATCGGCAAGGGCGATGGACGCGTGCGCGGCGGCAACATCACCAGTATCAGCTACAGCGACACGCGCCAGAGCTACACCGCCAAGAACTACAACTACAATGTGTTCGACCCCGTGGCCGGACGCAGCGACAGCATCTACAACTACAGCGACAACGAGAACATCCGCCAGGTGCGCGTGAGCGCGCTGAGCAACTTCAGCCTGCTCGTGGGCAATCGCAGCAAGGTCGAGTTCCGCAACCTCTTCACGCAGCAGGGCACCGACCAGGCCACCCTGCGCACGGGCCGCAACTTCGAGGAACAGTTCGAGGTGAAGAACTACGCCTTCCGTTACCAGCAGCGCACCATCTACAGCGGCCAGTTGCATGGCAGCCACGAGCTGAAGAGCGACGTGAGCAAACTGGAGTGGACCGCAGGCTATGGCCTCGCCTGGAGCAAGGAGCCCGATTTCCGCCGGATTCGCACCGTGCGCGACATCAACACCACCGACGCCAACACGCCCTTCCAGACCATCATTCCGCCAGGCGCCACCACGCTCGATGCAGGCCGCTTCTTCAGCGACATGAATGAGCAGGTGAAGACCGGACGCCTCGACTACGAGCACAAGCTGCAGGGCGAGAAGGTGAGCGCGAAGCTGCGCGTAGGCGCTTACACCGAACTGAAGGACCGGGCGTTCGAGGCGCGCTGGATGAGCTTCCGCGCCGCCAACCTGATGACCTTTGACCAGAGCCTCGCCTTCGCGCCGCTCGATGAGGCCTTCGCTGCCCAGAACATCAACCCCACCACGGGCTTCCGCTTGGAAGAGGGCACCAACCCGAGCGACCGCTACACCGCATCGAATAAGCTGTTCGCGGCTTACGCGGGCGGCACCCTGAGCATTGCCAGCAACACCACCATCAGCGCTGGCATACGTGCCGAGCACAACACCCAGGAGCTGCAGAGCCGCACCTTCGGCGGCCGCCGCGTGCTGGTGAACAATCCGGTGCTCAGCATCCTGCCCTCGATCAATGCCAGCCGCGCCATCACCGAGCGCGCGCAGATCCGCTTGGGATATGCCGAGACCGTTAACCGTCCGGAGTTCCGCGAGCTCGCGCCCTTCGCTTTCTACGACTTCAGCTTCAACAATGTGCTGCGCGGCAACGACAGCCTTAAGGTGGCCACGGTGCGCAACGCCGACCTCCGGTACGAGTTCTACCCGAGCACCTCGGAGATCATCAGCGTGGGCGCCTTCTACAAGCAGTTCACCAACCCCATCGAGATGTTCTTCCTGCCCGGCGCCGGCAGCGGCGGAACGCGCAACTTCACATTCGGCAATGCCCGCAGCGCCACCAGCATCGGTGTCGAAGTGGAAGCGCGCCGCTCGCTCAACCAGCTCTTCACCGAGGGCGTGATGAGCCGCATCGGCGTCATGGTGAACGCAGCCTACATCGTCACAGAAGTGGACCTGGGCAGCGAAGCAGCCGGGCAGAAGCAGCAGCGCCCGCTCATGGGCCAGAGCCCCTACATCGTGAATGCCGGCCTCTACTACCAGGACCGCGAGCGCCAGGTGCAGGGCAGCATCCTGTACAACGTGATCGGACCTCGCCTCTTCGCCGTGGGCACCTACGGCACGCCCGACATCTATGAGATGCCGCGCAACGTGATCGACCTGGCCGTGACCAAGGGCTTCGGCAAGCGATTCGAATTGAAGCTCGCCGCGCAGGACATCCTGAACCAGCGCGTGCTCCTGCTCCAGGACAGCAACGACGATGGCCGCATCGGCAAGCAGGACGAGCAGATCATGAGCTTCCGCCGCGGCGCCTACTTCACCGTGGGCATCGGCGCGCGCTTCTGATCCGAGGTCATTTAACGAAACGATAATGCGTGTTCGCGATCGCATAACGCTGCAATGATCCCGCGCTAACACAAGCGGCATCACTTCGCAGCGCGAAAACGAAACGCAAACAGACGAACATGAACCTCTGGAAGAACCATACGCTGAGCCTGCTGATGCTGGGCACCGTTGCCGTTGCCCTGCCGGCGTGCAAGAAGAAGGAAGGCTGCACCGACCCCGCTGCCGTGAATTACGATGCCGATGCCGACAAGGACTGCTGCTGCGAATACGCATCAGTGCGTCAATTCACCATCACCGATCTCGGTGGCGGCGTGTCGCAGGTAGAAGGCGAGACCGATGCGAATTTCACCTTCAGTAGCGACCGCAAGTGGCTGATCAAAGGCTTCCTTTACGTGAACAGCGGCGCTACGCTCACCGTGCAGCCCGGCACCATCGTGAAGGGCGACAAGGACAGCAAAGGCACCTTGATCGTGCGCCGTGGCGGAAAACTGAATGCGGACGGCACCTCGAGCCAGCCCATTGTGTTCACCAGCAACCAAGCTCCCGGCTCGCGCAGCTACGGTGATTGGGGCGGAATCGTGCTCTGCGGCCGCGCACCCCATAACCAGCCCAGCGACCCGGTTATCGAAGGCGGCCCCGACGCCTCCTTCGGCGGCAGTGATGCCAACGACAACAGCGGGATCCTGCGTTACGTGCGCATCGAGTTCAGCGGCATCGCCTTCCAACCCAACCAGGAGATCAACGGCCTCACCATGGGCGCTGTGGGACGCGGCACCACGCTCGACTACATCCAAGTGAGCTATTGCGGCGACGACAGCTACGAGTGGTTCGGCGGAACCGTGAACGCCAAGCACCTGATCGCCTTCCGCGGCTGGGACGATGACTTCGACCAGGACTTCGGCTGGCAGGGCAAGGTGCAGTGGGCCGTGAGCCTCCGCGACCCCGCCATCGCCGACCAGAGCAGCAGCAACGGATTCGAGTGCGACAACGATGCCGCCGGGAATCCTGCCTCACCATACAGCCAAGGCGTATGGAGCAACGTGAGCGTATTCGGCCCCAAGGTGGACGCAGGCACCACCATCAATTCGCTCTATGCCCGCGCACTGCACCTGCGCCGCAACACCAAGACGCAGGTCTTCAACAGCGTATTCGCCGGCTACCCTACGGGGCTCTACATCGATGGCAACAGCACGCAGGCCAACGCCACCGCAGGCGACCTCATGTTCCGTGGAAACGTGATCGCAGGCATGGGCACCCCGCTCAATGTGCCCGGCAGTCAGAACTGGGATCAGGCCGCACTCACCGCTTGGTTCAACACCGCTGGCTGGAACAACAGCGTGTTGGCGAACAACAGCGACCTGATGGTGAACGACCCCTTCAACCTCAGCTCGCCCAATTTCCGTCCCAGCGGCGGCAGCCCGCTCCTCGCCGGTGCCAATTTCACCTGGAGCCCGCTCACCGACAGCTTCTTCACCCCGGTATCGTATCGCGGCGCCTTCGGAAACGAGGACTGGACCGCAGGTTGGGCCAACTGGGACCCGCAGAACACCGTTTACTGAGTCCGGTACATCGCAAACACCCACTCAGTGTAAGGAAGGCCTCGCGCAAGCGGGGTCTTCCGCTTTTATCCAAACGGATGAAGAAACAGCGCTGCAGCGCGAATCACCAAAACCCTCTGTCCATTAAAGAGGGAACCACGGCAGCTACGGTGATCCCCGTAGCCGATCCAGCGGCATCCCGTATTGCCAAGCGGGGTCACTGTGGCGTCCCTTTGCGCCGTGCCGAATACAACTGGCCGTGCCTTCCTGTGCAAGCGCTCTTGAATCTGAGTTTCCCGACGGTCGAGAAAGCACCAAGCGTACTCTGCCCACCAAGAATCGGAGAATTCAGAATGACCGGCGCCCTTGACTTGTAAGGCTGATAACCGAAAGATTCCGCCGCCACAAACCGCTCCACAACCACACGCTCGCCATGAAAATCGTTACTCTCCTTGTCGCTGGCCTTTTCGTCTCCATCGCTGCACAAGCCACGGTGCGCACCGTGAGCAACTCGCCCAACATGCCTGCGCAGTTCACCGACCTGCAGACCGCCATCAACACGGCCGTGACGGGCGATACGCTCTATGTGATGGGCACTGGCGTGCAGTACGGGCAGGTCACCATCGACAAGCAGCTCACCGTCATCGGCACTGGACATGCGCCACCCGCACCCGCCCAGCCTGCATGGTTATCGACAATCTACATCTACACCAACGCCACCGGTACAAAGCTCATCGGCCTATACAGCGACAGCTATGTCTACATCTATTGCAGCAACGTCACCATCGAGCGCTGCCGCATCTATTACATCTATCCGCAGGTGGTCGGCCTGAGCAACCTCGTCTTCCGTCACAACTATGTGACCTACGTCAGCTTCAACAATCCGAATAGTGCGCTTTTCGCGAATAACATCGTGCACAATAACGGATACATCCAGAACAGCAACTCGCCATCCGTGCTGATCGCGAACAACCTGTTCATGGGCTACTACTGGAACGCGTTGAGCGCCATCTCGAACGCGCTCATCAGCAACAACATCTTCTGGCAGAGCACACCCGTCGCCGGATCCGTGACCAATTGCACCTTCGAGAACAACATCACCTACCAGACGCCGAATAACACCATACCCTTTGGCACCAACAGCGGGAGCGGCAACCTGGTGGATGTGAACCCCCAGTTCGTGAACGTGCCGGACGCCGCGTTCAACACCGCGTACAACTACGACCTGTTGCCCGCCTCGGCCGGCAACAACGCGGGCAGCGATGGCACGGACATCGGCCTTTATGGAGGTGTTTCACCTTGGCCGAACCAGAGCGGGCTTGCGCGCATCCCATTCATCACCTCCTTCACCCTGCAATACAGCCAGGTGCCCCAAGGCAGCACGGTCAACGGCACCGTGAACGCCACCAAGGTCGACTAAGCGCGCTCATCCCGTTCCACCCATGATAACGGAACCGATGAACGCGGCCCGCAAGCTCCTGCTCGGTCTGCTGCTTTGCCCCTTGGGCATGCAGGGACAGACCATCGTGTCCGCAGAATACTTCGTGGACAACGACCCTGGCGTAGGCAATGGCACGGCCGTAGCCGTAATGCCCGGCACCAACGTGAGCACGCCGATCAGCGTGCCCACTGGCGCGCTCTCGCCCGGCTTCCACCGGATCGGCGTGCGGCATCGCGACAGCAATGGCCATTGGAGCCATTCTGCTGCCCGAAGCGTGTTCGTTTACGCTGCGTCTTTCGTCGCCCCGCCATCGGCGCCCGTTGCCGGAGGCGAGTACTTCTTCGGTGCCGACCCTGGTGTAGGCAATGGGACCGCATTCCCGGTGACGCAGGACAGCACCACCACGACCAATGTGGTGATCGACGCCAGCCTGCTCACGCCGGGCTTCCATCGCGTGAGCGTGCGGCATAAGGATGCCAATGGCCGTTGGGGCCACACCGCTTCGCGCAGCCTCTTCATCTATGCACCCGCCTTCATCGATCCACCGACTCCGCAGATCGTAGCCGGTGAGTACTTCTTCGATACCGATCCCGGCGTGGGCAACGGCACCGCCTTCCCGGTCACAGCCGGCAATAGCACCAGCACCGTGGCCGTGATCGACGTGAGCGCGCTGAGCCTCGGCTTCCACCGCGTGGGTGTGCGCCACAAGGATGCCAATGGCAAGTGGAGCCATGGGGCATCGCGGAGCTTCTTCGTCTTCAACCCGGCCTTCACCGAGCCGCCTACGCCACAAATCGTGGCCGGTGAGTACTTCTTCGATGCCGATCCCGGCGTGGGCAATGGCACAGCCTTCGGCGTCACTGCGGGTGACAGCACCTCCACTGCGGTGGTGGTCGATGCGAGCGCACTGAGCCCGGGATTCCACCGGGTGGGCGTGCGGCACAAGGATGCCAATGGTAAATGGAGCCACAGCGCCTCGCGCAGCCTCTTCATCTATGCACCCGCCTTCACCGAGGCGCCTTCGCCAGCCGTCGTGGCCGGTGAGTACTTCTTCGATACCGACCCCGGCGTGGGCAATGGCACGGCCTTCCCGGTCACCGCTGGCAATACCACCAGCACCGTGGCCGTGATCGATGTGAGCGCGTTGGGCGTGGGCTTCCACCGCGTGGGCGTACGGCACAAGGATGCCAGCGGCAAGTGGGGCCATGCCTCCACCCGCAACCTCTACATCTTCGAGCCTGCATTCACCGAGCCACCTTCTCCGTCGCTGGTGGTGGGCGAGTACTTCTTCGGTGCCGACCCCGGTGTAGGCAACGGCATCGCCTTCTCCACAGGCGCCGTGGCCAGCACCATCGCGGTGGATGTGACCTTCGCGAGCAACACGCTGCCCCCGGGACCGCACAAGGTGAGCGTGCGCGTGAAGGATGCTGCTGGACGTTGGGGGCATGCCTCCACGCAGGCATTCACCGTGGAGGATGGCGGACAGGCCTATCGCACCATCAACTCAGGCAACTGGGCGGATCCCGCGATCTGGGAGCGCAACGACGGCGGCAATTGGGTGCCAGCCGGTGCAGCGCCCACGCATGTGAGCGGCACCATCACCATTCGCGCCACGCACACTGTAACCGTGAATGCGAGCACCACCATGGACGAGGTGCTCGTGGAGAGTGATGGTGCACTGATCGTCGCTTCTACCGCCACCGTGATGGATGGCGTAGGCTTCGATGTGGATGTGCTCGGCAGCCTCACGATCACAACCGGCGGCTTGCTTACAGGCACAGGCTCGGTGCGCATCGTGCATCAATTCTTCTGGACCGGCGGCGAAACCGGCGCAGGCCTCACCATCAGCATCACGGCCAGCGGCACCTCGGTGGTGAACTGCGGTTGCACGTTAATCCATGGCGGCATCATCCAGAACGCCGGCACATGGACCGTGCTCAACGGCAACATGCATGGCAGTGGCGAGTTCAACAACCTCGCTGGTGGCGTGCTAAGCCTGCAGGGCGCGCAGGACATCAACAACGCCTGGGCGATCGCCCTGTACAATGCAGGCAGCGTGCAGGTGAACGTGGCCTTGCATTACACGTTCATCAACTCCGTGTTCGTGAACCTCGGCGGTGGCACGGTCACCGTTGCTGGCGGTGAGCTCTGGGTGAACGGATTCACCAATAGCGGCGGCGTAATCTGCACGGGCAGCGGCATCATCCGCGTAGTGGGCGGCAGCTTCGTGAACAACACGGGGGGCTACGCGACCAACGGCTATATCGTCGTGCAAGGCGGCAACCTCGTCGCGAACGCCTCGCTCGATATCCTGCACCTGTACATCCTCAGCGGATCGGTGAGCGGCACCGGCGGCATACAGGTGCTGGGTGGCGGCACGCTCACCTGCACGGGTGGCAGCATCGTCGCGGGTTGCGTGGTGAACACCGCAGTGACCACCGTGGTGACCTTCAATGCGCCGACGGTCTTCTACAATTACGGATCAATCATCGTTGGCGGACCGTGGAACCATGTGAGCGGAAGCTTGCACGGCAACGGCAGCGTCACGGTGCTAAGCACAGCGGTGGTGACCATCACCGGAGTTTGGGACCCGTATGACAGCTGGCAGAACGCGCTGGCATGCCACGGAGCAATCAACGTGAACGTGCCAGTGGCCTTCGCATTCACAGGCCAGGTGGACGTGGAAGTGACCGGCGTGGCGACCGTTGCGAACGGCGTGCTGTGGACCTATGGCTTCAACAACGGCGGTAGCTTGGTGTGCCTGGGCTCATCGGTGCTGCGCATCTCTGGTGGCGTATTCGTGCATGAAGTGGGCGGAACCACC
>DAORNP010000093.1:0-1339 GCA_035441065.1 Flavobacteriales bacterium | reverse complement strand
GGCTGGCATCATCCGCGCGGGCGGAACGCTCATCGCACAAGCACCGCTGGACATCCTGCACCTCTGGCTCGAGGGCGGCACGCTGCAAGGCCCGCAACCGGTGAATGTCATCACCGGCGGCACCTTCACCTGGACGGGCGGCACCATCCACGCGAGTTGCGTGCTGAACCTGGCCGTGGGCGTGGTGAGCGTGTTCAACACCACCATCAGTGCCTATTGCTACGGTGTCATCTACAACGGTGGCACATGGAGCTTCAACGGCGGCAACCTGATCGGCAGCGGCGCCTTCCACAACCTGCTGGGCGGCATTGTTCACATCAACGGCGTGCTCGACATGGACCTCTCGTGGGAGCTGGTCTTCTACAACTACGGCATCGTCAATAAGGTCACCGCGCTCGTCTTCACGCACTACGGCGGGGCATTCCACAACCTCGCGGGTGGTGTGGTGAACGTGCTCGCGGGCGAGTATCGTTTCAAGGGCGGCTACTTCAACCACGGCAGCATCGTCACAGTGGGGCTTGCTGAGCTCTGCGGATGTGGCGGCACATTCACGAACGAGAATGGCGGCGAGGCCAGCAACGGCCGCGTGGTGATCCGCGATGGATCGCTGGTGGTGAACTGGGCCTTCGACGTGAAGCACTTCAAGCTGGATACCGGCGGGCAAGTGTTCGGCCCCTTCGAGTTGAAGGTGATCAGCGGCGGCACCTTCGTCTGGATCGGCGGCACCATCGAGTCTTCAGCAATCATCGACCTCGCGATCAACGTGGTCACCACATTCAACCCTGTGGTCAGCGTCTTTTGTCATGGCGTGATCCACCATCGCGGCACCTGGAATTTCAACGGTGGCGACCTGAAGGGCAACGGCACCTTCCACAACTATCTCGGCGCCATCGTGTACATCTACGGCGTGCTCGATGTCGATCTCTCGTGGCGATTGCTCGTGTACAACGCGGGTGAGTTCCGCAAGATGAACGGCGGCGTCTTCACGCACTATGCCACCTTCTTCCACAACCTCGCGGGAGGCCTCGTGCACATCGTGGACGGTGAGTACCGTTTCAAGGGTGGCTTCTACAACTACGGCAGCATCACTTACGCGGGCCTCGGCAAGCTCTGCGGATGCGGCGGCACCTTCTACAACGAGACTGGTGGTGAGGCCAGCAATGGTCGTGTAGTGATTCGCAACGCATCGCTCGTGGTGAACTGGGCCTTCGACGTGAAGCACTTCGAACTGGAGGACGGCGCGCAGGTCTTCGGTCCGCTGGAGGTGAACGTGATTGATGGCGGGACCTTCAAATGGATCGGTGGCACCATCGAGGCCTCGGCGATCATCGACATCGCG
>DAORNP010000092.1:15128-15775 GCA_035441065.1 Flavobacteriales bacterium | reverse complement strand
CGTGATCGTCTGGAAAGAGCCTGAAGGCACGTCCATCTCCACACGCACCAAAGAATCCATGCCGCTGAAGCCCGTGGATGGCACCACGGAGACACCTTGCACCTGCGCAGGACCCGTGATGGTGAATGGCGGCGCGCCCCAGATGTAGGAACCGTATTGGGCTTCGTTGTACAACGTGAGCTCCGCCATGGGGAATCCTCCTGGACAATGCGCCAAGTTGCCAAACGTCTGCCCGCTCTGTTGCAGGTTGGAAATGCCCACGTCACCTTGATCAGAGGCCTGCGTGCCCACGTTGTCGGTAACCGTCACGCTGTAGGTGCCAGGCAGCAGGCCCGTGATGATCTCCGTCGTGGCGCCAGTGCTCCATTCGATCGTATATGGTGGAACGCCGCCACTGATCAATGCTTCCATGATGCCGGTCGGAAAGCCGCACGCGGATGGAACAGGGTTGATCACCTCTACTTGCAGCGCCAGGAGGCGCAGCGAAAGAAGGGTGGCAATCGCGAAGGCGAGGGGCTTGGAAAATCTCATGGGTGGATCTTGATGAAGCGGTGGCGGTGAGGCTTGTCAGTGGAATTCAAGCGCAGCAGGTACGCGCCATTCTCCATATGGCCAATGGCGATGCCGGAAAGCGGGAATGGTCCTTT
>DAORNP010000092.1:13196-15011 GCA_035441065.1 Flavobacteriales bacterium | reverse complement strand
AGGGTAATTCACCCGCTCCCGTACTGAACTCCGCCACCAGCACGCTCGGCTCGGTGATCACCGGCGGGTTGTGGTCGAAGTAGATGTTGGCGATGTTGCTGATCTCATCACCGGGCAAGAGCGGTAGCCGCGGGCGGATACGGAAGGAGACGAAGCCGTGGCTGAGCGGCTCGTTATAGTTGCTATCCGGCAGCAGGATGTTCTGGAAGTAGAATTTCAGGGTGCCTTGATCCCGCAATTCCCAGGAGAAGGCATGCGACCCCGCACCCATCTGGATCGTTGCTGGATCCAGGTTGGCCGGCAGCGTGTCGGTGATCAGGATGTTGAAGGCGGTGTCCGTGCCGGTGTTCTGGAAGCGGATGGTGTAGTCGATCCATTCATCTTCATCGATGATCCAGTTGCTCGAGCTGCCCGACGAGGTCTGCGCGAGCTTATCGTTCGGGTCGTAGCTGCCGGTGATGGTGCGGGTGTTGGTGGCGGTGTTGTTGGCCAGGTCGCCATCAATAAACACACTGGTGACCGTCGCCGTGGTGACCAGGTCCGTGCCGATGAGCAGCGGATCGGGCGGCACCGTGAAGGTGATGGTGTATGAGCGCTGCTGCCAGGCGGTGAGCTGGGCTTGGTTCCACGTGAGCGTGTTCCCCGCCACATTGCTCGGAGCAGGTGATGCGTTCACATAGCTCAGCAAGGGATCGAAGGTGAGCGTGAGGGTGGTGTTCCCGCTGGCCGTGGGTGTGAGGTTGCGTACGGTGACGCCGCATTGGAACTGGAACCCTGGTCGCGCGGGACCACTGCCGATCACCGCCTCCAGGTCGAGGGCCACCAAGGAGGTATCCGGCAGCTGGCGGTTCGTCACAATGCCCGCGGTGATATCGAACGCAATGGGTCCACCTGCGCAATGCTCCTCGACCGATGCGCTCTGCTGCGTCAGGGTGTAGCTGCCTGTGGGCAGGCTGATCGCGTAGCTGCCGTTCGCGCCCAGGTTGGCGTAGTACGGTCCCGGTTCCACCACCACGAGGCCTTGGGGCACCGGCGCTTCACCCACATTGGAAAGGCAGTTGGTGTTGTTGTCGATGAAGGCCGTGCCGGTGACCACGCCGCAGTCAGGCCCCAGGTCCGGGATGGTGAAGGGCAGCAGGTCCACGCAATCCCCTTGCTGATGCTGGAATCTTCGCTCCACGTAGTAGTCCCCAGCAGCCAGGTTTGTCTTCATGGTGATGTTGGAGCCGACCAGCGGATACCCGGTAAGTCCGCCGCCGCTGATCGGCTGCATGGCGCTGTTCAGGAGGCGCGATTGCCAGGCAGGTGTATATGCACTGTTGAACTCCACCCCTAAGTTCACCGTCACGCTTCCGGAATTCATGCCGGAGCAGGATCCGTTCACGGACACGATGGCCATGGTTGAAGGATCGGTGGTTCCGGAAGTAGGTGGCCAAGCGGCGTATTGGATGAAACAGCTCATCTGATCGGTCATGGTGAACGTGATCACTTCGTTCGGGCAATAACCCGCATATCCGCCAAAAACCGACCCTTGTCCCGGCAGGTCAAAGGGAGTCCAGAAGGTCACCGGCGGATAGATGTTGGGCGTGATGATCTCATCACCGATCCAGATGCCCTGGTTGCATTGCCCATGGCAACTGTTCAGGCCAATGCTGGACCCGAAGTAGTTCAGGACTGGGTTCGGGTCATCGAGCACGGTGAACTGCGCCGAGGCCTGGTCCAGCACCGCATCGGTCACCGTCACGCTATACAGGCCTGGCCATAGGCCGATGATGGTATCTGTCGTTGCGCCGTTGCTCCATTGATAGCTGTAGG
>DAORNP010000092.1:12818-13094 GCA_035441065.1 Flavobacteriales bacterium | reverse complement strand
GAGAAGACCATCACCAGGAAAAGGATGCGTAAGACCATGGTTTCAGCGTTTGATCAGGTTGGTATGATGGATGGAACCACGCGATGCGCGGACGCGGACCGTGTAGATCCCGGCAGCTAGCGCGTCGATGTCCACCGTGATGGCCCGGTCATTGACTGCTTGGTGCAGCATCCTGCGGCCGTCCGGTGAGAAGAGATCCAGCTCCACAATGCGGTCGCCATCGAACTGGATCACGACCTGATGCTGTGCCGGATTCGGGTAGACGTTCAGATCGTT
>DAORNP010000092.1:8093-12697 GCA_035441065.1 Flavobacteriales bacterium | reverse complement strand
GGCAGGCGCGGCCGGATGCGGAATTGTACGAGCCCATGGCTGCGCAACTCGTTCGCGTTGCTATCCGGCAACTGGATGTTCGGGAAGAGGAAGCGCAGCACGCCCTGACCGGTGAGCTGCGGCGTGCAGGTATGCGAGGTCACCAACAGGTCGAAGGTGCCAGGATCCAGCGTGGGCGCAAGCGTATCGGTGATCACCACATTGAAGGCCGTATCCGTGCCCGTGTTCTGGAAGCGGATGGTGTAGTTGATCCACTCATCCTGGTCGATGAAGTACAACGCATCGCTCAGGTGGCTGCTCGTCACCGCCGTCTTGTCGTTGGGGTCGTAGCTGCCGGTGACCGTGCGCGCATGCGTGGTGGTGTTGTTGGTGAGGTCCGGCTCGGGCTGCACGATGCCCACCGTGGCGCTGAACTGCAGGTCGGTGCCAAGGAGCGCGGGGTTCGGCGGCACTTGGAATTCAATGGCAATGCTGCGGCTGCCGAAGGAGGTGAGCTGCGGCAAGGTCCACGTGATGGTATTGCCGGTCACGTTGCTCGGTACCGGGTTCGCGCTGGTATAACTCAGCGCTGGATCGAAGGTGCACGTCACCGTGACAGTGCCCGTGACGCCGGGCGTGTTGTGCTCAACGCCCATCCACACCGGATAGGCGAAGCCCGGCCGTGCGAAGCCGGAGTTCATCGCGATCTCCACATCGCGCGCCACCAGCGCCGTATCGCCGATGTTGAGTGTCAGCGTCTGCCCATTGCTCGGCAGGTTCACGGGTATCGGCGTTCCGAAGCAATGCTCGGCCACATCGGGCGCGGTCTGCGTCACGGTATAGCTGCCGGCAGGCAGGTTCACCTGGTAATACCCGTTGCTGCCGGTGAGCGCGGTGTAGCCGCCTGGATCAACCGTGATTACGCTCTGCGGCACTTTTGCCTCGCCGGCGGCCATTACGCAGTTCTGGTTGTCGTCCATGTACACGGTGCCGCGCAGCGTGGCGCAGGGCCCAGTCATCGCAGGCACCGAGAACAGCACGGTATCGGCGCAGCTGCCTTGCCAACCCACACTGAAGATGTCCTCCATCCATTGCAGGTTGGCAGGATACCGGGGGTAGATGCGCAGCCCGTAGTCGCCGGGGGATAGGTAGTCCAGCGTGATGGTCTGCGCTTGCTGGCCGAAGTGATTTTGCCGCCCAAAATGAGGAGCCCACCAACCAGTTCCAACTTGATGTTTATCTTGTAATTGCTCGGCTCATTCAGGATGCCATAGCTCGTGTTGTCTTGGAAGAGCTCGATGTAATAGGTGTCCTGGTTCGGCGAAACGCCCGTCTGGAAGGTGACGCCCCCGTACCCGCTTCCCGGGCACGAAGGCTCCACTGCAAGGATCTGCACCTCGGGATAGGCCGGTGGCGCGGGTATCGTGAACGACATATTGCCGGGGCAGCCTGTCGCATCGGTGAAGGGCAGGTTGACCGTAGTGCCCGGCGCTGGCCAGAAGTCCGTGGGCTGGATGTAAATGCCCTGTTCCCATGGCTCGTTCCCGTTCAGGTCGTACACCACGTAGGGGCCATTGATCGTGATGGGTGCTTGACCGATGGAATACATGCCACCAGGACCCAGCATCCTGAACTCCGATCCGGCCAGACCGCCCGGGCAGTTCGGCAGGCCAATGGCGCCACCGTACAAGGGCAAGACCGTCAGGGTATAGTTCGCTGAGGCTTCTTCGCCAAGGTCGTCAGTGACCGTGACGGAATAGGTGCCGGCCACCAGATCCGTGATCTCCGTTGTTGTGGCCCCTGTGCTCCATTGGATGCTGTACGGTGGTGTACCGCCAAAGACCCCAACGGACAAGCCTCCGGTCGCGTACGTGCACACGGCCGGTGCAGTCTCGAAGATCTGCACCGTGATGGCCGAGGACCGCCCAACCGCGAAGAGGAAAAGTAGTATTGGGAGTAAGCGAAGCTCCGCGTAGTGATGAGCCATGCGGGAGGGTTTGGTTCGATAGGCAGACGCGCGCCCCGGATTAGGATGCCTGAAGATGAGGATAATTCAACGAACAATCTGTTTTGCAGGACTTTGCGCATCACCGGTTCCGCGCGGGGCGATCGGTACATTCGCGGCCCGTTCAGGTTGCGCATCCGCGCAAATGGACCCTCAGGCACATGAGCGCCCCCCGCACCGCCGCCTTCCACACGCTGGGCTGCAAGCTCAATTTCAGCGAGACCAGCACCTTGGCGCGCTCGCTGGAGGAGGCTGGCTATGCCCGCGTGCGCATCGAGGAGCGCCCGGATGTCTTCGTGCTCAACACGTGCAGTGTCACCGAGAACGCCGACAAGGAATGCCGCCAATGGGTGCGCCGGTTCCAGCGGATGAATCCCTACGCCCAGCTGAAGCCGCAGGAGATCGCCGCCATCCCCGGCGTCAACCTCGTGCTCGGCGCCAACGAGAAGTTCGATCTCGCCTCGCACATCGATCGGCGACTGTCATCTGCCGGATCCGGTCACCGCGAGCGAAGCGAAGCGGTCTTTGCACCCATCAAAGACACTCGCACCTTCGTCCCCTCCTACAACACCAACGACCGCACGCGCACCTTCCTTAAGGTGCAGGACGGCTGCGACTACTTCTGCTCCTTCTGCACCATCCCGCTCGCCCGTGGCCGCAGCCGAAGCGGCACCATCGCAGAGACCGTCGCCATCGCAGAGCGCATCGCCGCATCAGGTGTGCAGGAGATCGTGCTCACCGGCGTGAACACCGGCGATTTCGGGCGACTGAACGACGAGGACTTCCTCGGCCTGATTGAAGCGCTTGATCAGGTCGAAGGCATCGCGCGCTTCCGCATCAGCAGCATCGAGCCCAACCTGTGCAGCGATGCGGTGATCGACTTCGTGGCCGCGAGCACGCGCTTCATGCCGCACTTCCACATGCCCTTGCAGAGCGGCAGCGACGCGATCCTTGAGCGCATGCGCCGCCGCTACGACACCGCGCTCTACGCCGACCGCGTGGCGCGCATCAAGGCCCTACTCCCCCACGCTTGCATTGGCGCCGATGTGATCACGGGCACGCCTGGCGAGACCGATGAGGAATTCCAGAAGACGCACGCGTTCCTACGTTCCATCGCGGTGGACTACCTGCATGTGTTCACCTATAGCGAGCGCGCCAATACCACCGCCGTGCGCATGGAAGATGCCGTGCCCATGGAAGTGCGCCGCGAGCGCACCAAACAACTGCGCATCCTCAGCAGCAAGCTGCAGCGCGCTCATTACGAGCGTCACTCGGGCACTGTGCGCAATGTGCTACTGGAATCGGAAGATGTCGATGGGCGCATGCTCGGCTACACCGACAACTACCTGCGCGTATCGATGCCCTACGACGCTTCGGTCGTGAATTCCATCGTGCCGGTGCGCCTGGACTGCATCAACGGCGATGGGCACATGGAGGGAGAACCTCTTCATCGCGCACTGCAGGTCGACCCGGTGGGTCGACGCTACAGCGGCGCTGCAATGAATCTGCCGCAAGCCATCTGATTCGCATGTACCCCACCCTTTACCACGCCTTTCTCGACCTATTCGGTGTTGACCTCCCCTTCCTTCGTCCGCTGAACAGCTTCGGCTTCTTCGTGGCCGTCGCGTTCATTTTCGCCAGCTGGACCTTGGGGCTGGAGCTGCGCCGCATGTCGGGCCTCGGACTGCTGAAGGCCACGACGCGCACCGTAACCATCGGCCTTCGCGCCACACCGCCAGAACTCATCGGCCAGGCACTGCTCGGCTTCCTGCTTGGTTGGAAGGGCCTCTACCTGATCTTGAATGCATCGGAGGTGCTCGCTGATTTCCCGGGCTTCCTCTTCAGCGGAAAAGGCAGCTTCATCGGTGGCATGGCTGCAGGAGCATTGCTCGCCTGGCTTCGTTGGCGCGAGAAAGAGAAAGCGAAACTGGCAGAACCGCGCACCGAGCAAGTGCTCATGCAGCCGCAGGACCATGCGGGCAACATCACCATCACCGCTGCCATCTGGGGCCTCGTCGGCGCCAAGGTCTTCCACTGGCTGGAGTATCCGCGCGAATTCGTTTCGTTCATCAGCGATCCGGGAGGAAGCGACATCATCAGCGGCCTCACCATGTACGGCGGCCTCATCGTAGCGGGCTTCATGGTGATCCGCTACTTCAGGAAGAATGGGATACCCGCCTGGAATGGTGCCGATGCCGCTGCGCCAGGCGTGATGCTCGCCTATGCCATAGGCCGTATCGGCTGCCAAGTGAGCGGCGATGGCGATTGGGGCGTGGCCAATACAGCCCCTGCCCCATCGTGGCTGCCCGCTTGGATGTGGAGCTACGATTACCCCAACAACGTGAACGCCGTGACCGGCCCGCAGCGCGGCGGCTACTCAGGCGAGACGATCACGGACGGCACCTGCTTCGAGGGCTACTGCACGCATCTCGTACCGGGCGTTTACCCCACACCGTTATACGAGACCATCGTCTGCCTGATCTTCTTCGTCGTGCTCTGGTCGCTGCGCAAGAGGCTGAAACCTGCAGGCAGCATCTTCTTCCTCTTCCTCTTCCTGAATGGCCTCGAGCGCTTCTTCATCGAGAAGATCCGTGTGAACGTAGCCTTCGCCGGCAGCTGG
>DAORNP010000092.1:382-8083 GCA_035441065.1 Flavobacteriales bacterium | reverse complement strand
CCGAGATCATCGCCACGCTGCTGATGCTCGCGGGCATCGCGGGCCTCGTGTGGCTGCGCAAACGGAAGCCCACCGACGAAGCCGCGAACGCATCCGCTTGAACATTGACGATTCAGAACAACAGATGGACCTCAAGAAACTCACCGAGCAAGTCACCGCGCTAAGTGTCGATGTGGCCTCCTTCATCCGCAGCGAATCGGGCAAGCTCACCGAGGCGCGCGTGAGTGCCAAAAGCGCCAACAACCTGGTGACGCATGTGGACCACGTGAGCGAGGACCGCTTGGTGGAGGGCCTGGAGAAGCTCCTGCCTGAAGCCGGCTTCATCGCCGAGGAAGGCAGCGGCGAGCAGAAAGAGCGCTTCAACTGGGTCATCGACCCGCTCGATGGCACCACCAACTTCGTGCATGGCGTTCCTTGCTACTGCATCAGCATCGCCTTGCTCGATGGCAGCGAACCTCTATTGGGCGTGGTGCATGAGGTAACGCGCGACGAGCGATTCACCGCATGGCGCGGCGGAGGCGCGTACCTGAACGGCCTGCCCATCCGCGTGAGCGAGCGCGCCACCTTGCAGGACAGTTTGCTCGCCACCGGTTTCCCGTACGACGATTTCGGCTACGAGCAGGAGTACATGGACCTGCTGCGCGAATTGATGCACCGCACGCGCGGCATCCGTCGCTTGGGCAGCGCCGCGGCGGATCTCGCCTACGTGGCCTGCGGTCGCTTCGAGGCCTTCTACGAGTACGGCCTCAATAGCTGGGATGTGGCTGCTGGCGTTCTGCTCGTGCGTGAGGCCGGCGGACAGGTCACCGGTTTCCAGCCGAGCAAAGACCCCGTTTTCGATGAGGAGATCCTTGCTAGCAACAATGCTATACATAACGAATTGCTAGAGGTTATCGAGCGCAATTGGCAACGGCAGGATTGATCACCGTGCGGCAGTCGCTACCGCCGAAGGCCTTAGGGGCGGCCAATTTCTAAAGCCCGTTGATGGCGGCATCGAACTGGACCAGCGTGGTGGGCTGGAAGGAGATGGCTACGTTCATGCCCTGCGTGATGGCAATCGGCGTGAAACTGCTCTCATAACCGCCATGAGCCGTTTCATGCAAGGCTACGACAACCGCCGACTCACCAATCGGTATCCGGCCCGAGACAATAGTCATGTCCTGGGCCCAAGTATGCATCACCCCGTTCATCGCGGGGACCACGATCCATGCGATCGTATTCATACTCGTATGCTCCTGCGGGAGGATGATGCGAATCGACGTGGTCCAGTCTATCGGAAAACAGTCGCAATTGATCCAGCCGAGCGAGTTGGCCGCGAACTCGTAGTAGTATGGGCTCGAGCCCATGCCCGAAGAATCCGTGGTTATCCATTCATCCACGGCCTCCACCCATGCCACGGTACCATCGGCCTGCTCATCCCCATAGAAGACATCCATCTGGGCATCAATCGTGTCGGCTGGAACGCGCACGATCAGGGTGTTCGGCGTGATCGTGAGCGACTGGCCGCCCTGTGAGGCCCGCACCCGCACCTGGCCACCGCTGCGCAACAGGGTCGGCGAGCCATTGCGCATGGCCACGGTGGGCTTGTTCAACCGCAGCATGGCGCGATGATCCAGGACCTCGACCAGTTCAACCGACACCTGGCCGGAGGCAATCGTTCCTGCGGGCGTGCGGAATGCGCCGGGGGAGAAAACCAGTGAAGTGCCTTGGTTCCCGGTCACCGCGCCACCGAGCGCCGCATCCACGGCGAACTGCTGCCGCGCATCAGCCACGCGCTGCGCGAAGAGCGATGTGAAATTGGCGGAGTGACCTGCATTGGGCGTGCGTGAGGCAGGATCACCTTGCTCCTCCTTCCTGCACGAAGCAGTGAGCAGGGCGGCAAGTGAAGCAAAGATGACGAAGCTCTTGGTGCGCATGATCTCTTTGGTTTGCATGGCGGAACATCCACCACTGTCCCCATACACGTACTGGCCCCACCATGGGTTGGGTGACCGTCGAATGGCCATGATTTCATGAAGCATGCCTGAAACACGCATCGCACGCTTGACAAGCTGCGCGGTTTGGGCCGCAATGGCGCACTGGGTCGTGCTTGTGCGCAAAGCAGGCGGGCAAGTCAAGGCTTCCACCCGAGCAAGGCCCCGTCTTCGATGAGGAGATCTTCGTCAGTAACAACGCGACCCACAATGAAATGCTGGAGGTGATCGAGGCAACGAGCAGCTACAGGATTGACACCCTGTCGGCCGCGACCTATTGAAAGGTGAACCGCAGCCCCAAGAACCATCGCTGGCCTTGCATGGGCGCATACATGTAGCTCGTATCGAAGGTGTGGCCATTCGGATTCGCCTCCGCGTCGTTCGCCTGCCGATCGAAGGGGTCGAACGGCCGCATGATGGGGTCGCGTGGCACGAAGTCGAGCAGGTTCTTCACGCCGCCATAGAGCTCGATGCGATCCCCGACGGCTCGGCGGTACTGCACGTTCACCAAGGCGTGCCATGGCGAACGCTCCGGTCGGAAATCGTTAAGCTGCACGGGTAATCGCATGGGGCCATACCACTGTCCAGTGATATCGACGGTGCCGAAACGTTTGCGCTCGTATCCAATCGCGAAGGTGCCCGACCAACTCGGCGTGAGCATCTGTTCGGCGCTCCTGTCCTGCTCAACGATGTACGCTTGCAGCCATGTCGCGCCCGCCATGCCGCGCCAATGCGTCCCGATGCGTGCTTCGAGATTCGCGCTCACGCCGCGCGTGATGCCATGGCCTTGCAGGTTGCGATAGACGATGAGGTCGGGATCGCTGTCGTAATCCGGCAGGATGCGATTGCCGAAGCGCGTGAAGAAGGCCGAAGCATCCATGGTGAGCGCGCGCGTTTCGCCCGGCCAGCGCCGCACCATGTTGATGGTGCCGTTCCACGAACGCTCAGGCAGCAGATCCTCGGCGACCACAACCGTGCGCGACCCGGTGAGCGCTGCATGCTCCTCGGTGAAGAGGTTCACCACGCGGTAGCCTGTTCCGAAGTTGGCGCGCAGGGTGAGTTTGCCGCTCGGCGCGTATTTCCAAGCCAGGCGCGGCGAATGCACCAGGCCATGATCACGGTCGTTATCGATGCGGTAACCACCAAGCAAGGCGTGCGTCTCGGTCACCGACCATTCATCCTGCGCGAAGAGCCCCGGCAGCGGTCGGCGTTGTGCAACCGAGCCGCCTTCGGTTGTCAAAGCGATGGGTGTATCATCCGCATAGAGCGTATGGCGAAAGGCTGCCCCAGCCAGCACATGATGGCGCATAGCGAAGCGATGGCTCCAGAGCAGCTGCGCGAACAGCACATCCTGTTGCGCATTGAAGGGCAGTTCTCCGTACCAACTGCGCTGATCATGGCGGTTCCAGCTCAACTGCGCCGTTACGCGCTCCGTCATGGGCAACTGGTATTGGCCGATGAGCTCCCACCGGCGCGTGGCGATGGACTCGCCGTAGATGCTGTCGCTTCCTGCGAAAGCGGGCGTCCAATCCATCTCACCTCCCCACCGATCCTCATGAACATACCGGCCTGCGATGCTTGCGACACGACCCTCCGGGCGGCGCACGTTCCATTTGCTGAACAGCGATGCGCGCTTCTGGATCGTGAGGTCAGTGAAGCCATCCCGGTTCTCATCGCGCGGCGCATCGTACCAATAGCCATTCAATCCGAAGAGGCCCGCGACCTTGCCCTTCGCGAACCGCGCACCCGCATCGAGGCTGTGCTCCTGCCATCCGGCCATCAAAGGTGATGCGCGGCGCGAGCACCGGATCCTTGGTGATCACGTTGATGATGCCGCCCATGGCCTCGCTTCCGTAGAGCGCGCTGCCCGGTCCTTTCACCACCTCCACGCGCTCGATCAAGCCGGTGGGAATGCCGCTCAAACCATACACTGTGCTCAAGCCGCTCACGATAGGCATGCCATCGATGAGCACCATGGTATAGGGCCCTTCCATGCCGTTGATATGGATGTCGCCCGTGGCGCACACGCTGCAATTGACCTGCGGGCGCACGCCGTTCACCATGCCCACCGCATCGAAGAGCGCAGGCGATGGGTTCCGGCGGAAGAGCTTTGGCGTGACCACTTCAACCGGAACCGGGCTTTCGCCTCTCGATACCTCACGCATGCTGCCGGTCACTACCACCTCCTCCAACTCGGCGGCCTCGGCTTCCATCCGGATGGAAACAGCAGTTCCACCAGCGATGGCATTCACCGTTGTCCTTCTGAAGCCGACAGCACTCACGGCAATGGCGACCCGTGCGCAAGGCGCATCCTCCAAGTTGAATCGGCCCTGCGAATCCGCCGCTGTTCCACGCGCAAGGCCCACAATGGATACGCTGGCGAAGGGAACCGGCCCATCTGGCCCGGTAACCGTCCCACGAAGAGTGCATTGCGCTGCGCCCTGCAACGGCAAGGCGAGCAGCACAAGCGCCAGCATCCGATTCATGGGACGAAAGTAATCCCTTATTAGACTTGCCTAATCTTTTTTCTACTTTTGCCGGCATGCATACGCGAAGTGAGGAGGATCATCTGAAAGCCGTGCATGCCCTCTTGCAGGACGGTGAGGCGGCCTTCACCAAGGACATCGCCGACCGGTTGCGCACGAAGGCGAGCAGCGTGACGGACATGCTGAAGAAGCTGGCCGAGAAGAAGCTGGTTCGGCACGAGCCCTACCATGGGGTGAAGCTCACGGCCAAAGGAGAGGCCATCGCGCTGCAGCTGGTGCGGCGGCATCGCCTGTGGGAGACCTTCCTGGTGGATCGCCTCGGCTTCGGTTGGGATGAGGTGCACGAGGTGGCCGAGCAGCTGGAGCATGTGGCCAGCGAGAAGCTCATCGACAAGCTCGATGCCTACTTGGGCCATCCCTCCTTCGACCCCCATGGCGACCCGATACCCGACAAGCATGGCAAGATCCGCGCGCGCAAGACCAAGCGCCTGAGCACCTGCATGCAAGGAGACAGCGTGCGCATCGCCGCCGTGAGCGAGACCACCGACGGCCTGTTGCGCCTGCTCGATTCCAAAGGACTGCGCATCGGCAGCGTGCTCACCGTGCAGGAAGTGCATGCCTTCGACGGCAGCATGGATGTTAAGCCCAAGAGCGGCGCTGCCTTCAGCCTGAGCAAGGATGTGAGCCATCACCTACAAGTAGAACCCGCATGAATACCGTCCTCGATTTCTTCGGTCGCATCGATCCAGTGATGGGTGCATTCATCGCCACCACGTTCACTTGGCTGGTCACCGCTGCTGGCGCGAGCCTCGTGTTCTTCTTCGGCAACGCCTCGCGCAAGTGGCTCGATGGCATGCTCGGCTTCACCGGGGGCGTGATGGTGGCTGCGAGCTTCTGGAGCCTGCTCACGCCAAGCATCGAGATCAGCGAGCGCCTGGGCAACATCCCGTGGCTGGCGCCGGCCATCGGCTTCGCCGCAGGCGCGCTGTTCCTGTTCGCGTTGGACAAAGTGCTGCCCCACCTGCACATCAACTTCGAGCCTCACCGTACAGAAGGCCCAGCCACGAATTGGCATCGCACAACCCTGCTCGTGCTGGCCATCACGCTGCACAACATTCCGGAAGGCCTTGCTGTGGGGGTGTTGTTCGGAGGCGTAGCCGCCGGTATGCCCGAAGCGAGCATCGGCGGCGCCGTTGCGCTCGCCATCGGCATCGGGCTGCAGAACTTCCCGGAGGGCTTCGCCGTCAGCATGCCCTTGCGACGCCAAGGCGTGAGCAAATTCCGCAGCTTCTGGTACGGGCAGCTCAGCGCGATCGTGGAGCCGGTTGCAGGGGTGGTCGGCGCCGTGGCGGTGATGCACATGCAGGAGGTGCTCCCCTACGCGCTCGCTTTCGCTGCGGGCGCCATGATCTATGTGGTGGTGGAGGAAGTGATCCCCGAGACACAGCAGGACAAGTACACCGACATCGACACACTGGGCTTCATCGGTGGCTTCATCGTGATGATGATCCTGGATGTGGCGCTGGGGTGAGCGCGTGCATCGTGTCACATGTCGCGATCCATGGAGACCTCCTCCTTCGGTACGCGCAGCAGCAGCACAAGACCTGCGATGAAGAAGCTGCACAAAGCGAAGGCCGTGTAGCGAAGATCCCCGGTGAGTTGGAAGACCACGCCGAAGACCACGGTGCCCAGCACGGTGCCCAGGTAATAGCTCACATCATAGAAGCTGAAGTAGGAGGCCGTGTCGTTCGTGGGCGGAAGGAACTTGGCGTATGTGCTCCGCGCGAGGGCCTGGCAGCCGCCCATCACCAAGCCAACGCCACCAGCGAGCATGTAGAACTCATGAGCCCAGTGCGTGAAGTAGGCCGCCACGCAGAGCGCCACCCATACCGTTACGCCGATGGCCAATGCGCGCAGGTTGCCGAAACGCGCACTGAGCCGCACGAAGAGCGCGGCGCCAACCGCTGCCACGAGCTGGATGATGAGTATGCTGATGATGAGGCTCTCGGATTCGATGGGAACGATCGCTCCGGTCTCATCCACGCGCTTGATCTCGTGCTCAGCGAAGATCACGGCGAGGTACATCACCGTTTGTATGCCCATGTTGAAGACGAAGAAGGCTTGCAGGTAGCGTTTCAGCCGAACAGTGGCATTGAGCTGGCGCCACACTTTGCGCAGTTCGGCATAACCGCTCCAGAGCAAACCATCGGGGCCATTTGAGGAAGGCGTGCGCTTCGGAAGCCGACGGAAGGCGATCTGCGCGAAGCCGGCCCACCAGAGCCCTACGGTGATGAAGGTGGCTCTCGCTGGAATGCCGCCATAGGTCCTGTCACCGATGGTGATCTCCTTGGGGAAATGGAACCAATCGGGCTGCATCACCATGAGCAGGTTGATGATGAGCAGTATCACGCTGCCGATGTAGCCCATGGTGTAGCCGCGCGCGCTCACCTTGTCGTGCTGGTCCTTGCCTGCTATATCCACAAGGAACGCATCGTAGAACACCAGGCTGCCGCTGAATCCGATGCAGGCCAGGGCCACCAGCCCCAGGCCCCACCAGATGCCATCGAAGGTGAAGAAGGCCAGGCCGCCGCAGCTCACGGCGCCCAGATAGCAGAACCCCTTCAGGAAGGCGAGCTTGTTGCCGCGGCTATCGGCGATGCCGCTGAGCAAGGGCGCGATGACCGCTACGACCAGGAAACCCGCTGAAAGCGCATATGAGTAAAGTGATTGCGCCGGGATGCCATGCTTGTCGGCAACAAGATCCTCACCTCCTTCGCCCTTGGTGATCGCAGCATAGAAGATCGGGAATACAGCGCTGGTGATGGTGAGCGAATAGACCGAGTTGGCCCAATCGTAAAAGGTCCATGCCCGGATGACCTTGGGATCGTTCTTGGCGGAGCGCATGGCGGGCCAATGATAGTTGGCATCGAAAGAAGAAGGGTGGAAGACGGAAGCGACCTCCCCTCCTCCACCCTCGACGGGGTATCGCGGTCCCGCTACTTCACCACTACCTCTACCCTGCGGTTCTTGCTCATGCCCACCTCGGTGCCGCTGTCATCGGCCGGTTCCGAGGCATCCTTGCCGCTAACGGTGATCCGTGCGGCCTGCACGCCGGCCTCGACCAGGGCATCGCGAACGGCCTCGGCGCGCTCCTTCGAGAGCTCCACGAGATCCGGACGGATGCGCGTGCGGTCCATCTCGGTGGCATCGAAGTGGCCCACGAGCTCGATCTTCATGGCAGG
>DAORNP010000092.1:0-341 GCA_035441065.1 Flavobacteriales bacterium | reverse complement strand
GGGGTCGAGCTGGCGTTGGAAGCGCTTGAAATAGAACACTTGATTGGTGGCCTTCTCCTTGGGCTTGAGGCCGGGAGGCGTAACGCCCTTGCGGCTGAAGATGAACTCGCTCTCGGCATCCTTCAACTGCTCGCACGAGCACGAACTGCGGTTCTTCACGGGGTATACCTCCACATTATCGATGTAGTAATAGGCGCTGAAGACCTGCTGGCGCGTCTCACCCTTCGGACGCTTGGCCTTGGTGTTATCGGTCTTCTCGTTGGCCGCGAAATTCCCGATGATCATCCACTCCTCGTTGCCCTTGCTCTCATAGGTGCCGCACACGCCCTGCCAGCTGAACA
>DAORNP010000091.1:9915-15913 GCA_035441065.1 Flavobacteriales bacterium | reverse complement strand
ATGATCGGCTCCATCCTCGCGATCGGCTTCCTCAGCTTCATCGTGTGGGGTCACCATATGTTCATCACCGGCATGAATCCCTTCCTCGGAAGCGTGTTCGTGGCCACTACGCTGCTGATTGCGATTCCCAGTGCCGTGAAGGTGTTCAACTACATCACAACCTTGTGGCGAGGCAACATCATCTTCACTCCGGCCATGCTCTTCAGCATCGGTCTCGTGGCCACCTTCATCGCCGGCGGCCTCACGGGGATCATCCTCGCCGATAGCGCCCTCGACATCGCAGTGCATGATACCTACTTCGTGGTGGCGCACTTCCACATCGTGATGGGCATGAGCGCCATCTTCGGGATGTTCGCCGGCATCTACCACTGGTTCCCGAAGATGTACGGCAAGATGATGAACACGAAGCTCGGCTACGCCCACTTCTGGATCACCTTCATCTGTGCTTTCGGGGTCTTCTTCCCCATGCACTTCATCGGGCTCGCCGGTGCGCCCCGTCGTTATTACAACTACACGGAGTTCCCCATGTTCGATGGTGTTGTTGACCTGAACATCATCGTTACGGTCTTCGCGATCATCGGCGCGCTGGCCCAGGTGATCTTCACCTACAACTTCTTCTACAGCATGTATCGCGGCCCCAAGGCGGTTCAGAACCCCTGGAAGAGCAATACCTTGGAATGGACCACCCCAGTGGAGCACATCCACGGCAACTGGCCGGGACCCCTTCCCACGGTGCACCGCTGGCCCTACGACTACAGCAAGCCCGGCAAGCCTGAGGATTGGGTGAGCCAAGTCACGCCGCTCGATCCCAACGAGGAGGAGCACTAGGCAAGCAACGCATGCATTTGGAAGCCCTCGATCGCATCGAGGGCTTCTTCTTTGGCGGCGACATGATCGCGTGATCGCGACGGTCTATATTCGGCCCGTCTTGCGACGGGGTGCTTCGCCAGTAGGCGAATGCTGAGATCATACCCGAAGAACCTGGGCAGGTAATGCTGCCAAGGGACACGGTCCACCATCCGGCGGACACCTCCGTGCAAGCATGAACACGGAGGACCATGCGCACCATTCTCTCGCTTCTTGCTTTCGCGATCATCAACAGCCTCGCGGCTCAATCACGGCTTTCAGGCGTCATCACGGGCGAGGGTGATCAGCCCTTGCTTGGCGTGAATGTGGTCGCCGGCGATCGGGCATTCGGAACCACAACGGACCAGCGGGGGCGTTTCATGCTCGCCGGATTGCGCGCTGGAGCCATTCGCCTGCGACTATCGTTCGTCGGCTACCAGCCCACGGATACGCTCCTCATCCTTGCGGAAGGGGAGAATGTCTTCAGCCTGAACATGATGCCCGCTCGCGTGATGCTCACCGCAGCTGAGGTCACTGCATTGCGCGCTGGCGAGCGTGCGCCCTTCGCGAAGAGCACCCTGAGCCGCGATGAGATTGAGCGCATCAACACCGGCGTTGATCTGCCTTATCTCTTGGAGCAACAGCCCGGCGTGGTGGCCACCAGCGATGGCGGAACCGGCATCGGCTACACCTACATGCGCATCAGAGGCACCGATGCCACGCGCACCAACATCACACTGAACGGCGTGCCTTTCAACGACTCGGAGAGCCAGGGTGCCTTCTTGGTGAACCTGCCCGACCTGGCCACCAGCGCCGAGGATATCGAGGTGCAGCGCGGCGTGGGAACGAGCACCAATGGACCGGCTGCATTCGGAGCATCGGTGAACATCCGCACCACAGCCGTTAGGCCGCAGCCATGGGGCCTTGTCAGCCTGAGCGGTGGCAGCTTCAACACGCAGCGCTATTCCGTGAGCGCTGGAACGGGCTTGATCGATGGCCGCTTCAGCCTCGATGCGCGCCTCTCATCCATCAGCACTGATGGCTATGTGGACCGCGCGAGCGCCGACCTGAAGAGCTACTTCGTGCAAGCTGCATGGCTGGGCGCGAAACGATCATTGCGCTTCATCCACTTCCGGGGGAAGGAGGTGACGTATCAAGCCTGGGGAGGCGTGCCGCGCGAGGTGATCGACACGAATCGCACCTTTAATCCTTACACCTACGAGAACGAGGTGGATGATTACGATCAAGCGCATTACCAGCTGCTCTTGGATCAGAAGCTGGGCAAGAACGCCACGTTCAACCTCACGCTCTTCCGCGTGCGGGGCGCGGGCTACTTCGAGCAGTTCCGCGAAGACGATGACCTGCTGCGCTACGGCATAAGCCCAGCCCTGATCAACGGCGATTCAATTTTCACCACGGATCTCATCCGCCGCCGTTGGCTCGAGAACACCCTCACTGGCGCAAACGCAAACGCCGAGCTCAAGCTGGGCGCGCATCGGCTCGTGATCGGTGGCAGCTTCAGCGACTACCGCGGGTCGCACTTCGGTGAGCTGATCTGGGCGCGCTATGCGGGCAGTGCCGAAATCCGCGATCGCTACTACGACAACGATGCGCGCAAGACCGACGCGAATGCCTATGCGAAGCTCACCTACGCGCTTCGGCACAATATCGATGTCTTCGGCGATGCGCAGTTCCGCGCCGTGAGCCACGAACTCGAGATGCTCAACGATGCCTTCGAGCCGGAACAGCAGTCAATCGGCTTCGGTTTCTTCAACCCCAAGGCCGGACTTGTGTGGCGCGTGCATGAGGGCGGAAGGACCTACGCTTCCGTGGCCGTTGCGCATCGCGAGCCGAATCGCGAGGACCTGCAGGAGACCACGCCTGCAAGTCGTCCAAGCGCGGAACAGCTCATCGATTATGAGTTGGGCTACGAGCGTAAGTCCGGGAAGATGAGTGCCGGCCTCAACCTCTACTACATGGACTACGCGGACCAGCTCGTGCTCACCGGTGAACTGAACGATGTGGGCGCAGCGCTGCGCACCAACGTGAAGAGCAGCTACCGTGCTGGCGCGGAACTCACGCTCGCAGCGCGCATGAACAGACGATTGATATGGCGCGCCAACGCAGCGCTCAGCCAGAACAAGGTGCGCGGATTCACCGAGTACGTGGATGATTGGGACAGTGGTGGGCAGGTGGCAACGACGTACACCGAGAGCGATCTCTCATTCTCGCCGAGCCTTGTAGCAGGAAGCGAGATCGGGTTCCGTTTCTGGGACCATGCGAAGCACGGCAAAGCTGAACTCACATTCGTGACCAAGTATGTGGGCAAGCAATACCTCGATCTCAGCGCTAGTGCCGAGCGTATGCTGGATCCCTTTCTTGTGAACGACCTGCGCCTGAACGCGACCTGGATGGCCAAAGGCACCAAGGGCATCGACTTCAACCTCACCGTGCGCAATATCTTCAGTGAGCTGTATGAGAGCAACGGCTGGGTGTACAGTTTCGTTGGCGATGGGCGCCGGCAGGAATTGGTCGGACTTTACCCGCAGGCGCCGGTGAACCTTCTGGCGGGCTTGAGCGTGAAGCTGTAACCAAAGTTCTATTGATGGCAGTGGATCGCCCCTTTAGCTTGGCTGCATGAAGCTAATGCTCCTGTCACGCCAGATGCTCAACGTTGCGGCCATGCTTTTCTGCTCCTCAGCCGCTGGGCAAGCCACCTATGACGCCCGGATCCTGGAGTACACCGGCCTGAGTTATCCATGCCAAGGCGAGGGCGTGCCGGTGCTGAAGATCCTGAATGCAGGCTCGGCCACCATGGGCACCTGCGTGGTGGAGACCTGGAAGAACGGGTTGATGGTGAACAGCTTCAACTGGATCCTGGCCGTGCCCGCGCTGCCCGGACAGGTAAGGCAGCCGAGCTTGCCATCGTTGCCGCTTGATCCAGGGGATCAACTGGAGTTCCATATCATCAGTGTGAACGAGGAGCCGGATGAGGACCCTGATGGCAATGTCCTCGTCGTGGCGATGGATGTGCTTCCGGTTGAAGCAGAGACCTATTCGGTGCACGTGGCCGGCAGCGCGGGCAACGCGCCGGATGAGCTCACTTGGGTCATCACGGCTGCCAATGGCCAGATGGTGGCACAAGGCGGGCCATATGCCCCGCAGGAAGTGATTGATGTGTGGGTGGAATTGCTGCCGGAGCAGTGCTACATGGTGCGCTTCGCCGAAGCAGGATCAGAGCCTTCGGGTGAGGGCCAGCTTTCCTTGAGCGCTGATGGCGCAGAGCTGGTGGTGATGTCACCAGGGACGGCTGCCGAACCATCACTCGCAGGATTGATATCAGGGATTGTCCTTTCGGATGACCAGCGATCAGCTTCCACGGGCATCTTGTTGTCACCGAATCCCACGGAAGGCCCTGTGCGCATTTATTGGAGTAATGGGGCCGAGCCCAAGAATGCCGTGATACGTGATGCAGCTGGCCGGGTCGTGTTTTACCGCAGCATCCAGGCTGGAAGCATGATCGATTTGAGTGGACAGGCCCCTGGCGCTTATTCGATTGAGCTAATGGGGCCGGAAGGCCGAGCCGCGCCGGTGCGTGTGATGCTCCAGCCGTAAGCAGGTTCCGGCCATTCCGGCTGGGACACCTTTCATCGGGCCGCTGTAACCATTGTTCTATTGCAGGCTGTCACTGACGCTTCTAGCTTGGCTGCGCAAAGCCTAAGCCCATGTCACGCTCAATCCTGTCTGTTGCCGTATTCGTCTTATCCGCAGCGGTGACAGCCCAATCCACCTACGACGCCAAGATCCTCGAGTACACCGGCCTTCGGTACACCTGCGAGGGCCAAGGCACGCCGGTATTGAAGATCCAGAACGCCGGTTCCGCCACCATGGGCACCTGCGTTGTGGAGACCTGGAAGAACGGCTTGATGGTGAACAGCTTCAATTGGATCCTGGCGGTACCCGCGCTAACCGGCGATGTGCGGCAACCGGCGCTCCCTGCGGTCCCGGCCATGAGCCCCGGCGATCAGCTCGAGTTCCACATCATCAGTGTGAATGGAGAGCCCGATGAGGATCCGCTCGGCAACATCCTGACCGTTGACATGAATGAGGTCCCGGCGTTCTCGAATGGCGGGGAGATGGAGGTGCGGGTCGAATTGGGGGACGACCCGGGCTCCATCGTGTGGAGCGTGACCAATCATCTGAATCAAGTGGTGGCCTCCGGCGGTCCGTATGACGAGGCGAACACCGTGGTGACGGATGAGCTCGACCTGCCTGCTGGGTGCTACACCTTCAAGTCCGAAGATGCCTCACGCAGTGTTGCCCCGGATGCCGTGGTCACCGTCCGTCGTGATGCCAACACCTTGATTGTCGCTGCTGATCTCTCAACACCTTTCAGGAAGGGATTACGAGCTGGCGCCCCGCAGGCCTGTGCGAACCAGTTGACGCTGGAGCTGCTGACCGATTCTCAAGGCTCGGAAACGGTGTGGGAGATCCTGGACATGACCACCCAGGACGTAGTGTGCACCGGCGGGCCCTATGCGAACGCAGCACAACTGTACACCGAGGATTGCTGTCTGCCCGACGGATGCTATCGCCTCGTGGTGACTGACGGTGCTGGTGATGGCATAACCGGTGGCGGCTACCTGTTGCGCATCGCCAATGGTGCGCGGCTCATCGATAACCGATTGGATCAATTCGGGAACGGCGGTTATGCAACTGGCTTCACCAGTGCCATCGCAGGCAGTGAGGGCATCTGCCTGCCCTTGGGCACCGACCGCTTGATCCACACCAGCTGCGACAAGCTCGATTGGCGCACCAGCCCGTGCAGCGCGGAATTCATTGTGGCCAATGAGAACGCTGCGTTGAGCGCGGAGTGGCTCCCGAACATGCCCAACTCTGCGCAGAGCGCCACAACGGGTTACCAGTTCTGGTTCTTCGACCCGAATGGCGGGTACAGCTTCAAGCGCTTCCGCAGCCATCGGGTGAGCGAGGGCTACACATGGAGCGACGCCAACGGGAACCCCACACCGTGGACCAGGGCCGCACATTGCCTGCTGAACAACTGGGCAGCAGGCAATCACCTGCAACAGGGCGTGTTGTACAACGTGCGCGTGCGCAGCCGTCTGGACGGTGTCTATGGCGCGTTCGGCCC
>DAORNP010000091.1:7730-9834 GCA_035441065.1 Flavobacteriales bacterium | reverse complement strand
GGGCAGACACGCGCCATCGGCAACAACACCTACGTGCATGCCAAGCCGGTGCGCCGCATGACCATCAACAATCAGGGCAACTGCGTGTGGCAGAACGCCAACCGCTACCAGTTCCGCTTCCGTTTGCCAGCAGAGCAGGTCACCATCGTGAAGACCGCTCCAGTAGGCGCTGGCAAGTACTTCGTGAACACTACGGGCCTCAGTTGCGGTAAGACCTATGAGGTGGACGTGCGCGCCAGCTTCGATGGCGGCAGCACTTGGTGCCATTCGAGCGACCCATACGGTCAAGTGTGCCTGTTCACCACGGATGCCTGCGCTGGCGGTCTGATCGAGGAGCCTGGATCTGACGACGCGCCATCCCTCATCGAAGCACGCATGCAACTATGCCCCAATCCTGCCGATGGTGGCCAAGTGGCGATTCGAATTGACGGAGAAACGAGGGAGACAGTATTCGTTGAGATGCGCGATGCGACCGGCAAGCTTGTGCTTGCGCGAAACTTCCCGCATCAAGAAGGCGCATTTCAAGCAGTTCTGGAGACCACTTCACTGCGAACCGGACTGTATCTGGTAGCTGTGCGCTCAGGATCAACCCTGCTGGTTGAACGCTTGATGGTGCCGTAGCCGACAGTTCCTGATGTGATGGGCGCACCGCCCGTGCGGGCCTTGGAGCCGCGGCCTCTTGGCGGTTTGGCCTCAATTATCTGAAGGTTAACCGGGGCTGACGAAGTACATCTCCATCTCCCCCTTCCCCTTCGCCTGCACCTTGCCGCGCGGCGTGAAGTTGAAGCCCGGTTCGTTCTTCACAAGATCGTAGGTCGCCTCGCTGATGTTCACCTGCCCGACCTCGCCGGACGATTCCATGCGCGATGCCGTGTTCACCGTGTCGCCCCAGATGTCGTACTGGAACTTCTTGACGCCCACGATGCCGGCGACCACGGGGCCTGTATGTATGCCGACGCGCATCTCGAAGCAGGGCTTGGCCGATGCTTCGCGTTCTGCCTTGTGCTGCTTCACGAAGGCTTGCATCTCCAAAGCTGCACGCACCGCATCGGCAGGTGAGCCATGCTGCGGATCGGGTACTCCACCTACCGCCATGTATGCATCGCCGATGGTCTTGATCTTCTCGATCCGGTGCTTCTCCATGATCCCATCAAAGGCTTTGAAGCACGTGTTCAGTTCACCGACCAGTTCGGCGGGCGTCACCTTCTCGCTCAGCTGCGTGAAGCCTTTGAAGTCGGTGAAGAGGATGGTGGCCCGATCGAAGTGGCGGGCGTCGGCCTCGCCCTTCGACTTGAGTTCATTGGCCACTTCTTCGGGCAGGATGTTGAGCAACAGTTCATCACTGCGGTCCCGCTCCGCGCGTAATTCAGCGGTGCGCTCCTGCACCTCAATGTCCAGGTCGTCGCGCTGCCGGGCCACCAGCCGGGCATGATGCGCCGAACGGATGGCGAGGTACACCGCCACCGCCACCGGCATGGCCACGTAGTAGGAGAACCGCATCAGCGAGCGCTGCCAGAGGGGCATGTCCGCGCGGGCAAAGCCGTAGTAGTTGTCCAGGATGACGCCGAAGACGATGAAGACCAGCCCGCCCGCAGCCATGACCCAGCCTGCGTAATGGTCCCGACGCACAGCGCGCACCGACTGCCGGGCCACTTCCAGGAAGAAGATCATGGACACATAGAGTTGCTCCACGTATTCGGACACGGGCGTGATCTTCGCCGCGATCATCAGAAGGGCCAGCATGCCAAAGCCGATCACCGAGCGTTGATCGAGGGTGGCGAAGAGGTCGCGTACCACCAGGACAAGGAGGTACACGGAGAGCGGGTATACGAACTCGCCTACGAACAGCACCAGGTTCACCGTGCTGATGGAGATGCCGAGGTCCACTTTGGGTAGGGTGAACACCACCGTGACCGCGAGCGTGAAGAGCGCGAAGAGGGCCAGCAGGCCCCAACTCCGTTCCCGCCGGTCGCGCAACCAGATGATGGTGGCCAGCAGCAGGATGAGCGCGTTGACACCGCCGAAGAAGCCGAACTCGAGCCGCGAGCGGGTGCCCACGCGGCGGATGCGGTCCTCCACATCGGCGGTATGCAGGTCGGCCATG
>DAORNP010000091.1:0-7690 GCA_035441065.1 Flavobacteriales bacterium | reverse complement strand
AGGGCGATCACCTCGGGTCTGCCATCGCGCGCCAAGGGGAGCAGCGCTGAACTGCGGGCGTGGTAGATGCCCCTGGCTTGCGGAGCGTCCCACTGGCCTGAATGGATGATGAGCCGTCCGTTGTGGTAGGCTTCCAGCGTTCCATGGCCCGTCAGCGCGAGCATCACGGGTGTATCCATGTCCGGGTCGACGTCCAGGTGGAAACGCACCCAATAGGTGCCCACCGGGCCGAAGTACATCCCGTAGGGATCCTCCCATACGGCCCAAGCCGTATCGTTCCAGGCACGGTCGGCATAGGACGGATCATCACCGATGCGGTAATGCGGCCCCGCTGCGTAAAGGCTGACGCCTGGCATGGAGTGCAGCACTTCCATGACGTACGCCGTGCTGTCACGAAGCACGCGGTCGTTGAGCAGGAGCGGCCCAGTGCCCAGGTCCTGGGCTACGATGCGGCCTGCCAGTGCGGCGCATAGGAAGGCGGAGTGGCGCTTCACTGCCGATCAAGGTACGTTCCTTCGGCCTACCAGCTGCGGACAGCGGGATGGGGTGGGTGGCCTTAACCGCTCGCTCCCCGTCATTCGCCGCTCATGCCTTTCAGGTCTCGATCGTGTTCCTACCCACGAAATACATCTCCATTTCCCCCTTGCCCTTCGCCTGAACTTTTCCGCGCGGGGTGAAGGTGAAGCCGGTCTCATCCTTCACCAAAGCATACGTCGCCTCACTGATGTTCACCTGCCCGACCTCCCCGCTGCTCTCCATCCGGCTGGCCGTGTTCACTGTATCGCCCCAGATGTCGTACTGGAACTTCTTCACGCCGACGATGCCGGCCACCACGGGGCCTGTATGTATGCCGACACGCATCTCGAAGTAGGGTTTGCTCTGCGCCTCGCGTTCGGCTTTGTGGGCTTTCATGAACTCCTGCATCTCCAGGGCCGCGCGCACCACATCGGCCGCAGCGCCATGCTGCGGATCAGGGACTCCGCCTGCGGCCATGTAGGCATCTCCGATGGTCTTGATCTTCTCGATGCGGTACTTGCCCATGATCGCATCAAAGGCCTTGAAGCAGGTGTTCAACTCGGCCACCAACTCGGCCGGTGGGAGCTTCTCGCTCACCTGCGTGAAGCCCTTGAAGTCGGTGAAGAGGATCGTGGCTTGTTCGAAGTTCTTCGCTTGAGCGGCACCGGTGGTCTTCAGTTCCTCAGCGACCTCCTCTGGCAGGATGTTCAGCAAGAGCTCATCGCTGCGCCGCAAGGCCCTCTGGGTGCTGCGGCGTTGCCTGTAGCTTACGAAGCCGAACAAGAAAGCCGCCATTCCAGCCGCCAACAGTACGTTGCGGCGCGTGCGTTCACGCTGCAAGGCGAAGGCGGCGGCTTCCTCTTCCAACCTGCGTTTGGCACGTTCCGCTTCCTCCCTGTAGTTCGTCTCGATGCTTCGCAGCCGGGCTGCGGCGCTGGTCAGGTCCAACTCATCCCGCATGGCCTCGTAACGGGCGTGATGCTCATACGCGCCACGATGGTCACCCAAGGCCAGGCAGACGGAGTCCATCACCTGGTGGTAGTACTGCTCCGCGAACCCACGGGGTGCGTGGCCCTGGGGGTTCTGCAGCATGCCAGCTACTTCGGCGGCGGCTTGGGGATCCCCCATCCGCAGGGCATGCCAGGCCTTTTCCCTGAGGGCCTCCGGGAACATGGACAAGGGCATCCTGAAGCGTTGGGCCGTCAGATCCATGCTGTCGAGCATCGCATCAGCGCGATCAGATTGGCCCCGCTGCCGCTCTATGCCCGCCAACAGGCCATAGGCAGCCACGCGATGGGGGTCGGAGGGCGTTGTGCGGAGCAGGTGGATGGCCTTTTCCACATGAAGGGCTGTCGTATCCATGGCCCCAAGCCGTTGGTAGCCCGCAGCCAGGTAAATGTGCCCCCAGTACTGCGCGTATGTGTTCTCCGTGCGTTCGCCCAAGGCGAGCAGCTCCGACGAATACATGATTGAACGGCGGTGCTGCTTCACCAGGTCATAGGATTCCGCCAGGCGGAGGTAGTTAAAGGGATCCTGTTCCATGAACTTCTTGTCCGGGTCGAGCTTCAATGCCTCTTCCATGTGGGCCAAGGCCTTTGACAGGTCGCGTTCAACCTCCATGGTCAATGCGGCCAGCTCCATCCGTATCGAGAACATGATCATCGTGTCCCGTGCGGCTTCCGCGGCACCGAGCATGGAGTCGAGTTCCACCTTGGTCTCGGCCACCATACCGAAGTGGGCTAGCACCTTGCCGCGCACCCCGATCGCGTCCTTGAAATGCGCGTAAGAACTTCGTGCGAACGACGATCGAAACATGGTCGCAGAGATGCGCAATGCGGCGGCCGTATCACCACCGTAGAAGGCTTCATTCAAGCTCCGGCCCAATGCGTCAAGCGCCAAGGAATCGGCCTGGGTTGCCAAGAATGCTTCCTTCCTCGCAGGTTGCTGATCAGCATCAGCGCATCCCACCAACAGGGCCAGCGCCAAGACGCCAATTATCGGGTTGGTGGTTTGATGCTTCATCGGGCAACGCCCCCTTCAACGGGACAGGTCGTTCAGGTCCTGGCCACAAAGTACATCTCCATCTCGCCCTTGCCCTTCGCATGCACTTTTCCGCGCGGGGTGAACGCAAGCCCAGGCTCGTCCTTCACCAGCGCATATGTCGCCTCGCTGATGTTCACCTGGCCCACTTCGCCACTGCTCTCCATGCGGCTGGCCGTGTTCCCGGTATCGCCCCAGATGTCGTACTGGAACTTCTTCACGCCCACGATGCCGGCGATGACAGGGCCGGAGTGGATGCCGATGCGGATCTCGAAGTAGGGGAGCCCGGCCGCGATCTTCCGCGTCTTGCCTTCGGCGATGAAGTCGCGCATCTCCAGTGCGGCCTTGATCACATCCGCAGCATGTGTCGTATTCGGTGTGGGCAGTCCGCCGGCAGCCATGTACGCATCGCCGATGGTCTTGATCTTCTCGATCCGGTGCGTTTCGCAGATCCGGTCGAAGGCGCTGAAGCATTCATTGAGGTCGCGCACCAGGTCATTCGGTGCGAGCTTCTCACTCACGGCGGTGAAGCCTTTGAAGTCGGTGAAGAGCACTGTGGCCGCGTCGAAGTGTCGGGCCTGCGCGGTGCCGACCTCCTTCAGCTCATCGGCCACCTCGGCGGGCAGGATGTTCAGGAGCAGCTCGTCGCTCTTCGCCCGATGGAGCTCTGCGAGCGCACGCGCACGGATCAGGTCCCGCTCTTGCAGGAAGTTGAGCCGATGGCTGCGCTCAAGCAATGATCCGGCTGTTGCGGAAACGAGCAGCGCGGAGAGGAAGAAGGTGTTCGCATAAAGGATGCGCGTGAAGTCCTGACCAGGGGGAGCGAACAGGATGAGCTCGAACAGCAGCAGGAGCAGCGCCGCATTCACCACGGCATAGCGGAACCGGACCGCGACGAAGCCGAAGGTGAAGCAGACCATGAGGATGTTCGCGGCATAGTTCCACTCCTGTGGCGGGTCGCTCCAGAAGAAGGGTGCATTCACGATGAGCGAGCTCATGATCAACGTGAGCAGGACAATCGGCTGCCTCCACCGGTCGAGCCGCTGAACGAAGCTGGCTGCCATGGCGAGCAGGATCACCGGGATGGCGATGCCGAAGTAGGCCACGCTGATCAGGCCTTGGCCATGCGTAATTGTGCGGAGGAGCACCACGCCGATGAGGATATACAAGCCCGCCGCGAGGCACCACGCCACCCGCAGCAGGAGGAGCGAATCCCGGTCGTGCTTCTCCCAGAATGCGCGCTCGAGCGCATTGTCGGTGAAGCGAAGCGATAAAGGATGGCGGCGCTTTACGCCCTTTTCGGTTCTATCGGGGATCATGCCAAAGTCTCATGCCGGTCAATGAAGAGCATCTCCATCTCTCCCTTGCCCTTCGCCTGCACTTTTCCGCGCGAGGTGAACGCAAGCCCCGGCTCGTCCTTCACCAGGGCATACGTCGCTTCGCTGATGTTCACCTGTCCCACTTCGCCGCTGCTCTCCATGCGGCTGGCTGTGTTCACTGTATCGCCCCAGATGTCGTACGCGAATTTCTTCTCGCCCACGACGCCCGCAACCACCGGCCCCGTGTGGATGCCGATGCGGATCTCGAAGTAGGGAAGCCCAGCCTCGATCTTCCGCACTTTGCCTTCAGCGATGAAGTCGCGCATCTCCAGAGCAGCGTTGATGGCATCCATTGCGTGCGTGCTATTCGGCGTTGGCAATCCGCCGGCGGCCATGTACGCATCGCCGATGGTCTTGATCTTCTCGATGCCATGCTTCGTGCAGATGCGGTCGAATGCGGTGAAGCACTCGTGCAGGTCCTTCACGAGTTGCTTGGCGGTGACCCGCTCGCTCATGGCGGTGAAGCCCTTGAAATCGGTGAAGAGCACGGAGACCGAATCGAAAGAGCGTGCTTCCGCTGCGCCCTTGTCCTTGAGCTCCTCGGCAACGGGAGCGGGCAGGATGTTGAGCAGGAGGTTCTCGCTGCGCTCTTTCTCAAACTGAATGGCCGCCCGCGAGCGGCGCGTATAGCGCAATCGGTTCCACAGGCCTGCAGAAAGCGCCAACACGCCCAAGCCGGCATAGAGGAACAAGTTGCGCCGCTCTTTCTCGCTGGCGATCCGCTCCTGCGCATGCAATTCCTGTTCGTGCATCCTGCGCACATTGTCGAGGCTGTCGGCGAGCATGCGCTCCTGGTACGCGCGGGTCACCTCGAGCCGCGTGACCTCCTTGCTGTTGTTCAGCTTGAGCAGGGAGTCGTTGACGCTCATGTATGCCGATTGCGCGGCGTACGCGCTGCGGAAATCGCCGGCCAGCTCATGCGCGCGATGCAGGCATTGCAGGCATTCCACGCGCTGCTGCAGCAGGTTCGCGCCCTCCGCGATGCGCTCGCCTTCGCTGCACGCGGCAATGGCTTCTTTGGCGCGCTTCTGCTCGATGAGCAGATTGCCCCGGTTCACATGCGCGCGCACGAGCTGGCGCGAGCTGCCGAGCGACGTGAAGATGCGCTCGGCCGAATCGAGGCTGGCGAAGGCCTCTGGCGTGCGGCCGAGCTGCCCCAACGCGCGCCCGAGGTTGTTGAAGGCCATGCCTTGCTCCAGCTTGCGCCCGAGCCGCTTGTAAAGCAAGAGGCCCTGCGTGAACAGCTGCGCGGCGGTGTCGGGCTCACCCAAGTTGAGGTACGCGCTGCCCAGGTTGAGCGCGGCCTGCGCGCGACCGCGGTCGCTATCCAGCTCTTCGGCCAATGCCGCGCTGCGCTCGTAATGCCCGAGCGCATCGCGATGATTGTTCAGCTCGGTCTGGATGGTGCCCATATTGTTGTAGGTGCCGGCCAGGCCTTCCTTGTTGCCGAGCTCGGAATCGATGCGCAGGCTCTTCTGCAGTTGCGTGAGCGCCATGGGCAGGTCGCCGAGGCTGCGGTATACGTTGCTGAGGTTGCTGTATGTGTTCGCCTCGCGCTTGGGGTCCTTCATGGCTTTCGCCAGAGCCAGACAAGCGTGCAGATGCGTGAGCGCGGCGGAATAATCGCTCTTCATGCTGCTGCCCACGGCTAGCGTAGTGCTCGCTTCATACTGCCCTCGTTGCGATTCCACGCGTCGTGCGAAGTCGAGCTGCTTGAGCGCGAGCGCCATGCCGCTGTCAGGCTGCTCGAACACGGCCTTCCAGGCGAGGGTCTGCATGGCGCTCAAGCGCGCGCTGTCGGGCGCCGATGCATCGTTCCACACGCGCCAGAGCGAATCGGCCTGGCCAGTGCTGGTGAGCGCGATGGTGAGCAGCAAGGGGAGGACAACGCCACGCATGGGCTGAAAGTAGCGGCTCACCCGTGAACGGCCTCGCTCAGGGCGAACACAATCTCCGGGTCCTGCTCGATGGCTGTGCCTACCACGAGCACATCAGCGCCTGCCGCACAGAGGGCGCGCGCTTGTGCCGCATTGCGAATGCCGCCCCCCACGATGATCGGCAGATCAACGGCTCCGCGCACTGCAGCGATCATATCTGGCGAAACGCTCTTTGGCGCACCGCTGCCGGTATCGAGGTAGATGGCACGAAGCCCGAGCAATTCACCAGCAAGCGCGGTGGCCGCAGCGATGCCCGGCTTGTCGTGCGGGATGGGAGAGGACTGGCTCACATAATGCGCGGTGGTGGTGCGGCCTCCATCCACGAGCATGTACCCTGTGGGGATGGCCTCGATGCCGAGCGCCTTGACCGTGGGAGCGGCGGTTACGTGATGCCCGATGAGCAATTCTGGATTGCGGCCGCTGATCAATGAGAGGAAGAGTACCGCATCGGCGTGCGCGCTCAGTTGCGAAGGGCTGCCGGGGAAGAGCACAACGGGCTTCGAGCTCCAGCGCTTCACCAGCGCCACGCAGCGGTCGAAGGAGGCCGAGGTGAGCAAGCTGCCGCCCACGAAAAGCAGGTCGGCCTTGGCCATGCATGCATTCTGCACGATGCGGTCCAAGGCGGCTTCATCGGTGCCGAAATCGGGGTCGATGAGCACGGCCAATAGCTTCCGACCCTCGGACCTGGCTGCAACAAGGAACTTTAGCACTTCGCCCATCGATGCGAACATACCGCTTCACTGCTTGTTCCAAGCCAAGAGGCTACTTTCGCGGGCCGCAAACGTCATTGCAGCGAACACGACAGCACCCATGAGCACCAAGACCGCCGAACAAGTGAAGTACAAAGTGAAGGACATGAGCCTCGCCAGCTGGGGCCGCAAGGAAATCGAACTGGCCGAGGCCGAGATGCCCGGCCTCATGGCCCTCCGTGAGAAATACGGAAAGGACAAGCCGCTGAAGGGCGCCCGCATCGCTGGCTGCCTGCACATGACCATCCAGACCGCCGTGCTCATCGAGACCCTGAAGGAGCTCGGTGCCGACGTGAGCTGGAGCAGCTGCAACATCTTCAGCACGCAGGACCACGCCGCAGCGGCCATTGCCCAAGCGGGTATCCCCGTTTACGCCTGGAAAGGCATGAACAACGAGGAGTTCGATTGGTGCATCGAGCAGACGATTTTCGCCTTTGAAGGTGGTCAGCCCCTGAACATGATCCTCGACGATGGTGGTGACCTCACCAACATGGTCTTCGACAAGTACCCCGAGCTCGTGAAGGGCATCAAGGGCCTCAGCGAGGAGACCACCACAGGCGTGCTGCGCTTGATGGAGCGTGAGCGCAACGGCACCTTGGTGATGCCCGCCATCAACGTGAACGACAGCGTCACCAAGAGCAAGTTCGACAACAAGTACGGCTGCAAGGAGAGCGCAGTGGATGCCATCCGCCGCGCCACCGACATCATGATGGCCGGCAAAGTCGCCATCGTGTGCGGCTATGGCGACGTGGGCAAAGGCACTGCGGCCTCGCTCCGTGGCGCAGGCGCTCGGGTCATCGTCACCGAGATCGATCCCATCTGTGCGTTGCAGGCCGCCATGGATGGCTT
This sequence comes from Flavobacteriales bacterium, assembly GCA_035441065.1. Taxonomy (GTDB): domain Bacteria; phylum Bacteroidota; class Bacteroidia; order Flavobacteriales_F; family PHOS-HE28; genus PHOS-HE28. The sequence continues at coordinate 220 of DAORNP010000091.1, read as the reverse complement.
TGAGGTGAAGAAGCTGGTGCCGAACGTTCACCGCGCGGACATCATCATCACCACCACGGGCAACTTCAACATCGTCACCGAGGCCGCCTTCCGCAAGATGAAGGACAAGGCCATCGTGTGCAACATCGGCCACTTCGACAATGAGATCGACATGGCCTGGCTGAACAAGGCCTACGGACATACCAAGGTTGAGATCAAGCCGCAAGTGGATAAGTACACC
>DAORNP010000090.1:7989-16165 GCA_035441065.1 Flavobacteriales bacterium | reverse complement strand
CGGTGGTGGCGCGGCTGTGGGGGTCGACCATGGTCGACCCGCTGCTGCCGCAACGCCAACGGTCAACGCATTGGAGGACGCACCCGAGTTGAAGAAGGTCTTCGGTGCACAGGCGCGCATCAGCAAGGAGAAGGTGGACGATATGATGCCGCAGCAGCGTGCGTGGTTCGACGCCTTCGTGAAGCGCTACGTGGCGAAGACCGCGAAGAGCAAGGCCTTCACTCAGGAGAACCGCAAGCCGATGGCCGACCCGCGGGTGGTCACCGGTTTCAAACCGCAAACGAAGGAGCTCATCTACCAGGTGGTGGTGGACCGCAGTGTGGGTTGCCACCTGTGGGACATCGACGGCAACGAGTACGTGGACATCCTCAGCGGCTTCGGCAGCTCGATGTTCGGCTACATGCCCGACTTCATCAAGGAAGCCTGCCACAAGCAACTGGACACCGGCATCGAGATCGGCCCCATGCATCCGCTGGCAGCGGAAGTCTCGAAGCTGCTCTGCGAGCTCACCGGCGCTGAACGCGCCGCCGTGTGCAACACGGGTTCAGAAGCCGTGCTCGGCGCGATGCGCATGGCCCGCACGGTCACCGGCCGCAGCCTCATCATCTCCTTCAGCGGCAGCTACCACGGCATCAACGACGAGGTGATCATCCGCGGCAGCAAGAGCAAGAAGAGCTATCCCGGCGCACCCGGAATCATGCCCGAGGCCGTGCAGAACATGCTGGTGCTCGATTACGGCACGCCCGAGAGCCTGGAGATCATCAAGCAGCGGTGCCATGAAGCGGCCGCCGTGCTGGTGGAACCGGTGCAGAGCCGTCGCATGGAGTTCCGCCCCGTGGACTTCCTCCGGGAAGTGCGCCGCATCACGCAGGAGAACGGCACCGCGCTGATCTTCGATGAGGTGATCACGGGCTTCCGCACGCACCCCAACGGCACGCAGGCGCTCTTCGGCATCCAGGCCGATATCGGCACCTACGGCAAGGTGATCGGCGGTGGCATGCCCGTGGGCGCCATGATTGGAAAGAGCGAATGGATGGATGCGCTCGACGGCGGCCATTGGCAGTACGGCGATGACAGCGTGCCGCCCGCAGGCGTCACCTACTTCGCCGGCACCTTCGTGCGCCACCCACTGACGCTAGCCGCGATGAAGGCCGCCTTGGTGTACATGAAGAACGAAGGACCTGCTTTGCAGGAGCGCCTCAACATCATCACCGAGGACATGGTCGCGCGCGTTAACGAGCTCTTCGACCAGTACCAGCTCCCCTACCGGTGGGTCAATTTCGGCAGCGCCTTCAAGACGAAGTACGACGAGAGCATCAACTACACCGAGCTCTTCTTCATGCTGATGCGCTACCACGGCGTGCACGTGCTCGACTTTCCGCACTTCATCACCACAGCGCATACGGCAGCCGACATCGAGTTCATCATCACCACGGTGGAGAAGACCTGCAAAGAGCTGCGCGAGAGCGGCTTCATGCCGGAGCGCACCTACCCCATCCCCACCGTGAACAGCGTGCTGGGCGGGCACGTACGCAAACTGAGCGAGCGTGTGATCAGCGCGATGGAAGCTCCCGTGGCGGGAGCACGTTTGGGCCGCACGCCGAAAGGCGAGCCCGCTTGGTTCGTGCCGGACCCGAAACGGCAAGGCAAGTACCTGATGGTTGAACTGGACGAGAATTGATAGAGAACAGGCAATCCAATGAAACAGTCCGTAACCACGAACAAGCCTGCCACAATCAAGCAGGTAGGATTGGTCGTGGCAATCATTGGCGCTTTAATCGTTCTCAGCAACTCATCCGGTGCGCTCATGCACACGATGATGGGAGCCGACATCGAATTCCCACCTCCTCCTCATGGTTCACCAACATTTGGTTTAACCGTGGATGTCGCATTCAACAACTACTTAGCACTTTGTTTGACCATGGTCGCAATTGGCGCCGTCTATCTTATTGGCGGCATCTTCCTTCGACAATACAAGCGATGGGCTAATCTCCTGGTGACCGCACTCACGGCTTTGCTGATACTGAGTTTGTGGTGGATGTCGATTGGTTTGTCCAACTCTATGCGAGTAGATCCAATGGTCATGTCATTCGCATTCTTTCCATACATCGTAGCCATCGCGATTACCATTCCGCTCGGCTTGCTCGTCCGATTCTTGAACCGCAAGGGCATTAGAGAGCACTTCGATTAAGTCAGCACAACGAAGGTCATACCACAGCATGGAGAAGTTCATCCAAGAGCCGCGTTTCGTTCCCGTTGACTTCGACCCCTTCGCGGGTCCGGCCATAGAACGCGCCATTCCCACCACGGAGGCTCAACGCGAAGTGCTCACCGCATCGGAGATGGGTGTTGACGCGAGTTGCGCGTACAACGAAAGCGTATCGCTGGAACTGAAGGGCAATCTCGATCGCAACGCATTGGAGCAGGCGATGCTCGCACTGGTAAAGCGTCACGAATCGCTGCGCGCCACGCTCAACGCCAGCGGCACACGTATGCTCGTGACCAATGAAGCGCGATCCGAGCTGCCGTTCATCGACCTCTCTTCTTTGAACGATGCGGAGCGCGCCAAGCAACTCGACACCATCGCGCAGAAGGACATGACCACGCCCTTCGACCTCCGCAACGGCCCGCTCTTCCGGGCGCAGTTGATCAAGGTCGCTCGCGATCTCCACCTGCTGCGGCTGTGCGGCCACCACGTGGTGTGCGACGGCTGGAGCCTCGGCATCATGATGGCGGAGATCAGCGCGCTGTACAACGCGGTCAAGAACAATAACGCGCCGAAGCTGCCAGAAGCGAGCACTTTCAGCGAGTACAGCCTCGCCACCATCGACTTCGCGAAGAGCCCCGAGCACGCGGCCGTGGAGCGCTACTGGCTCGACCTCTACAAAGGCCCAGTGCCGCGCCTGGACCTGCCCACCGACCGCCCACGGCCGAAGCAGAAGACTTACAAAGGCAACCGGCTCGACCTGCTGCTCACACCTGACATCGTGCGCGGCCTGAAAGAAGTGGCCACGCGCAGCGGCGCCAGCTTCGTCACCACGCTCATGACCACTTTCGAGGTGCTGCTGCACAAGCTCACCGGCGACAGCGACATCGTGGTGGGCCTGCCCGCCGCCGGCCAGAGCGACCTGGGCATGAAGCACCTGGTGGGGCACTGCGTGAACTTGCTCGCCTTGCGCAGCCGCGTGGACGAGGATCAGCCCTTCATCGAGCATCTAAAAGCGCGTCGCACCGGAGTACTCGATGCTTTCGACAATCAGAAGTACACCTTCGGCACCCTGCTGCGGAAGCTGAACGTGCCGCGCGAGCCAGGACGCATTCCGCTTTGTCCCGTCGTGTTCAACATCGACATGAACATGGACGATGGCGTCGGCTTCGATGGGCTGCAGCATCGCTTCATCAGCAACCCACGCGCCTTCGAGAACTTCGAGCTTTTCCTGAATGCCACCGGCAACGAAGGGCACCTCACACTCGAGTGGAGCTACAACACCGACCTCTTCGACGAGGCCACCGTGCGCGGCTGGATGGACCAGCTCATCGCGCTCATCAAACGCGTGAGCGCGGCGCCATCGGCCGCCATCGCCGATCTGATCGGAGATGCTGCAATCACCGGTGAGCAGCAATTGCCCAAGCCCGAGTGGCATGGCCGCGCCACCGCCTATCCGAAGGTGGACATCGGCAGCCTATTCGATGATATGGCCGCGAAGCATGCGGACCGCACCGCCGTTGAGCTGCTCGACCAGAAGCTCAACTACCGCGAGCTCCAGCAGCGCGTGCAGGCGCTGAGCAATGCACTTGTGGGCATGGGCGTGAAGCCCGGCGAACCGGTGGGCCTCTGCATGGATCGCAGCTTTGACATGGTCGTGGCCATGCTCGCCACGCTGCGCGCAGGCGGCTGCTTCGTCCCCTTCGATCCCGCGTACCCCGCCGATCGCCTCGCCTTCATGTTCAGCGATACGGACGTGAAGGTGATGCTGACGCAAAGGCACCTGGTGAATGTGCTGCCTAAGCACAACGCGCGCACCATCTTCCTTGATGAGTTGAAGGATAGCGCGGCGGTCGCGATGCCCAAGTTGTCGTCCGACGCGCCGGCCTACATCATGTACACCAGCGGCAGCACGGGCACGCCGAAAGGCGTGGTGGTACCGCACCGTGCTATCGTGCGCCTGGTGCGCGAGCAGAACTTCGTGGCCTTCGGCCCCGACCTCTGCTGGCTGCAGCTCTCTAACATCAGTTTCGACGCCAGCACCCTGGAGATCTGGGGCGCGCTGCTCAACGGCGGAAGACTCGTTCTGCAAGCGCAGCAGAAGCCCACATTGCCCGAGATCTGCAATGCGATCCAGAAGCACAAGGTCACCAGCGTGTGGTTCACCGTGGGCCTCTTCAACATGCTGGTGGACGAGCAGCTCGACCGCCTGCGCGGCCTGAAGCACATCCTTACCGGCGGCGACGTGCTGAGCGTACATCACGTGAAGAAGGCGCTGAAGGCGCTCGGCCCCAACGTGCTCATCAATGGGTACGGCCCAACGGAGAACACCACCTTCACTTGTTGCTTCCCCATCAACAGCGAAGCGAGCATCACCGACAGCGTGCCCATCGGCTTCCCGCTGAACAACACCACCGTGCATGTCCTCGACGACCAGCGCAATCCTGTTCCGGTGGGCCGCAAGGGCGAGCTCTACACTGGTGGCGATGGTGTGGCCCTGGGTTACTGGAAGCGCGAAGACCTCACGGCGGAGAAGTTCATCGACGACCCCTTCAGCGGGAAGAGCGGCGCCAAACTCTACCGCACCGGCGACATCGTGAAGTGGCAGGCCGACGGCAGCATCGCCTTCATCGGCCGTGGCGATGGACAGGTGAAGATCCGCGGTTTCCGTGTGGAACTGGGCGAGATCGAGAACGCGCTGAACGACCTACCGGCCGTGAAGGACAAGGTGGTGGTGGCGCGTCAGGATGGCCCCGGCGAGAAACAACTGGCCTGCTACGTGGTGCCTTCCGATGCGCACAAGCACAACCAGGACGAACTGCTGAACACGGTGCGCGAGCATCTGCGCGCCAAGCTGCCCGCCTACATGGTGCCCACCGGATTCATGGTGATGAACGAGCTGCCGCTCACCGCGAACGGCAAGATCGACCGCCGCGCACTGCCGTTGCCAAGCGCGCAAGCCAGCGCGCTGAAGGCCGAGCATGTAGCGCCGCGCAACACCATCGAGCGATCGCTCGCTGCTATCTGGGGCAAGCTGCTCAACGTGTCGGACATCGGCATCCACGACGACTTCTTCGACCTCGGCGGCCATTCGCTCATCGGCATCCAGTTGCTCGGGCAGGTGGAGCAGCAGTTCAACAAGACGCTTCCGCTGAAGTCGCTCTTCGAGGCGCCCACCATCGCGCAATTCGCGGAGCTGCTCAAGGGCGAAGGCGCGACTCACGACTGGAAGAATCTCTCGCTCGTGCAGCCCGGCGGCAATGGCTTACCCCTGTTCATCGTCCACGGTGATGAGGCCAGCCACTTCATCCCGAAGCACATCGGCAACACGCGTCCCTTCTACGCCTTCTTCCACCAGGGCGAGGACGGCAAGCGCATCGAGCACACATCCGTGGAAGCCATCGCGGCTCATTTCATCCGTGAGATGAAGCAAGCGCAGCCGAAGGGGCCATACTTGCTCACGGGCTTCTCGTTCGGTGGCATCGTGGCCTATGAAATGGCGCAGCAACTCTCGCAGGCCGGCGACGATGTGCCGATGCTCTCCGTGATCGACACCTATTCTCCCGCGTTGCACGCCAAGGCCATCGAATCAGACATGCGCTTCTACACGCCGCTGAAGAACATGATCTACCGCTGGATCGTGCAGCGCGCCCTGCGCAACGATGGCACGGTGCCCACGCGCTACCGCAACTTCCACATCATCGATACCTACGACCGCGCCGTGCTGGCCTACAAGCCGAAGCCTTGGAAAGGCGCACTTACGGTTCTGAAGGCGCAGGATTCATGGGGACCGCAATCGATGGGCTGGGAGGGCTTGGCCAAAGGAGGGCTCCATGTGAAGGTCCTACCCGGCGACCACTACAGCGTCATCAAGGAACCTCATGTGCAGCAGCTCGCCCACATCCTGGAGAAAGAAGCTGGGCAAGGCGCAATGAGCAAAATGTCAGCGATCCGGTGATCCTTGGCGCTCTGAGCCGTCAAGCGCATCGCTCACTTCACGCGTTTGGTCTACACCGCTTCATCGCTATGCGGCAACCAGGTAGTTTGGCTGCGCCCTAGGTGTACATCCCATGCCGCAGAGCTTCTTGGTCAAGCTGAGGACAACAGGGAACCGGATACCCTTTGTGAGCGTTTTGTGCGACGAGGCCAGCCGGCTCTTCCCGGAATACCTGGACAATGAGCGGCCCGTGTATGCCCTGAAGCATCAGGGCGACAGCGGCGGGCGCATCCCGCTGGATCAAGTTGAGACGATCGCCGCCCGCTACCTGGCAGATCTGCGAGCTTCAGTTCCTTCGGACCCGGTGGTTCTGTGCGGGTATTCTTTCGGTGGCATCGTGGCCTACGAGATGGCCCAACAACTAACCGCTTCCGGTGCGCGACCGCCTTTGCTGATCATCATCGACAGCTATGTTCCAAGCTTACATGATGAAGCCATGCAGCATGGCCGACATTTCCTCGGCATGCTGAAGGACCAACTGGTCGGGCAAATCGTCGAGAATCAACTAAGACGTGGCAAGCCCTTGAACGGCAAGCTAAATCACTACCACATCATACACACGTACAGCAATGCCATTTCCGCGTACAAGCCCAAGCCTTATGAAGGCCTGCTCGCATTGATACGCGCTTCAGATGACTGGGGTCCTGTTGACCTTGGCTGGTATTCGTTAGTGCGTGGCCGCTTCCTTCTGAAGCAGATTCAATGCAACCATGCGGAGATGGTGAAGTCGCATGGCCGGGAATTGGCCGGCGTCGTCCGCGAACTCATCAATGAGACATGTAGCTGAGCTTCGCCGTTCCTTCGCAGCATGCCCGGTCGCACCATCGCATTGCACAGTTCGGCGACCGAACCGATGGACTGGCCCGATGCAGCAGCAGCGGCCTCCGCGTCGGATGGTGTCACGCTATTCATTGCATCGCTGGAAGAATTGCGGCCAATGATTGATCAGCACGAAGGCGTTCTCGATGCGTCGGAGCGTGACCGTGCGGCAAGGTTCCGATTCGATGCGGACCGTGAGCGCTTCATCCTCGGCCATGGATGGCTGCGTGATGTGCTCGGCAAAGTGCTGGGCACGCCGGCTGCCGATCTTCGTATCGTCCGTGGCCCATTTGGAAAGCCGCACCTCGAAGGGCATGACCTGCGCTTCAACTTCAGCGATACCAAGGATGCGGTTCTCTTGGGCTTCGGGCAAGGCATCGACATCGGCATCGACGTGGAGACCATGCATCGCCGGGTGGATCATGAAGCGGTGGCCAGCCATTACTTCACGCCGGCAGAGACGCAGCACCTGTCAGAACTCACCAGCGATGCCCGCAAGCGCCGCTTCCTGGAACTCTGGACCCGCAAGGAAGCTGTGCTGAAGGCCAGCGGCGTCGGCATCATGGACGACCTGAAAGAACTGCGTGTGCTCGACGGGGCGAACACCATGGTGGTATCGCACCCGGAATTCATACGGATGTCACCTCCGCAATACCACGTGCGCACCTGGCGGATCGGCCATGCGCACCTCGTGAGCATGGCTTCCTCTGCGGAGGTGGATGTGCATTGGGGCCGCTGATGGACCGCTCAATCCGCTTCGCCCCAGAAGCGCGGATGGAAGTTGAGCAAGTGCAACCGATCCGTGGCGCGCGTGATCGCAGTGTATAGCCAGCGGAGATACTCCCTGTCCACCATCTCCTCGGTCAAGTAGCCTTGGTCCACGAACACCGTGCGCCATTGCCCGCCCTGTGCCTTGTGGCAGGTAACGGCATAAGCGTACTTCACCTGCAATGCATTGGCATGCGGATCCTCCCGCAAGAGCTTCACCACTTCACGGCGCGGCTTGCCGGCATGCGCTTCCCGCACGGCTTGAATCAGCGATCGCATGCGCGCCGAGGGCAGCGCAGGCGATTCCGCAGCCAGCGTATCGAGCATCACCTTCACCTCGAGCTCGCGCTCCTCGTTTCCGCTCCACCAAGAAACGGTGAGGTCGG
>DAORNP010000090.1:0-7942 GCA_035441065.1 Flavobacteriales bacterium | reverse complement strand
CGGCTCCCCGTTGGCGATGAGCTCCGGTTTGCCGTTGAGGCCGGCCCAGAGGTAGTTGTTCTTCACCACCATGAGGCGATCGCCCGGATTGAGCTCCTCCTCATAGCCGTGGATGCGCACACGCACCTGCTGATTGTAGAGGTACGCGCGTTTATTGCTGCGCGTGATCACGCAAACCTCATCGTCGCCATCACGTGCATAAGCGGATTCCAGCGCCTCCTGCAGATCGTAGCCATCGGTGCGGATGACATCGGGGTATGCGACGAAGCGCGGGAGAAGGCGCTGAGGTGAAGCGGACCCGGAAGGGTCTTGGGCAGCTGCCGGCTGAGGAAACAAGATGCCCCGCACATCGGTGGCGTTCCGAAGGATCCCCGATGCCTCGGATTGCCGCACCACCTCGGTGAGTTCCACCGCACCTGCAGCCAGGCCCAACGACCTCAGATGGCGCGCGCTCAAGGCCGGGCTCTGATCACTGCCTACCGGCGGCAATTGGGCCGGGTCGCCCACGAAGAGCAATTTGCAGCCTGGCGCGAATGCCACATGCTCGATGAGGTCGCCGAGCAGGTCGCGTGACCCGAACCCTTCATCATGGGAATCTCCGCCGATCATGCTGGCCTCGTCAACGATGAACAGCGCACCCGCATCCTTGTTTGGCGCCATGCCCAGCGCGTAGCCATCGCCTTCATCGCCCACACGGTAAATCCGGCGGTGGATAGTGCTTGCCGACAACCGAGCATGGGCGGCGAGCACCTTGGCTGCGCGCCCGGTGGGCGCAAGCAGCACAACTGGCATGCGGGCGCTTCGCAAGGCGGATACCAGCGCCCCCACCAGTGTGGTCTTGCCGGTTCCTGCATAGCCACGCAGAATCAGCGTGGCGCCGGGCTGGGTCGTGGCTAATAAACGGGCGAAGGCGTCGATGGCGCGCGATTGTCCCGGTGTAGGGGTATGCCGAAGGCTGGTGACGATGCGTTCGGAGAGGGCCTGAAGCGCAGGGGTGACGTGATACGAAGATGCCACGGGAAACGGCGCTGCGGGGCCAGCGAGCGCGCCGGAGCACGGGGTGAAATTATTCTACTTTTGGCCGCCTCGCAGACCCCAAACAACCATGAAGAGCATTGGCGGATACGTGTTCCCGGTCCTTTTAATCATCGCTGGCGGTGTCATCTTCATCATGGCGGTGATGGATGACCAGAATGTCTGGGTGAAGCTCGGCGCATTCCTCACCTTGCTCACCGGCGCCATGGCGCTGCTGCTGCAATTGGGCATCCTTTCGCGAAAGGCGGGCGTTGCCGTTGGCGCGCTATGCGCCGCAGCCGCCCTATTCTTGGCATTCCGGAATTACCGCTCGGTGGCCGAGGAGATGGAATTGCGTGAGGCCAAGAAGGTTTACGAGAACCAGCTCAAGCAGGCGCTCACGGACATCCGCGAAGCGCAGCGCAAGTACAAGCTCGCCAATGGGGCGTACACGGGCAGCTTGGATGTGCTTCGTGACTTCGTCAAACAAGGCACCTACCCGGTTATCCGTGCCATCGGCCAGGTGCCGGACACGCTCACCGAACTAAGAGCGCTTGAGCTGGGCCTGATCGTCCGCGATACCATCCAAGTGAGTGTGCTTGACAGCACTTTCCGCACACAGAAAGCCTTGGAAGGGCGCGTGTATCCTTTCAATCCCGATAGCTTCATCTATTCGCCTTCGTCGCGCAAGCCGTTCATCCTGAAAGCCGGCATGCTGGCACTCAGTGGCCGCAATGCCCCGGTGCTGGTCTGCAAGGACCCCAGCCCCAAGTTCCCTGGCGACACCTTGCAGTTCGGGAGCATGGAGAAGCCCACCGACGACGGTAATTGGCGCGAATAGGGCCATGAAAAGCGGGGGCTGGAGCGCGCCGCGCTATTCGCCTGGCCGCGAACGGGCCTGGCACCTGAGCGTGCTGATCAACGAAGCCCAATGCGCTTGGTGCGCCCATGACCTGGAAACGGGCGAGGTGGTCTCGCTTCACTGGTCCGAAGGCCTGACCGCTTTGGACGTCGATGCCGTACCTGACCACCCAAGGGCCACGAGTTTCGTGACCTTGCCCGAATGGAGCACATTGGTCCCTGAATCAGCCATGGCGCCAGGCACAGAGGCCCAGCATCTGCGGCTGGTGCACGGTGGACTTCCTACGGGTGCCATGCGATCCGAATCCGTCGAGAGCCTTGGCGCGGTTTGCGTGTACCTGCATGACGATGAGCTCGAACGCGCCGTGCTCGACCGATTCCCAAGTGCTCGGCCTGTACCCATGCAATCGCTGATGGCCCGAGGTGCTCTGGCCCGTTCGGCCGAGGAACCTGTGCTGCTGATCCATCGTGGTCACGACCGCCTTGATTGCGCGGTTGCCGACCGGGGCCAGTTGCAGCTCTCCACCACCTATCCTGCGCGCAGTTCGCAGGATGCGCTCTACTACGCCTTGCTCGCAGCGAATGGGAGCGGATATGCGCCAGCCGACCTGCGGCTCCTGCATGGCGGCACCCACCTCACGCAGCACGAGCAGGACCTGCTTCAGCGGTATTTCACCAAGGCGCGCACCGCCCTGCCTCCGTGGAATGGGCATGCTGCAGAGCCGGGAACGGCACCGCATCGATGGCTGGCCCTGCTCGAGCAATTCGCATGCGCGTCATAGGCGGCAAATACCGCAACCGTCGCATCCATCCGCCTGCTGGCATCGATGCGCGGCCCACCACGGATTACGCCAAAGAGGGACTCTTCAACGTGCTGCGGAACCGTGTCCCGCTGGAAGGCATCCGCGTGCTCGACCTCTTCGCCGGCACAGGCAACATGTCGTTGGAGTTCCTCTCGCAAGGCGCACAGGAAGTCATCAGCGTGGAGAGCGACCGCCGCTTATACGACCATATGGGCAACCTATCGCGCGAACTGAACGCATCGAACTGGCATCGCGTGCGCGCCGATGTGTTCACCTACCTCCGATCGGCGCACGGGCCATTCGACATCATTTTCGCCGACCCGCCCTTTGATATGGAGGGCATCGAGCGCGTGCCTACCTTGGTGCGGGAGCTGGGGTTGCTGGATGAGGATGGAACGTTGATCGTGGAGCACTCCGAGCGCATCAGCATCGCCCATCTGCCCGGTTTCCAGCTGCAGCGGAGCTATGGGCTGGTGCAGTTCAGTTTCTTCGGGCCCTCGACCACCGAAACTCACCACGCCCCATGACTGCTCCCATCGCCGTATTCCCTGGCACCTTCGACCCCATCACCATCGGGCATGTGAGCATCGTGCGCCGCGCATTGCCGCTCTTTCGCCGCGTGGTGATCGGCGTGGGCGTGAACTCAACGAAGAAGACCATGTTCTCCGAAGAGCAGCGTCTGGCATGGGCACGCTCAGCCTTCGCCGGCGATTCAACGGTTGAAGTGATCTCGTTCAGCGGCCTAACGGTCGATCTCTGCAGGCGCGTGGGCGCGGGCTTCATCGTGCGCGGGCTGCGCAACAGCACAGACCATGGCTACGAGCGCAGCATCGCGCTGATGAATCGCCAGCTCGCAGGTGTGGAGACCATCTTCCTGCCATCGGCACCGGAGCATGCGCACATCAGCAGCACCATCGTGCGCGAGCTGCTGGCCAATAGCGCTGACGTTTCCGCGTTGGTGCCAGCAGGCGTTACGCCGATGCTGCCATGAAGCGGATACTCGCAGCTTGCTTGCTCCTCACGGCCATGCGCACCACGGCCCAGGATGCCATCATACAGCTGAAAGCTCCGGCCCATGCGGGGCAAGTGGCGCAGCTCTACCGCTACGACGACCTCTTCACGCTCCGCACGGTGCGCATCGCGAGCGCTCTGCTCGACGACCGCGGCAACGGGGAGCTCACTGGAACCGTGACCGGAACCGCACGCCTGCGCATCCGGATCGGCGATGTGCATGGCGATCTGTTCGCACGGCCCGGATCGCGGTACACCATCACCTTCAATCCGCCCGACGCACGCACGGCACGAACGATCCGCGGCACTGCGCGAACCGACCTTGTATTCCATGAGCTGGAACCGCTCGATGTGAATGCGCTCACCAGCGACCTCAACGCGCGCATCGATGGCTTCATCGCCGAGGACCTGGCCACCGATGAAGCAGCTGGCATGCAGGCGCTTCCGGTTGTGCGGAAAGAAGGCACCGCGCCCGACTCTCTGCGCCGCCCACCTACGCTGTTCGTAATGCCTTCGTTCAGCAAGGCGCGCATCGACAGCTTCGAGACGCGGGTGCGCCACTTCTACCGCGATGTGAATGATGCATGGTTCGGCCATTACCTCACCTTCAGCTTCGCTGGCATGCGGCATGGCCCGCGCGTGAATGAAGCAGATCTGTTCAAGTCGCACTTGAGCGGCAGGCCCGTGCTCTATGATGACCCTGAATACACGCGCTTCATACGCAGCTTCTTCGCCGAGCAGCTCGCGATCGCGCAGCGCATGCACGGCCAGGCCCTGGTGCGCGCCTATGCCATCGCCGATGCCGACAGCCTGAAGGCCGTGCTCGCCCATAGCGAATTCCTCAAGGATGATCGGCTCTGCGAACTGGTGATGATCGACCTGCTGCACCAGCAGTACCATGGGCCATCGGTCATCAAGGCATCGGCCTTGGCCATCCTGAAGCGCTTGGCCGATGGCTCTCGCTATGCCGAGCATCGCGTCATCGCAGGCAACGCCTACTGGGACCTTACCGCCATGAACGTCGGGGAGACCTTACCGGCAACGCGATTGCATGACCTGAATGGACGTGCGGTGAACCTGGATAGCTTGATGAAGGGGCCGGTCTGCGTAGTGGTCACGGCCTCGTGGTGCACTTACTGCGACCAGGAGTTGCAGGGACTTGAACCTTTGAATAAAGAGGTTGGCTCGGTTGTGCCGGTGATCGCCATCATCCTGGATCACGACATCGAAGCAGCGCGGCGCTACGTGAGGCAGCGCCCTGGGATGACCTACACGTGGCTGCACGCCGAAGCGGAGCAGCAGCTGCGCGACGATTGGCGCATCGTGAGCCTGCCATCGTTCTACCTGCTGAATGATGGTGTGCTGGCACAATCGCCCGCACCGGCCCCGAGCCGCGGGCTGGGCGCGCTCCTGCACAGTGCCAAGGCAAACGCGGCGCAGGATGGCCGCATCAAGGTGTGGGACGATTGAGCCAGGCCCGCTCAGACGTTCGCGCCCTTCAACCCATCGAGCAAGCTGGCCAGCAACGCGTTCGCGTCGATGGTAATGGGCAGCTCGATCTGCAGGTGACGCGCATCGCTGAACTGCTGGCCGTTGCGGAAGCCCTTGCTGATATTGAGGAACAAGGAGCGCGGGTATTCGCCGGTGAAGTGCAGTTGCACGGCATTGCCGCCGGCCATGCGCAGCACGTAGCGCGGATAGTGGTTACGCGCATCGTTCCACGCAGTGTCCTCCTCGAGCACATGGCCTTGGGCGCGCAGGTCCTCAGACCATTGGTCCATTACGTAATAGAGCGTGTCCTCGATGAAGATCTCCGGGTCGCGCGGAAGCTGATTCTGGAAGGGGTCCACCGGTGCCAGCAGGCGAGAGCGCGTGTGGCGCAGGGCGGTGGTGAGGTCGTCGATCTGTGCTGAAAAGGTCATCTCTGGCTGTTTCACTTTCTCCTTTCGAGGGGCAAAGTATCAGACCTCAACGTCATGGGCCCAACCCTGCGATTTTGTTTTCCACAATCGGATCCCACCATAGGCCGACATGCTGTCCTGCATCATTTCCGGGAGTGACCATGATCATGGACCAGGCCTCTGCGCCATACTCACTTCGCCATGCAAACCCCAATACCCCAAACGCCATGAACACTTCGATTGCCCCGCGGTTCCTGAGCCGGTTCTTCGACGATGATGCGTTCGCATTCCCGGAAGGCTGGCTTCCTGAGCGCGCATCCGCGCTCCGTGGCTTCAAGCCCTTTGAGATGCCTGCGGTGAACATCAAGGAGGGGCCGCAAGGCTATGAGTTGGAGTTGGCGGTTCCCGGCTTCAAGAAGGAAGAGCTGAAGGTGGGCGTTGCAGATGGCATCCTGACCGTGAGCAGTGAGCGCAAGGAAGAGAAGAGCGAAGACATGAAGGACTGGCGCCGAAGGGAATTCAGCTATGCATCGTTCGCACGCTCATTCCAATTGCCAGAGCAAGCAGATGCCGATAGCGTGAAGGCGCGTTTCGCCGATGGCGTGCTTCACGTCAGCGTGTCCAAGGCCCAGCCACAGCCCGTGCGGAAAGGAAGGGAGGTTCCAATCGGCTGATTGACTGGTCCTGTGCGTCGGAGGCCCTTCCGCTTGGAGGGGCCTTCGTCGTTCGCCCCATGCGGGCAGTGCTCGGACAGGCAGTCCACCGGTGTTCTCGGGCCAACGCGACCGCATGTGCGACGCCTCTACATTTACCGCCTCCTAACCTGAAGGTGATGATGAAGATGCATTGGCTCGTGGCCCTGACTTGCTCAACAGTGCTGCTGGGCTGCAAGAAGGATCCCGGAGAGGGCGGTCGTGCCGAGATTCGGGGCACCCTGTATGAACAGCGCTATAACAGCTCGAATCCGCAAGGCCAGCCCTACCCCTTGGCGGACACCCGGGTGTACATCATTTACGGCGATGGCGACTACCACGATGATGATACACGCACAGGGCCTAATGGTGAGTTCCGCTTCGCCTGGCTGCGCAAAGGAAGCTACCGACTCTATGCCATCAGTGAGTGCCAGAACTGCCCTGGCGGGACTGAAGGGGTATTCGTGAGCGTGAACGTGAACGGGCGCAAGGATGTGGTGAACGTAGGGCGCATAACCGTGCGGAACTACTGAGCATGCGCGGGATAGTTCTGGCAGCAGCCCTGATGGCATCGGCTTGTGCGCTCGCACAGGAACCGCTGCGGCCGGAACAACGACAAGAATTGTGGCTCTCCGGAGCCGTCACCACCCGGCTTCCTTACGCATTGCGCTCCCCGTTGGGCGATCACTACAAGCGCATCCGTGTGCGCAGTGAACTTGGCTACCGCAGTTCTGATGTCTTCTTCGCCGGTCGGCAGGTCTTCCTCGACGTGAACGTGCGCTACCGTGCCGCCAAGTGGCTCACGCTTGCATACGAGCATCGTTTCGCGGCGCGCACCGGACGGCCTGGCCTAAGGCAGCGCAGCATCCTGCAGGCCGAGGCCGAGCGCACCTTCGGCAGAGCAGCCGCCAACTATCGCTTCATATACCAGCATAACTATGTTGATTGGGGCGGGCAGCGCGAGGTGTTCCGCAACCGTGTGCAGCTCGGATACGATTTCAAGAAATGGAAGCTCGACCCGGAAGTGAGCGTTGAGTTCTTCACCTGGGCCGGGAACAAGGGCTGGTCTTACTTCGGGACGCGATGGCAGCTGGGCACGCAGTACAAGCTGTCCAAGGGGCATGCGATCACCGCCGCGGTGGTGCATGATCGCGAGCGTGATATCGCCTGGCCCACGCATCGCTGGATCACCTCCATCACCTACACGCTGAACCTGCGCGACCTTTGAGGCCGTGGGCATGAATCCGATCCTCCTGCGCTTCCTCGCCTTCTCGGCGATCGCTTGCGCGCTCATCATCGCCGGCTATCTCCTCATCCGCCCTGCGGACCAGTTGCCCGTTTACCACCCGAAGCAGATCAACCCGCGCCTTGTTGATAAGGACGTATGGCTGGCTGAAGGCGAGCATCGGATCAACGACTTCTCATTGATCGACCAGCGCGGCGACACCATCACCAAGGCGAGCATCGCTGGCCGCATCATCGTTGCCGACTTTTTCTTCACCACCTGCCCTACCATTTGCCCGAAGATGACCAAGAACCTTGAGCGGGTGCAACAGGCTTATGCCGGTGACCGGCGAATGGTCATTCTCTCGCATTCAGTCACGCCCGAAATGGACAGCGTACCTGTGCTTGCCGCTTATGCCGAACAGCATGGCGCCGA
>DAORNP010000089.1:15060-16251 GCA_035441065.1 Flavobacteriales bacterium | reverse complement strand
ACAGCATCCGGCCCGTGCTCTGGCAAGGTTTCTCCCGCTCCACGGTGGGTGTGCTCACCACCGCCATTGTTGTCGGTATGGCCGTTCCTTATTTCACATCGCTCACCTGGAAGGAAGGCCTGCTGCTCGGCGCCATCATCTCCAGCACCGATGCGCCAGCGGTGTTCACCATCCTGCGCTCGAAAGGCGTGGGCCTGCGTGGCAACCTGCGGCCGTTGCTCGAATTGGAGTCGGGCAGCAACGATCCAATGGCCTATCTGCTCACCACGGCGGCACTGCAACTGCTATCCGGCTTGGATGCCAGCGCAGGCTACTGGTCGCTCGGATTGCTCTTCGTGCAGCAGATGGTCATCGGCGCGCTCGCGGGATGGGCCATGGGCGTGCTCGCCACACGGTTGGTCAATCGCATGCAGCTCGACTTCGATGGATTGTATCCGGTGCTGCTGCTGGCCCTGGTGCTGCTCACCTTTTCGGGCACACAGCTCATCGGAGGCAACGGATTCCTCGCGGTGTACCTCGCTGGCATCGTGATGGGCAATCGAAACTTCGTCCACAAAAAGAGCCTCGTTCAGTTCTACGATGGGCAGGCCTGGCTGGTGCAGATCATCATGTTCCTCGTGCTCGGGCTGCTGGTCTTCCCCAAGCAGCTCGTCCCGGTGATGTCGTCGGGATTGCTGATCTCACTCATGCTCATTCTGGTGGCACGGCCCATTGCTGTATTGCTGGCATTGTCACCCTTCCGGATGGCTTTCGCCAAGCGGTTGATGATCTCGTGGGTGGGCCTGCGCGGCGCGGTGCCCATTGTCCTGGCCACGTATCCAATGGTGGCTGGTATCGAGGGCAGTGGCCTCATCTTCAACCTGGTCTTCTTCGTCGTCCTCACCTCGGTGGCGATCCAGGGCACCACATTGCCGATGGTGGCGAAGCTGCTGAACGTGCAGCGACCGATGCAGGCGCGCAGCCGCACCTCGCTCGACGTGGAGATCAGCCCTGAAACAAGGGGCCAGCAGGTGGTCCTGCATGTGCCGATGGACAGCGTGGCCATCGGCAAGAGCCTGCTGCGCTTATCGCTCCCTCGCGGTTCGATGGTCACCATGGTGCAGCGCGGCGGGACCTGGATCTCGCCCACGGGCTCCACCGTGCTCCTTGGCGGCGATCGCCTGATCGCCATTACCGGACGGCCCGATGCTT
>DAORNP010000089.1:3588-15050 GCA_035441065.1 Flavobacteriales bacterium | reverse complement strand
GAAGCCAGCAGCCACTTGGGCCTTGTGATCGAGGGTGGAATGCCAGTCGAGGCAGCGTCGCTCCCGAATCATCCGTCATGATGCCATAACCGCACCCGTATGCCACGCACATTACTTGCCTCCCTCGCACTCTTCCTTGCTGCCTTCACCCACGCGCAGACCTTCTTCTACATCAACGACATTGTGGTGATTCCGCAGCCGGCCACCACGGCCGACAACATCAGCATCGACCTGAACGGCGGGCTGAGCAGCACGGGCGCCTCAGTGACCAGTGCCAGCGCGCAAGTGACCGGAAACGTCGTCACCATAAACATCACGGCGCAGGACTTAGGGGGCCTCACGGTGATCGTGCCGCACACCGAGACCATCCAACTGGGTCAGCTCCCCGCAGGCACCTACACCATTGTGATCAACGGAACATTCGTGGGCGATTTCGCGCCAGCGCCGCAGCACACGTTCGTGGTGATGGGCGGCGGCACTCCCTGTGACAACCTGGAGATCGTTTCCGTTCAGTGGCATGCCTTCACCGATACAGCCATCGTGGTGCGCGTGGTCAACAGCAATTTCAACGAGATTTTCGACTACCCCAACTTCATCCTCTTCGACACGAGTGGCGATACTCTTGCTATTGAGACAGTCAATTTCTTCGGCATCGGCGCCGAGAGTACGCATGTGCTCGCCGTTCATCCCGATGCCACTATGCCTGCGGGGCCTTTCACGGGCACCCTGCAGCTATGGACCAATTTCACTTCGGAGTTAGCCTGCACATGGAGCTTGAACCTCGATCTGTGCCCGCCTGAGCCTTGTGCCACCATCATCCCCAGCATGCAGAACCTCGGGGGAGCCTTGGTCATCGGCGACTTCAACTACTCCATATTCGATGAGCAAATGGATCTGGTGGCCGGCGGAACACTCACCATGGTCAGCGACACGCAGTTCGATGCCGATACGCTCTGCCTGCCTCCGGGCCAGTATTCCATGGCGTGTGTCCCTCAGCAACCCTCAACTGGTGGTGGCCCTTTTTTCAGCGTGATGGCACCGGGCTGGATGGCTGGCCCCGGACTCTTCATCTTCGAGGGCATGCCGGTGATCACCCCGTTCACCTTCTATGAGCCATGCATCGAAGGCACGAACGGCCTTCCCGAAGCCCGCCAGCCTGGGTTCTCGATTCAGCAATTTGGTGACGTGCTCCGCTTGCAGAGTGCTGATGGGGCATCACTCGGGTTGGTGGAGCTCTTCGATGCCCAAGGCCGTTTGCTCAGGAGCGCAACTGCCATGACCAATGGCGCCGACCTCAGCCTTGCCGGGGTGAGCTCGGCGATTGTGCTGGTGCGCGTGAAGGGACAGAGTCACCGCTGGGCGGTGGTGCGCTGAATCCGAAGAAATGCAAAGGAGCATTTGCAAGTTCGCTGCGGGTGCCTACATTAGGTCCGTGGGCAGCAAAGCACAACCGGTTCAGAGGGCCAGGCGCGCACGGCGATTGCCTGAGGAGTTGCTCGTCGCGGTGCGGTGCGCCAAACGGGGCAAGCGCAATTGCGTGGCCTTGCAATGGCGCGATGGTGCGGGCGAGTTGCACATCGAGGTGCTGAGCCCCGCGCAGAGCTGGCCTTACCTCAACTAAGCGTCCCTTATATGGATGCCGCAGGGGCGCGGGACCTGTTGCTCGGCTTGCCTGGCATTTCTGAGCATGCGCACTTCGATAAGCTGGCTTATCGAGGGATCACGCCGAAGCGCAGGCCCTCAAAGATTTTCCTCACGCTTTGGGTCGAAGAGAATCGCGCGGTTCTCCTGCTCGATCAAGGAGCACAGGCCGAATTGCACGCACAGCATCCATTCATCTTCTTCCCCGTGCCGAATAAATGGGGCGATAAGGGCGCCACTTTCGTGGAACTGACTCGATGCAGTGAGCGCCTCTTCCACGAAAGCGTTGCGATGGCGATGCGAATGGCGGGATGCGCCTGATGCCTCCACGCTGTTCGTCACAGCAATTTTCATGGTGAAACGTTCGCTGATTGAAGCAGCAGACTGCAGCGAACATGCGTCATGCACTTGAAACAGACCGAACACATGAAATCGAATCTCCTCTTGACCTCGCTGGCCGCCTTGACCCTCTGCACTGCCGCAAACGCCCAATGCCCACACGATCCCGTGATCACGCCCGATGAGGTGATCATGTGCCCGAATGAGGAGGTGGAGCTCAGCACGCAAGAGGCCGACGCCTATCAATGGTTAAAGGATGGCATGCCCATTCCCGGCGCCACGCAGCAGACCCTGCTCGTGAACTACACCGATGACGGTGGCTCGCAATTCTCAGTGATCGCTACGGTTGATGGCTGCTCCGAGGCATCGCCAGACGTGCTGGTGGATGGGTGGGCCTTCCTTCTGCCATACGTGATCCATGAAGGAGACGAGCCGGTCTCCGTTGGCGGCAAGGGGGAGAGCTACTACTGCCCCGGTGCATTCATCCAGCTCACGCTGGGCAGTGTGACGGCCAATCTGCAGTGGTACCAGGATGGCGTTCCGATCCCAGGCGCGAACGGCCAGTCCTTCGTGGTCACGGAGCCCGGTTACTACACGGCGTCCGGAGCGCCCGGCGTATGCCCGGATTTCATCATGTACCTGGGCGTGGAGATACCGATCTTCTTCCTCGATGAGGCACCTCCGGTGATTCTCGAGGTTGGTGATCAGCTCTGCTATTACCCGACATCCGCCAACCATCAGTGGTACCTCAATGGTGAGCCCTTCACCGCGCCGGCCTGTTTCACGCCAACGGTCAGCGGCGAGTACACCGTAGCAGCGGCTTATGCATGCGCCCCTATCCTTTCGGAGCCATTCGACCTGATTCTCGGCATTGAGGACGCCAGACTGAGCCAACTGAGCATATCGCCGAATCCGGCTGCGGATCAAGCACGCATCCGCTCGGGATCGCCGCTCAATGGACCATGGCGCTTGCTCGATGCCACTGGCCGCGCGGTGCTGCATGGTCGCTTCAACGGCTGCACGGATTGCGCGATCGTGCTGAATGAAGTGGAGACCGGTGCCTACACCCTGCTCACGGAGAAGGCTGTGCCCCTGCGCATCGTGGTGAAGCGCTGATCACTCGGCGGCAGCCAGAAGCGCCTACATCCGCCCGAAGCACGCCTTGAGCGGCTTCGATCGGCACCTTGCGTCGCACAGGGTAGATTCGCCGCGCCTGCACAGATCTCTCACAGCAGGGCATGCATGAGCGCAACGCACCGCATCAAATTCATCCCGACCGAACGGACCGATTTCCACGCCACCGTTCGGGCCCGGGTCGAAGGCTACTTCAAAGAGAAGGGCATCAGCCCCCACGCCAACGCAGCCATGGTGACCAAGACCGTGGTGCTCCTGGGCGCATACTTGGGCGCATTCGCAGCGCTGCTCATCGTTCAGCCTTCATCCGGCGTGCAATTGGCGCTGTGGGCCATCATGGGCTTCGCGCTGGCCGGCATTGGCATGAGCGTGATGCACGATGCCAACCACGGCGCTTATTCCGCAAACGAGCGCGTGAACTGGTGGCTGGGCCAAACACTCAACCTCTTGGGCGGCAGTACGCACAACTGGAAGCTCCAGCACAACATCCTGCACCATACCTACACCAACATCACGCACATCGACGACGACATCGCTGACCGGCTGGTGCTGAAGTTCTCGCCGCACACCGGCACTCGCTGGTACCACCGCTTCCAATGGCTCTACGCCACGGTGTTCTATGGCCTGCTCACGCTCTACTGGGTGCTGGCCAAGGACCTGGTGCAGTTCAAACAGTTCGATGCCCGCGGCATCATCCCCGGCAGCGCGAAGGTCAAGCGGAACGCACTGATGCGGATCGTTGCACTCAAGGTGCTCTACTTCGTGGCCATCATCGGCGCGCCCATCGCGTTGGGCCTGCCTTGGCTTATCGTGGTGCTCGGTTTCCTGCTCATGCACTTCATCGCGGGTGCCATCCTCACACTCGTGTTCCAATTAGCGCACACTGTTGAAGGCACCGAGCACCCGCTGCCCGATGCGCGCGGTGTGATCGCCGACGATTGGGCCGCGCACCAGATGCGCACCACCGTTGACTTCAGCCCCGGCAGCCCGCTGCTCAGCTGGTACGTGGGAGGGCTCAACTACCAGATCGAGCATCACCTCTTCCCGCGCATCTCGCATGTGCATTACCCGGACATCGCCCCGATTGTGGAACGGACCGCCCGCGAGTATGGACTGCCCTATCAGGTGAATCCCACCTTGCTCAGCGCGCTGCGCTCGCACTTCTCATTGATGAAGCGCATCGGCCTGCCGGATTGGAACGAGGCGATCGGATAGCCTACTGCGCCTTCTCCACCTTCAGCTCGCGCAGCTGCAGCATCACGCCGAACTCGTTGCGCAAGCCATTCTCCGGGCCGGTCCGGCTCAAGCGGAAACCGGTGTGCAAGGGCTGCTCGTCCGTGGGTGCGTCGCTGTCGATGCGGCCATGCAGCATCAGTGCGCGGGCATAGTGAAAGGTGACATCGTAGCCGAGCAGTGCGAACTCGTCCACATCGTGCAGGTAGCGCTCGCGGAAGCGTGCGGTGAAACGCTGCGCGGCAGGATCAGCAAGGTCGAAGTGGCTGGCTGAGGCGAAGGAGAAGCCGAGCGCATCGAGATCGGTTGCGGATACCGGGTCCATGCTGAGCCAACTCTCGGTGGCCACCAGTTTCAGCTGATGCTTTGCAGCGAGGGCCTTCAGCTTCACCACCACCGTGGCTGCGAACTCCACATCCTCACTGGGCGCCACGATCACATTGAGGCGCGCTGGATCGAGCTTGGCCGTGAGGTCGCCGAGGTCGCGCCGGCCCGCCTTCACCACCAGCACGCTATCGCGCAAGCGCCCGCTCTGGTTGGCCATTGCGGCGTTGAGCGTGTTGATCATCGGGTCCTGGATCTCCCTGTCACCAGCGATGTCGGCACGCAGCACGATGATGTTGTCGCGAGCATGCTTGGTCGCCAACCAGCGCGCGGCATGGCGCACCAAGTCGGTGCGCGCGGGCACAGCCTTGGTCACATTGCTGAAGCCCAGCACCACCTTATTGCTCTGCGGCACGGGGCATACGATGGGCAGACGTGGCTGTGCGCGTGCCAATTGCTCGATCGCGGCGCGGTGGAAAGGACCCACGCAGAGATCAAGGCCCGCGAGTTCGGGATCCTTCAAGGCAGCGCTCCATTGGCGCGCATCGTCGCCCACATCGATGGCCTTTACATCGGCATTGAAGCCAAGGGATGCCAGAGAGTCCAGTGCAAGCAAGGCGCCGGCATAGAACTGCGCTGCGATGCGCGAGGCCTCATAGAAACGTGGGCCGTTGGTGGCGTTCGCTGTGGCATCGAGCGCGCTGTCGTTGCGGGTGGCGGAGAAGGGCAGCAGGAAACCGATGTGGTGCGTTGCGCCTGGTGCTTTGGCCGGTGTTTCAATCGGCTTAGGCTCAGGCGGCGCGCCGCGTGGTGGAATCCTGATGGTATCTCCGGCCTTCAGGCCCTCTGGCAGGCCGTTGTTCACCCCCACGATCTCCTCGGGCTTCACGCCATAGCGCTGCCCCAGGCTGAAAAGCGTTTCGCCCGGCTGCACCACATGCTCGATGAGGTGAGTGGGCTCGGCCGTGCGCATCACAGGATCGGTCGCAGCCGCCGCGTTCTTCTTCACGGGGATGATAACGTCCATGCCATCGCGCAGACCGCTGGTGAGCTCGGGGTTGCGCTCGAGCAGGTCGTTGATGTCGAGGCCGTACTTCTTTGCGATGCCGAAGAGCGTCTCCTTCTTCGCCACGGTGTGTTTGAGCTCGCCGTCCTTCAGGAGGTCCGGAGCATTCCGCGCTTCCTTCTTCACCACCGCGGCTTGCGGGATCAGCAATTCCTGACCGATGCGCAGCCCATCCTTCGCGTCGGGATTGGCCTTGAGCAACTCATCCACCGGAACAGCGAAGGCGCGCGAGATGGCGAAGAGCGTCTGTCCTTGCTGCACAGGGTGAACGGTGAATTTCTTCCCATCGATGATGCGGGTCTCCTGCGACCAGGAAGCAAGGGGCAGGAACAGGAGGCAGGATGCAAGGAGCAACCGGCAATGAGCGGCCGCTCCGTGTGCGCGGCCATTACTCAACTCCTCAACCTGAGCATTCATTCCCATTCGATGGTAGCGGGCGGCTTGCTGCTGATGTCATACACCACACGGTTCACGCCCTTCACGCGATTGATGATGCTATTCGATATCCGTGCCAAGAACTCGTAGGGCAAATGGCACCAATCGGCGGTCATGCCATCGGTGCTGCTCACCGCGCGCAGGGCCACGGCATTCTCGTAGGTGCGCTCATCGCCCATCACGCCCACGCTGCGCACGGGCAGGAGGATGGCTCCTGCCTGCCACACCTGATCGTATAGGCCCTCGTCGCGCAAGCCTTGGATGAAGATGTGATCGACTTCTTGCAGCAACGCCACTTTCTCCGGTGTGATGTCGCCAAGGATGCGGATGGCCAGGCCGGGGCCGGGGAAGGGATGGCGGCCTAGGATGTTGGGATCCAGTCCCAGTTCGCGGCCCACGCGTCGCACTTCATCCTTGAAGAGCAGGCGCAGCGGTTCCACCACTTGCAGCTTCATGCGATCGGGCAATCCGCCCACGTTGTGGTGGCTCTTGATGGTGACGCTTGGGCCGTTCACGCTCACGCTCTCGATCACATCGGGGTAGATGGTGCCTTGGCCCAGCCACTTCACGTCGGTGATGCGGTGCGCTTCGCGATCGAAGACCTCGATGAAGGTGCGACCGATGGCCTTGCGCTTCGCCTCGGGCTCTTCGAGGCCCTTCAGCGCGGAATAGAACTCGGTCTTCGCATCAACCCCGGTGATGTTGAGGCCGAGATGGCGGTAGCTCTCGAGCACGCGCGCGTATTCATCCTTGCGCAGCAGTCCATTGTCAACGAAGATGCAGTGCAGCCGATCGCCTATGGCGCGGTCGAGCAGGAGGGCGGCCACGCTGCTATCGACGCCGCCGCTGAGGGCGAGCACCACTTGATCGTCGCCGATCTGCTGCTGAAGGCGGGCCACGGTGTGCTCCACGAAACCGTGGGGCGTCCAATCGCCGGTGCAGCCGCAGATGCCGAGCACGAAGTTGTGCAGCAGCTGCAGGCCGTCGGTGGTGTGGTAGACCTCGGGATGGAATTGCACGGCGTAGGTGAGCTGATCGCGCAGCGCATAAGCGGCAACAGGTACATCCTTGGTGCTGGCGATCACCTCCATGGCCTCGCTGGGCGCGGTGATGCTGTCGCCATGGCTCATCCACACCTGCGTTCCCGCCTGTATGCCGTCGAACAGGTGATTGTCGGTGATGGTGCTCAGGTGCGCGCGGCCGTATTCCCGGATGCGGCTCTTCTCCACCGGTGCGCCAGCGCGCTTGGCAATGAGCTGCGCGCCGTAGCAGACGGCGAGCAAGGGCTTCGCTCCAAGGATGCCGGTGAGGTCGGTATCCGGGAAGTTGGCATCATGCACGCTGCTGGGGCTGCCGCTCAGGATCACGCCCTTCACATTGGGGTCGTGCGCGAATTGCTGGGCCTTGCTGAAGGGGTGGATCTCGCAATAGACATTGAGCTCACGCACGCGCCGGGCGATGAGCTGGGTGTACTGCGAGCCGTGGTCGAGGATGAGGATGGATTCGGGCAAAGCGGTGTGCCGTGCGATTGATTCCAGCAAGCGGCGGGCGAAGGTAGCCAGCCTGTACGGAGCGGCTAGTGCGCCCGAAGTGAACGCTGGTAAACGATCAGGTCGTTCGCGGGGATCGTTTCCAACCCGAGCTGACGCATCTGCGTGATCAGCTGCCCGCGATGCTGCGTGCTGTGATTGAAGCAGTGCATGAGCATGCGCCACACCAGGCTGCGGTGCTCGTTGCCCTTCAGGTCGCGGTAGGCGCGTTCGCTGCGCAACTCCGCCTCATCCATGCCGAGCACCAGGTCGTGCAACCGCTGGCTATGGGCGAGAAGGCTCTTGATCTCCAGGCTCTCTTCCGCGGGCCAGCGCACGGGTTCGCCCACGATGCGGCATGTCCACGCGCATTCGGCGTCGCGGATGTGGAGCAGGGTCTTGCGCAAGCTGGGGAAACTGCTGGCGACGTGCGCGTCGAGCACCTGATCCGGTTCCTGGCTCAGGCGCGCCACGAAGCGCTCGTTTGCCCAGTGATCGTAGGCGGCGTACTCGTGCAGGAGGGAGGTGTTCATGGTGCAGGTGGAAAAGAATGTTGAAATCGGACCAAGCGGCTCACGTGATCGACGGGCGCAGCCCATGGATCTTCGCGGGAACCAAAGTCGGAATGATATCGACACTTTTCGGAAAGAAGCGCATAACGGAGGAGAAGTTGGCGAATGTTTTCGTCAACTCGGTGCTGGAGATGTGCGCAGAAGGCTTCCCGCTGGTGGCGGCCGAACTGAATGAGTCGCCTGAATTCGAGCGCTCGCCCGGCATGAGCGAGGAGGATGATGCGCGTTTCCTGTTGATCGTGCTCACCGCCAACCTCATGGAGATGCAGCGCCACATCGGTCCCGGAACGGATAAGCGTTTGCATGCGTTGGCCATCTCGAAGTTCGCGCAAGCCACGGGACAAGGTTGCACTGATGTGGAGGTTGAGGTGCGCGCCCTCAGGGATCGCATGCAACGACTCAATGCGCCCAGCAAGAACTGGGTGTACGCCATGGGCAAGGCCCTCTTCTTGGAATACGACCTCTATGGCTTCCAGGACGAGTATTTCCGTGGCACGCGCTCGCCCAATCCCATCGTCCTGAAGCGCCTGAATGCGCTCTTCGGCTATTTCCTGTTCGGCTGGGCCGAAGTGCAGGATCAGTACCGGATCGGATAGGGCAGGGGGAGGACCGAAGCGAAAGCGGATTGCACCGAGCGTGCCCGCTGCTCAACGCATTGGCATCTTCTTCGGCTCTATGGCCTGAGGCCGTTGCCGTGCTGAAACTGCGGCATGCACAACTTCCTGCACCTGTGTTCGAATGCCCAATTCCGCGAGCTTGTTCACCTCGGCGCTCGGGTTCACGCGATTGCTGAGGAAGATGTAAACCACTTTCTGCTCCGGATCGACCCATGCCATGGTGCCGGTGAAGCCGGTATGCCCGAAGCTCGCGTAGCTCACGCAAGCGCAGGTGGGGCCGCCTTTGCCGCTGCGAACCGGCTTGTCCCAGCCCAGTCCGCGACGATTGCCGGTGCCATTGGGCGCGCAGAAATGGCACTTGGTGAATTCGTTCACGACGGTTTCGCTGATGTAGCGCTTGCCGCCGTATTGTCCGCCATTGGCGAGCATCTGCATCACCTTGGCCAGGTCGTTGGCGCTGCCGAATAGACCTGCGTGCCCCGCAATGCCGCCTTTGATCGCAGCTCCGGGGTCATGCACATCGCCCCAGACCAGCCGCTGCCGGAAGAGCTTGTCGTCTTCTGTTGGTGCGATGCGCGCTTTGGCGAACCGCTCATGCGGGCGATAGGTGAGCGTGGTGGCGCCAAGCGGGCTGTAGAACTGGGCATGCACGTACTGGTCGAGCGTTGTGCCGGTGATGCGCTCGATCATCTCTTGCAGCAGGTAGTAGCCCATGTCGCTGTACACGTAGTTGCCCTTCGCTTCCAGCGGCGTGCTCAGCACCCAATGCATCAGGCTGTCGCGGTATTCATTGCGGATGTACAGCCCCTCGGAGACGCGCACGCCGTGCGTCGCGCTGGCGGTGTCGCTGGCGACGCCCGGCTTGAAGGCGCCGTTCTTCATCAACTTGTTCTGGAAGGGCATGAAAGGCTTCAG
Organism: Flavobacteriales bacterium; assembly: GCA_035441065.1. Lineage (GTDB taxonomy): Bacteria > Bacteroidota > Bacteroidia > Flavobacteriales_F > PHOS-HE28 > PHOS-HE28. Next base: position 5,245 of record DAORNP010000089.1, on the reverse strand, counting down.
TCCCGCCTGATGCGTGAGGATGTCGCGCAGGCTCATGCGCGCGTGGGCAGGATGGTCGCCTTCGATTTCCGTAAGGTAATGGCCCAGCGGTATGTCCAATTCAACCTTGCCCTCATCAACGAGCTTCATCAGGGCCAGCGTGGTGCTCGCCACTTTGGTGATGCTGGCCAGGTCATACAGGTCATCGGTTCGCACGCGGCGTTTCGCGGCATAGGTCGAATGGCCATAAGCCTCGTTCAGCACCACTTGCCCATCGACCGCCACCACCACCTGCGCGCCGGGATAAGCGCGTGCCTTGATGCCGTCCAGCACGATGGTCCTGATCGCGGCGAGGCCCTCGCTGCGCAGACCGAGCTCTTCAGGAAGCTTGTAGCCCATGCGCCCGATGGGCTGCAGCGTGCGGCCATCGCCGCATTGATAGAAGCTGCTCGCGGTAACCGGCAAGCGACCGTTCGCGCCGATTGCGCCGAAGATGGCCTGGGCGGCGAGCTCTTGCGTGTCGTCGTTCTCCTCATAGGTCACCACGATGCTGGCGAGGTGATGCGCGCCGTAGGCTCGTGTGAGCCGGTAAGGGTTGGCGAAGAGCGTGAGCACTGTCGGCTTGCGCGCCGCTATCTCGCGCACGATGTCCATGGCGGTCTCCGGTATTCCGAAGTCGCTCTTCACGCGCCACGATGTGCGATGCACGCTGACGATCACGCGGTCGTAGCCTTCGAGCGCGCGCAGCAGCGCCATCAGGCTGTCCTTCTTCAAGGCCTTTTCGCACCGCAGCAGCTTCACATCGGCATAACGGCTGAGTGCTTGCTGGAAGGTGTTGTTGAGCGAATCGCCGATCACCACCGATGCGATGCGCAAGCCCGCGAGGTCGCGCAAGGGCAGCAATTCCTTGTGGTCGGCGAGTACTGTGATGGCGCCTGCGTACAGCTTGCGGCGCATGGCTTCGGCCTGCTTGGTGTTGAGGTCTTCGTGGATGCCTTCAGGTTTCACGGTCGAGGGCGCATCAAGACCGGCCCATTGCTTCGCGCGCAGCAGCTTCAGGCATTTGTGGTCGATGATCACCGGATCGAGTTCCTTGTCGTCAACCGCTTTGCGGATCCGCGCGATGGCCTTCACGGGATCCTGCGGGAACAGGAGCACATCGTTGCCGGCGAGCAGGGCACGCAGCTCGATCTCGCCGGGCTTATCGGCGTTGGCCACGCCTTTCATGTTCAGCGCATCGGTGAATACAAGGCCCTTGAAGCCGAGTTCACTGGCGAGCAGGTCATTCACGATGGGGCGGCTCAAGGTGCTGGGCAGGCCCTTGCTGCTGTCGAGTGCGGGCACTTCGAGGTGCGCCACCATCATGGCGCTCAGGCCCTCGTCCACCAAGCGCTGGAATGGGTAGAGCTCCAGCGAGTCGAGTCGCATGCGACTGTGCGCGATCAGCGGCAGTGTCAGGTGGCTGTCGCTGTCCACATCTCCATGGCCGGGGAAGTGCTTGGCCGTGGCGATCACGCCGCCCTGCTGGAGGCCGCGCATGTAGGCGATTCCCTTGCGGGCCACGTTCTCGCGGTCCTCGCCGAAGCTGCGGTCGTTGATCACGGGGTTCGCCGGATTATTGTTCACATCAACCACCGGACTGAAGCTCACATGCACGCCGAGGCGTTTCATCTGCCGG
>DAORNP010000089.1:3059-3570 GCA_035441065.1 Flavobacteriales bacterium | reverse complement strand
GTGATCAGCGATTCGTCCTGCACAGCACCGAGGGCCATCTGGTGCGGGAACTTCATCGTGCTGTCCAGGCGCATGCCCAGGCCCCATTCGAGGTCCATGCCGATGAGGATGGGCGTGCGCGCGAGTGCCTGATAGCGGTTGGTGAGGCGCGCCTGCCTTGCGGGGCCGCCCTGGAAGAAGATGAGCCCTCCGATGTTGCGGTCGCGGATGAGTGCCTCGATCTCCCGTTCATGCTTCTCTCCCTTGTTGCTGTAAGCCGCCACCATCATCAGCTGGGCGATGCGCTCGTCGAGGCTCAATGTGCTCAGGACACTGTCGGCCCAGAGCGCCGATGTGCGGAGGAAGGGGGGGGCTTCGAGCGAGCGCGGCGGGTGCGCTTCAAGCACGGGCTGAGGCCGTGCGCTGCTCAGGCCCAGGAGGGCTGGAACGGCGATGGCCAGGAGGATCAAGAGGCGTTTCATGCGATTCGCGCGAAGCTACCGGGGCGCGTAGGGGGCATCCCGGCAGCTAC
>DAORNP010000089.1:476-3021 GCA_035441065.1 Flavobacteriales bacterium | reverse complement strand
TATTGCGGCGCCGTCCCTGGACTTATGAGGTCCCTGAAATCGCGAAGGGCCCCTTTCGGAGCCCCACGCTTGGTCTTGGTTCAAGGTGCGTTCAATGCAAGCTCAGCTTCTTCTCGAGGTCCTCGAGGTAGCCGCGGAACTGCTTATCGGTCTCGGAGAGGTTGTTCACGGTGCGGCAGGCGTGCAGCACGGTCGCATGGTCCTTGCCGCCGCAATGAGCGCCGATGTTGGCCAGCGAGCTCTTCGTCATCTTCTTGGCGAAGTACATGGCGATCTGCCGTGCCTGCACCACTTCGCGCTTGCGGGTCTTGCTCTTCAACAGCTCGATCGGCAGGTCGAAGTAGTCGCACACCACTTTCTGGATGTAGTCGATGCTCACCTCGCGCGCCGTGTTCTTCACGAACTTGTCGATCATCTGCTTCGCGAGATCGAGCGTCACGGCCTTCTTGTTCAGTGAGCTCTGCGCGATCAGGCTGATCATGGCGCCTTCCAGCTCGCGGATGTTGGTGGTGATGCTGTACGCGAGGTACTCCACCACTTCCTTGGGCAGGTCGATGCCCTCGGCGTACATCTTCTTCTCGAGGATGGCGATGCGCGTCTCGAGTCCGGGCGTCTGCAGATCGGCGCTCAGGCCCCACTTGAAGCGCGAGAGCAATCGCTGCTCCATGCCGGCCATCTCAACCGGTGCCTTGTCGCTGGTGATCACCAGTTGCTTGCCGCTCTGGTGCAGCGCGTTGAAGACGTGGAAGAACACATCCTGCGTCTTCTCCTTTCCAGCTAGGAACTGCACGTCGTCGATGATCAGCACATCCATCATCTGATAGAACTGCGTGAAGTCGCCCACGGTGTTGTTCTTCACCGCCTCGATGAACTGGTGCGTGAACTTCTCCGCGGGAACGTACAGGATGGTCTTGTCCGGATGATGCTTCTTGATCTCGATGCCGATGGCGTGCGCGAGATGCGTCTTGCCCAGGCCAACGCCGCCGTACACGAGCAACGGGTTGAATGCGGTGCCGCCAGGCTTCTGCGCCACGGCATAGCCGGCGCTGCGCGCCAAACGGTTGCAATCGCCCTCGATGAAATTGTCGAAGGAGTAGTTCGGGTTCAAATGGCTCTCGACCTTGATCTTGCGCAGGCCGGGTATCACGAACGGATTCTTGATCGGGCTGTTGGCCACATCAATCGGCAAGGCCACCGCAGGGTTCTTGGTCTCGCGAGCATTGCTCGTCGGCATCTTCACCGTGTACGGATGGGCGCTTTGGAATCCGTTCTCCATGATGATGGAGTATTCCAAACGGCCATCGGCACCGAGTTCCTTGCGGATGATCTTCTTGAGCAGACCGATGTAATGCTCTTCCAGCCATTCATAGAAGAACTGCGAAGGCACCTGGATCGTCAGGACATTATCCGCGAGCTTCATCGCCTTGATCGGTTCGAACCAAGTCTTGAAGCTTTGCGGGTTCACGTTGTCCCTGATCACCGCCAGGCACCGTTCCCAGGTCTTCTCGGGATCTTTCTTCATGGATGGGTCGTCGGATGTTTAGGCGTTGATGGATTCACTTGCATGGGGCCCGCGATGGTGATCGGTGATGGTCAATCCATCGTGGGAAGGGGCGCAAATATGTACCGAAGAAAGTGAAAAAAAAACGTGGGCTTCTGGTTGGACCGAAGGATTTTTCTTCTTGTCGAGTGTCGCTATTTCGGTTATCGTTTCGCCCGCCGGAGTCCCGTAACCGAGATCCATTGATCGCACGAACATGTGCTTCGCGTGGATCGGCGAATGCCAGTGCCCGAATGCGCTTCTTCGGTGATTGCGGCCCGCCATGCGGTGAAGGTAGCAATGGGCAGGTGCTGGGCGCAACAGCATCGCTCACGCAGCTGCGCAGCTAAACTTGCGGCATGTACACGCATGAGACGCGCATACGCGTGCGGTATGCCGAGACGGATCAGATGGGGCAGATGTACTATGGCCGCTATGCCGAGCTGTTCGAGGTGGGACGCGTGGAGGCCCTGCGCAGCATCGGCTTCCCGTACCGTCGCATCGAAGAGCAAGGCGTATTGCTGCCGGTGCGCGACCTCAGCGTGCGCTACCATCGGCCAGTGCGCTATGATGATGAGGTTCTCGTGCGCACCACCATCACGGCGTTGCCCACGGCGCGCATCCATTTCAAGTACGAGCTGCGCGATGCGGATGACCTGCTGCTCACCGAAGGCGAGACGACCTTGGTGTTCGTTGACAGCAGTAGCAAGCGTCCGTGCCAAGCGCCTGCAGAGATCGTCGCTGCGCTGCGGCCCTACTTCGGATAGCTCCTTATCCTCAGCCTTGAGCGGAGAGGATCAGCACCATGGCGATCACGGCCATCGCGATGCCTATGGCTTGCACGCGGTGCAACCTGTCTCCGAAAAGAACGATGCCCAGCAACGTGCTGATCAGGATGACGCCGATGTTGAGCAAAGGGAACACGCTGCTCGAGGCAAGGCCGCTGCGCGAGAGCGTCGCTACCAGGAAATACAGGCTCGCGTAGTTTATGGTTCCCAGCATGAT
>DAORNP010000089.1:0-455 GCA_035441065.1 Flavobacteriales bacterium | reverse complement strand
GCAATCGCTTAGCGCAGCTCGCCGCGCCAAGCGATTGCAGCTATGCCGATGGTGCCGGCTACGCCGAAGACCAGGGTGGGGAAGAGCGCTTCGGTCTCGGGTGTGAGCAGCGATCGCTGCACCCAATTGATGGTGATGTCGATGGCGGCATTGCCCAGGAAGAGGGTCGCGGGGAGCAGCCAAACGCCACGCGCGCCGGGTGAGCCGGGCGCATACGATGCAACTGGAACAGCAATGAGCGCCAAACCGATCCCGATCCAGCCGAGCACCGCTGGCCGCTCGTTCAGGAAGGCAACGGCGAAGAGCACCGTGAGCACCAGGCTCATCTTGCTGGCCACCGTGGTCACGGCCACACCGGCGCGTTGTGTGGACAGCCCGGTGAGGTAGAAGATGCTGATGAACAGGAAACCGAGCGCTGCTGCCGGGAGCCAAAGCGAAGTGAGATCGCCCGCTTG
>DAORNP010000088.1:14958-16308 GCA_035441065.1 Flavobacteriales bacterium | reverse complement strand
AAATGCTGGTGCCGCAGCCTTCGGAGACGGTTACCGTGTAATAGACGGGCGGGCTCGCCGCAGGCACATTCAGTACAGGTCCATTGCCTAGTGGCACGCCGGCCAGGCTCCATTGATAGGAGAACACGCCATCGCCACCAGTCACGCTCAGCACGGAGATATCGCCGTTGCCCAAGCAGTCAATCAGCGTATCTGGCCAGACTTGCAGATCCAGCGGCGGGTAAATGGGCAGGGTCACCGTGAAGTCGGCCGTCACCGGAGGGATATTGCAGATGTCCGTCACGGTTACGGAGAACACCGTGGTTACTGCTGGAGAGGCATTTATCGTGGCCGTTGTAGCGCCCGTGCTCCATTCGTATGTGTATTGTCCCATGCCCCCGCTCACCGATGGAATCAGCAGGTTATTCTGTCCGCATATGCTGTTGATGTCCGTTCCCGTTACAACAAGCGGTGGTGGACTGTCAATGGTGAAGGTGAAGGTGGTCTGCAGCACCATGCCCGCGCATTCGACGAGCTGTTCCAGGGTGAACACGATCGTCTCGGGGCCATCGGGATCAATGGGCACATCGAAGGTGAACGTGAGCGCTTCCACATTCTCCGGGAAGATCAGCTGCGACGGGAAGACGATGCTGTAATCAACCCCGGGCGTCGCTGTGCCGCTTACGAGGATATCAACCGTATCGACTGTTGATGTATCGCCCAATCGCGTGAATGTGAGCGTGACCGGGTTGCAGCCCTCGAGCATGGTGCTGCCAATGATGCCCGTGGCTCCAGAGAGGGTCGGTATCACCTGGCCCGTGCTCACGAAGCTGCCGGCCTCAAGGAATACCGCGCTATCGAACGTGCTGTCCAGCGCATCGCCGATAGCCAGCTTGATGTGATAGGTCTGTCCGCACTGCACGATGGCCGTGGCTTGCATCACCACGGTCATGCCATCGAACACCACGGTTGTCCCAGCTGAATTGTCAACGTAGAAGCTGGGGTTCTGCGCTGGGCAGGTTGCGCTGTTTGGGATGTTGTTCAGCCCGTTGTTCACGTTATTAATCGTCACCGGTACGGTGGTGCCCGGAATGAGAGCGATGTTGGCTGCGCCGCCGCTGTATGGACCTGTTATTCCCGGGCCGCTGAGGAAGAAGCCGAAGGCATCATTGAAGGAACACACATACTCCGGGTATTCCTCCGAAGCGAAGACGAAGCGGAACTTCAGGGTGTCGCCAGTGGGAATGAAGTCGAATTCGAGCACCGCCCGGTCGTTGATGGTGCCGCCCGAGATGCTCACCAAGTCCGGGTCACTGCCCGTGCCATTGGCGTTACCGCTGAAGCCGCTGGCGGGGCCAGCAACGGCAGAGG
>DAORNP010000088.1:12438-14909 GCA_035441065.1 Flavobacteriales bacterium | reverse complement strand
GTCGTGGTGAAAGATCCGCTACCGATCACATTGTTCGCCGGATTCAGGACACCGTTGTAGCGCACGTTGAAAGCCTGCACGCCATTGCCGAGCAGGACATCGTTCACCAACTGGGCAGGGGTCTGGGTTGAATTGACCACCAACTGCGCATTTAAGGAGATGCCCAGCGACAGCGTTGCAATCGTGAGTAGGTATGCCTTCATGGTTAGGGTGCCGAGGCGTTGGAAAAGTAGGACTTCCTGACCACTCCATGACCGAATGACCCTAGCGAAGGTTGCCCGACCGCCCGCACCTATCTTCGGCGGCCAAAAAAACACCTCGCCCGTGCATCCCATCGACTCCTACATCGAGACCCATAAAGACCGATTCCTCAGCGAGTTGCTCGAACTATTGCGCATCCCCAGCGTGAGTGCTGACCCCGCCTATAAGGGCGATGTGGCGCGCTGCGCCGAGGCCGTGAAACAGCGCATGGTGGAAGCCGGCTTGGACAAGGTAGAGGTGTGCCCCACCAAAGGCCATCCGATTGTTTATGGGGAGAAGATCGTGGACCCCACCAAGCCCACGGTGCTGGTTTACGGCCATTACGATGTGCAGCCACCCGATCCGCTCGAACTCTGGCACAGCGGCCCCTTCGACCCGGTGATCCAGGACGGACTCATTTACGCTCGGGGCAGCGCCGACGATAAAGGGCAGTTCTACATGCACGTGAAGGCCATCGAGGCCATGATGAAGACCAACGGGCTACCCTGCAACGTGAAGGTGATGATCGAAGGTGAAGAGGAAGTGGGCAGCGACAACTTGGGCCTCTTCGTAGCAGCCAACAAAGAGCGCTTGAAGGCCGATGTGGTGCTCATCAGCGATACCGCCATGATCGCCAACGATTGCCCCAGCATCAACACCGGGCTTCGCGGCCTCAGCTACGTAGAGGTGGAGGTTACCGGTCCCAACCGCGACCTTCACAGCGGCGTGTACGGCGGCGCGGTGGCCAACCCGATCAACGCCTTGTGCGAGATGATCGCCAGCTTGCACGACTCCGACCGTCGTGTCACCATACCCGGTTTCTACGACGCGGTTCAGGAACTGAGCTCCGCCGAGCGCAAGGCCTTGGCCGAAGCGCCATTCGATGAGGAAGAATACAAGAAGGACCTCGGTGTTGATGCCGTGCGCGGCGAGAAGGGCTATACCAGCGAGGAGCGCAGCAGCATCCGACCCACGCTCGATGTGAATGGCATTTGGGGCGGGTACATCGGCGAGGGCGCCAAGACGGTGCTGCCCTCCAAGGCATTCGCCAAGCTGAGCATGCGCCTGGTGCCGAACCAGAAAAGCGATGCCATCACCAAGCTCTTCAAGGACCACTTCGAGAAGATCGCGCCTCCGGGCGTGAAGGTCGTTGTGCGCCCTCATCATGGTGGCGAGGCAGCCGTGACCCCGATTGATAGCCCCGCCTACCTCGCTGCGAGCAAGGCCATGGAAGAGACCTTTGGCAAGAAGCCCATTCCCACACGCGGCGGTGGCAGCATCCCCATCGTGGCGCTCTTCGAGCAGGAGCTGGGCCTGAAGACCGTGCTCTTCGGCTTCGGGCTGGACAGTGACAACATCCACAGCCCGAACGAGAAATACGGCGTCTTCAACTACTTCCAGGGCATCCGAACGATTCCGCGGTTCTTCGCGCACTTCGCAGGTTAGACCGGAGCGATCAGAAGCGCCTCAGCATGATGCCGAGACGGCACTCGTTGAGCGCCTGAGCAGGAGTCAATACGCCCCGCCCCCGCCCTGCCCCCGTTCAATCGGGTGCCACGTGGTCTTCACCTCTTGGGTATCGAGGATGAAGTAGGGACTCGGTTCATCGGTCCCGCTCCGATACACCATGCGCTTCAGGTTGCACGTGGCCTCCTGATCGAGCATGACCCTCTCCTCCTTAACCGCATCAGCGACCACGCAGGCATTCACATCCATGTGCGCCACCAATGGCTTGAGCAGTTCGTTGCGGAAACCCGTGAGCAGATTCACCACGCCGCCAGGCAGGTCGCTTGTGGCCAGCACTTCAGCGAAGGTGGCTGCTGGCAACGCATGATGCTCGTTGGCCACAACCACGCAGGTGTTGCCACCAGCGATCACCGGGGCAATCAGGCTCACCAGCTCCAGCAGGCCATTGCGGCCTCCGCACATCACCCCAACAACACCGGTGGGTTCATACACGCTGAAGTTGAAGTGCGGGCTGTTCGTTGGGTTCACGCTGCTGAATAGGGCCTGGTACTTATCGCACCAACCGGCATAATGCACCCAATGGTCAATGGCGGCGGCAACCTCGGCTTCGGCCTGCTGCTGCGAGGCCCCATGCAGCATGAGCTCATGCACGAATTGCGCGCTGCGCCCCTCGAGCATCTCACCGATGCGGTATAGTATCTGGCTGCGGTTGAAGCCGCTTCGCCCAGCCCAACCGCCAAATGCGCTGCGCGCGGCCACCACTG
>DAORNP010000088.1:12019-12428 GCA_035441065.1 Flavobacteriales bacterium | reverse complement strand
ATCCTTGCGGCTGCTTCGGCAGACGTTCGCCAGGATCTTGCCATCGGCTCCCTGAGGCTGATAGTAGCGGCCGCTCTCGGTTCGCGGGAACTTTCCTCCGATGAAGATCTTGTAGGTCTTCATCACCGGAAGGCGCACCGATTTAGCAACCGGCTTGTTCTTCGCAGCTGTTTGCTTCGAGGTGCCATTCGTGCCGTGGCCATTCAGCTCGGGAGTTGATGCCTTCCGCTTGTTCAGGATCTTGCTCATAGCGAAGCCAAAGCTAAGCCCGCATGGTTTGATAAGAACGTATGAGCCTCGCGCCTACCCTTGGGCCGAAGCGAACTCCCTGATGAAGCCAACGATCTTCTTCCGGAAGAAAAGGAGCAAGAGCACGTAGGGCATCGCCATCAAATAGAGGATGCCTCTG
>DAORNP010000088.1:7050-12009 GCA_035441065.1 Flavobacteriales bacterium | reverse complement strand
CCTTGCCAATGGACTGCTCGCCACCGAAGACCCCATTCCCGCCTTGTGCCACCGCCTTGCACATCGCGCAGCCTTGTGCAAACAATTCACCGCTGGGCCCTGCTGCCAGCACTACGATGAGAACAATCAAGGCGAGGGGGCGCTTCATCGGCCGGTAAAGGTATCCGGGGCGGGCATTCGTGGCACTCCGGTCGGCAGAAGCGTCATTTGCACCTATGGAAACAATCTCATGGCCCGATTTCGAGCGCGTGCAAATGTGCGCGGGAACAGTCCTGAGTGTAATGGACTTGCCCAATGCGCGCGTGCCCGCCTACGTGCTCACCATCGACTTCGGACCGTTGGGCCTGCGCAAGAGCAGCGCGCGGATCACTGTTCGTTATGGCAAAGAAGAACTCATTGGGCAGCAGGTGATTGCCGTGCTCAACTTCCCGCCCAAGCAAATCGGTGGCATCATGAGCGAGTGTTTGGTTACCGGATTCCCTGACTCCGTGGGAGGAATCGTACTCGCTCAACCGGGGCAATCGGTGCCCAATGGGAGCCGTCTATGCTAAGGAAGCCGTTGATGGCATGTTGATAACCTGCCACGGATGCGGGCGCCATACCGATCCGGGTCCGATACCTTGCCGACACGTTAACCCTCAAAACCGGAGAACATGCCAGCTGTACAAGGTTATTGCGTGAAGTGCAAGGACAAGCGCGACATCAAGGATGCAAAGGAGGTGACCATGGCCAATGGTCGCAAAGCCATGAAGGGCGTATGCCCCAATTGCGGCACGGGCATGTTCAAGATCATGGGCAAATAAGCCGCATTCGACAGGATTCTTCGGTGCCCGGGTCTACGCCGGCCCCACTTCTTTTGTGCCGGTACCTTTGGCCGCATGCCGCATGAAATGCCGCCTCTGATGAATGCCGCCATTGCGGCGGCTCTTGAGGCAGGGCGAGAGATTCTCGCCGTTTATGACACCGCGTTCACAGCTGAGCTCAAGGCAGACAGCAGCCCGCTTACCGAAGCCGACAAGCGCGCCCATGACGCCATTGTTCGTGCGCTCGCGCGAACCGGCCTGCCCATCCTCAGTGAAGAGGGCGCTCAAATCCCCATGGAGGAGCGGCAGGCGTGGGTGCACTATTGGCTGGTTGATCCACTCGATGGCACCAAGGAGTTCATCAAGCGCAATGGCGAATTCACGGTGAACATTGCGCTAATGGAAAAGGACAGGGAACCGTCCGGTCCATTGGGCGCAGCCGTGCCCATAGCTGGCGTTCTTTACGCGCCAGTGAAGGACGTGCTCTACTTCGCCTGGCAGGGAGGCGGCGCGCATCGGCAACAATCGGCAACCCGCTTTGCAGGAGACGCGTATGAACGCGCCTTGTCCGCCGAACGTCTTCCCGTGCAGCACAACCGGAGCGCATTCACCATTGTGGCCAGCCGATCGCACCCCAGCCCCGAAACCGAGGCGTTCATTGCGCGCATGGAAAAGAAGCATGGCCAAGTGGCGCTCACGAGCATGGGCAGTGCACTGAAGATGTGCCTGGTGGCCGAAGGGGCCGCAGATGCCTACCCACGCTATGCGCCGACCATGGAATGGGACACGGCTGCAGGGCACGCCATCGCGAACGAGGCAGGCAAGAGACTCATCGACATCACCACCAACGAGCCCATGCGCTACAACAAGGCATCGCTGGTGAACAACTGGTTCATCGTCCACTAAAACCAAACAAGCGCTGCGGGCAGCGGTGCTAGCAACATGGCCAAGAAGAAGGCATCATCGAAGAAGAGAAAAGTCGCTCTGATCACCGGCGTCACCGGACAGGATGGCGCGTACCTGAGCGAATTGCTTCTGAACAAGGGCTACGAAGTGCACGGGGTGAAGCGCCGCAGTTCGCTGTTCAACACCGACCGCATCGACCACCTCTACCACGACACGCACGAGAAGGGCCGCCCCTTCTACCTGCACTACGGCGACCTAACCGACAGTGTCAACTGCCTGCGTTTGGTCAAGGAGATCCAGCCTGATGAGATATACAACCTGGCCGCCATGAGCCACGTGGCGGTGAGCTTCGAGATGCCCGAGTACACGGCCAACGCCGACGGCATAGGCACACTGCGTTTCCTGGAGGCCATCCGCATCCTCGGCATGGAGAAGAAGACCCGCTTCTACCAAGCCTCCACCTCCGAGCTGTACGGTGGCGTGCTGCCCCGCGCGCAGAACGAAGAGACGCCCTTCTACCCGAAGAGCCCTTACGGCGTGGCCAAGCTATATGGCTTCTGGATCACCAAGAACTACCGTGAGAGCTACAACATCTTCGCCTGCAATGGCATCCTCTTCAACCATGAGAGCCCATTGCGCGGCGAGACCTTCGTGACGCGCAAGATCACGCGTGCCGTGGCCAAGATCAAGCTCGGCCTGCAACAGACCCTGTACCTCGGCAACCTCGACGCCAAGCGCGACTGGGGCCACGCCAAGGACTATGTGGAAGGCATGTGGCTGATGCTACAGGCCGACAAGCCCGATGACTTCGTGCTGGCCACAGGCAAGACCTACACGGTGCGCCACTTCATCGACCTCGCGTTCGCACAAGTGGGCATCAAGCTCGATTGGAAAGGCAAGGGGGTGAAAGAGAAGGGCATCGACAAGAAGACCGGCAAAGTGCTGGTGGCCATTGATCCGCGCTACTACCGTCCCGCCGAAGTGGACCACCTCGAGGGCGACCCCAGCAAGGCCAAACGCGTGCTCGGCTGGAAACACAAGTACGACCTGAAGGCCCTCGTGGAAGAAATGGTGCAGAGCGACCTGGAGCTCTTCAAGCGCGATGTGTACCTGAAGAAGGGCGGCCACAAGATTCTTCACGAACAGGAATGACGCACGGGCGCATCAGGATGCGCCCTGCACAGATCAGCCATGAACAAGACAGACAAGATCTACGTCGCGGGCCATCGCGGCATGGTGGGCAGCGCCATCGTGCGCCGCCTGCAGAAAGATGGCTTTGGCAACATCGTCACCCGTACCAGCAAGGAGTTGGACCTGAAGGAGCAGCAAGCCGTGCGCGACTTCTTCAGAACCGAGAAGCCCGATGTTGTGGTACTGGCTGCGGCCAAGGTGGGCGGCATCCACGCGAATAATGTCTTTCGCGCGCAGTTCCTCTATGAGAACCTGATGATCGAGAGCAACATCATCCACTCCGGATATGAGAACGGGGTTAAGAAGCTGCTCTTCCTGGGATCCTCATGCATCTACCCGAAGTTGGCGCCGCAGCCACTGAAGGAAGAGAGCCTCTTGAGCGGCTTCCTGGAGCAGACGAACGAGCCTTACGCCATCGCCAAGATCGCAGGCATCAAGCTGGCCGAAAGCTATCGCCGCCAGTACGGCTGCAACTTCATCAGCGCCATGCCCACCAACCTTTACGGGCCCAACGACAACTACGACCTCAACAACAGTCATGTGCTGCCCGCGCTCATCCGCAAGTTCCACACGGCCAAGGTGAGCGGCGCGGCCAGCGTTGAAGTGTGGGGCACCGGTTCGCCCATGCGCGAATTCCTGCATGTGGACGACTTGGCTGATGCCTGCTTCTTCCTCCTTCAGAACTACGATGAGGAGATGTTCGTGAACATCGGCACCGGCGAGGACCTCACCATAAAGGCACTGGCCGAGATGATCAAGGAGATCGTGGGCTTTGAGGGCGAGCTGAAGTGGAACACCGAGAAGCCTGATGGCACACCGCGGAAACTCATGGATGTCTCGCGCTTGCATAACCTTGGCTGGAAGCACCGCATCGGGCTGCATGAGGGGATCACATCGGTATATGCCGAGTTCGCGAAGAGCGAATTGGCGAAAGCCTGATCCCGGGCGTACTGGCGCCACCTGCCCTATTTTCGGCGGCTCCCGTCTTTGTCGGGATGAATACGCATGCGCCGCCTCGCCCTACTGCTCACCATCGCACTCGGCAGCGCGCTGCACGCCCAGCAGAACGACCTGCCCTTGCAGCGCGATTTCAGCATCGACTTGGAACGCAATGCCTCGAGGCAGGACGCACGCATACACACTGGCCTTAAGCCCGTGATTGAGAGCCGTGCGGACCTGACGAATATCCAAGGATTCCGCAAGGACAGCACGCGTTACTATTACCTGCTCACCACCAAGCTCTTCCGCGACCGATTGCTTCAAGTGCGTGAAGGCGATGCTCTTCTGAGCGTCGATCCAATCCTCTCGTATGAGTTCGGCGCTGATCGCGGTGATGTGAGCGCCTATGCCGACACCAACCGTTACTACTTCAACACGCGGGGCTTCCTGGTGCGTGGAGACCTCGGCCCGAAGGTGTCGTTCTACACCATGTTCCACGAGAACCTTGGGCGCGTACCGCAATACCTCTATCGGCGTGCACTCGATACGGGCGTGCTGCCCGGACAAGGCAGAGTGAAGGTCGTTGACGGCAACCGCTTCGATTATGGCTGGAGCCAAGGCGTGGTTAGCTACAGCCCGGCTCAGTGGATAAACGTCCAAGCTGGCCATGGCAAGCATTTCGTCGGGCACGGATACCGCAGCGTGCTCCTGAGCGACAACGCGATCAACGCGCCCTACCTGAAGTTCAGCCTGCTGAGTCCCAACAAGCGCTGGCAATACACCTGGTGGTACACCAAGCTCATGCATGGCGTAGCCAAGGATGATAGGCTGCCCGGTGGGGCCAGCAGCGAGAATCTATTCCACTGGATGCGCGCAGCTTTTCACCACCTCTCCGTCGATCTGGGGCGCGTCCAGATCGGCTTCTTCGAGGCCACGCTCTTCAGGAGCATCACCAACCGTGTGGAGCCGCTTGACCCGCTCGCGCTGAACCCCGTGATCGGCGTGAACACTGCAGCTAAAGGCTTCGATGGCGCCACCAATTGCCTCGTGGGCACCGATCTGCGCATCAAGCTCACGGACCGTATGTATGCATACGGCCAATTCGCCACGGATGGACCCG
>DAORNP010000088.1:6484-7040 GCA_035441065.1 Flavobacteriales bacterium | reverse complement strand
TATGCCTGGCAAGCCGGTGCGCGCGCCTTCGATGTCGGACTGCGCGGGCTTCATCTCCAAGCGGAGTACAACACGGCTTCGACCTTCATGTACATGGCGGCCAGGAACAAGGAGGCATACATGCACGCGGGCCAAGCCATGGCCAATCCCTTGGGAACAGCCTATGGCGAAGCAATCGGCATCGTGGAGATGAACCATAAGCGCTGGCTTCTGCGCGGCCAACTGAACCTGAGCGTTCGCCAACGCGACCCGACCGATTCGCTCAACCTGGGCACCAGCTTGGAGAAGCCCGACATCGGCACACCCAACGAGGGCGAGGCCATCAACTACAGCATGACCATCATCGACGCCAGTCTGCAATGGCTCGTGAACCCGAACACCAACACCCGTTTGATCGGGGGCGTTATGCGCCGCGATCTGCCTGGCGCTGCCGATATCGTGCAGAGCACCTACTGGTACATCGGCATCCGTGCCCTTCTGTTCAACCGGTACTACGACCTTTGAGCGCCCTGTGAACCACCACCAGCAGATACTGCTCTTCAGCGCCCTCACCGCA
>DAORNP010000088.1:3489-6470 GCA_035441065.1 Flavobacteriales bacterium | reverse complement strand
CCCTCACTGATCAAGGTGGCGCGCATGAAGCACCTGGTTGACGAGCCCGGCGAGAACCGCAAGCTTCACAAGCGGAGTGTGCCCACCATCGGAGGCATCATCATCTTCGCCGCAATCATCTTCAGTTATTCGCTTTGGTTCCCACGCGGCGAAGCGCTGGACCTCAGCGATTCGAGCTATCGCGCCCTCTACGACCTGATGGTCGCCGCCTACAGCGATTTCAAGCACGTGATCGCAGCCATGGTGCTGCTATTCTTCATCGGCGTCAAGGATGACATCATCGGGTTCTCGCCCGTCAAAAAGCTCGTGGGCCACATGATCGTGGGCTACATCCTGGTGGTGATGGCCGAGATCCGCATCACCGACATGCACGGCATCCTGGGCTTCTACGAGCTGCCCACTGCAGTGAGCATCGCCTTCTCCTTCTTCGTTTACGTGGTGGTGGTGAACTCGATGAACCTGATCGATGGCGTGGATGGCCTTGCGGGCGGCGTGGGACTGATAGCGGCCTTGGCGTATGGCATTTGGCTCTACCTCGCTGGCGATGTGGCCTTGGCCCTGCTCGCCTTCGTGCTCGCCGGTGCGCTCGCCGCATTCCTCGTCTTCAACCTGCACCCCGCCCGCGTGTTCATGGGCGATAGCGGTTCGCTCATCATCGGCGCTGTGCTGGCGGTTCTGGCCATGAAGATTGTTGATCACGAAACGTCCAGGCTACCCCTCAAGCTGCGTCAGCTGCCCACGCCCATCTTCGCCATGAGCGTGCTCGCTTACCCTTTGATCGACACCCTTCGCGTGTTCGTGGTGCGCATGGCCCGTGGCAATTCACCCTTCGCGGCAGATCGGAACCACATCCACCACCGGCTGCTCGCGCTCGGCTTGGGCCATCGCGGCACCACGCTCGCGATCTATGTGTACGCGTTGGCGATCATCGCATTGAGCCTGGTCACGCGCAAATGGCACCCGAACATCGGCCTCATGGTACTCGGCATCACGGCTCTCGCCCTGGCCTTGCTGCCCTTTGCATGGACAAAGCCCGAAAAGGCATGAGGGCAGCGGCCATTGCACATGCCGTGCTGCTCGCTGGCATGTGTGCCGGCCAAGCCGGCTGGTTGCCCTTGAGCCGTGACGTGGAGCGACCCTTTGCAGCCAATCTAGGCCAGTGGAAATCGGATGCGCACACGGCTGTCCGGCCTTATCGCATCAAGGAAATCCGCAGCATCGATGCGAAGGACTCCCTGCGTCCACATGCTGCATTGGCTGCGCTCGATCGCTGGTCGGGAGCGCGGAACGGGCGCCGTTTACGTTGGGGGCCCTTGCTCGACCTGCAAGGCGGCCTGGGCCTGGACAGCACGCGGGTCGTCACGCATCGCCTCGGCGGCGGAGCCTGGCTCGAAGGCGACATCGGCGACCGGTTCACACTGCACGCCAGCGGGCAATTCTGGAATGAACGCATGCCAGCTTACCTCGATTCACTTGCCCGCGCAACGCAGGTGAGCACGGGCGAAGGCTATGCGCACCGTGATGGCAGCACCGTGATGCACGGCGATTGGAACGCTTATGCCAGCTGGGATCCCGGGAAGTACTTCAACTTCACGCTGGGTCGCGGCAAGCATTTCATCGGCGAAGGGCACCGATCACTCTTCCTCAGCGACGAGGCCACCGCATACCCCTATCTGCGCATCACCACATCCGTTTGGCGTGCCCGATACGTGAACCTGTTCACCATGATGAACGACATCCGTGGCGCGCAGGGCGACCCATCACGCTTCCAGCGGAAATACGCCAGCATGCATTACCTGAGCGTGAATGCCAGCCGGCGCATCAACCTTGGGCTCTTCGAGGCCATCGTGTGGAGCCAAGGCGATAGCATCTATCCGCGCGGCTTCGATGTGAACTACCTCAACCCCGTGATCTTCTATCGCCCAGTGGAATTCGCGCAAGGTTCGCCGGACAATGCGTTGATGGGCTTCTCGGCCAGCGTGAAAGCGGGTCGGCGCACCCTTTTCTACATGCAGCTGATGCTCGACGAATTCCTGCTGCGCGAAGTGCGCGCCGGCGATGGCTGGTATGCGAACAAGCAGGCCATGCAGGTTGGCGTAGTGGCGCGCGATGCATTCAAGGTCAGCGGCCTCATGCTGCGCGGCGAATGGAACATGGTTCGGCCCTTCATGTACACCCACAGCGATACGCGCCAGAACTATGCGCACTTCGGCCAGCCTTTGGCGCACCCCTATGGCTCGAATTTCCAGGAGGCGCTGGGGCAGGCTGAATGGTCCAACGGGCGCATGCTCTACACGCTTCGCGGAAGCATGGCATGGCTGGGCCGCGACACGACCTATAGCTGGGGCAACAACATCTTCAGGCCAGAGAGCGACCGCCCGCCGGCGCCTAACGGCGGATTGCGCAACTACAATTTCCGCATCGGCGAAGCGCTCGAATACAACCTGTTCCAGGGTGAACTCCAGGCTGGCTGGCTGCTCGACCCCGCAACGGCCACCCGGTTCGAGGCGAGCTGGATATCGCGCGCGCGCAGCGGCGATGGCGTGCCCACCGAATGGGAGCATGCCTTCCGCATCGGGATCAGCTGCTGGTTCCGCAATCGGCACGCCGAGCAGGAGCCGCGCTACGTGCTGAACTGAGCCCTAAGCGCGATCGCCGTGATCACGCTGGAGCGCCCGTTCATGGAAACCGATGACCAGGAGCAGGAAGAACAGCAGGTAGATGCTGTCCTCGACCGGGATGGTGCCCAGGCGAATGCCCAGGTTCTCGGCATCGTTGTACCATACGACCGGTTCCGGCAGCAATGAACCCGTGAGCAAACCATTCACCGCGAAAAAGGGCACCAGACTGATCGCATAGCCCATGAAGAACCGGCCAAGCCACGGCGTTCGCCAAACGAAGACATGCATCGCCAGCAGCGCGGCCGCTCCGATGAACGTAATGGACGTGTAGAGCCGGTCAAAGTGCAGGAAGCCGGTGAC
>DAORNP010000088.1:0-3440 GCA_035441065.1 Flavobacteriales bacterium | reverse complement strand
CGCAAGCACATCGCGCTTGAACGCGTAGCGCATCACTTCATATAGGAACACGCAGGCATAGGGCACGCAAAAGAAGAAGAGCCACTCCTCGATGGGCAAGCCCAGCAAGCGCACGCCAAGGGTATAGCGCTCGCTGAACCACCAGACACCATGCGCGGTGAAGAGCGCATCCCAAGGGATGAACACGGCCATCATCACGGCCATGCCGGTGAAAAGCCCGCGCCATTTCCGCCAGAATGCCACGCGCGGGCCAAAGCTCGCCGCGAGCGGAAAAGCGATGCTGCCCAGATCGAGGGCGAGGTAATACCAGCGTTCCATGCGTGCAAAGCAACACGCTTGCGCCTGAAATGTGCGGCGGCGGCCAAGTTTGACCGCCTCCTCGAGCATGCAAGCCTTGGCCAACGCATCGATCACTGCTTCATGAAGCGGATGCTGGCCGGGCCTATAGAAGTCATCAACTCCATGACGTAAGCACCTGGAGCTAGTGCACCGGCATCCAAGAGGATGGCGTCATCCTGCCGCGTGGCTTGAGCGCGATGCACCCGACCAGCACCATCGGTGATGCGCATGGACGATAGATCGATGCCTTTCAAGCCAGTGAACCGTACCAGGTCATGTGCCGGGTTCGGTGCAGCGGTCACCTTCTGCCCAATGGGTGCTTCAGTTAAACTCGTGGAGATATCGAGCACCGCGACATGCGGTTGCCAATTAGCGAAAGCGCCGCCGATCACCAAATGGCCGCCGTGGATGACCGCTGCATGCACTGTGGCCTCAGGCGTAGCTAGCTCGGCCACCACATCGGGGGCATCCCATCGGCCCACATTGTATCCAAAAAGCATCATGCTGGTGCTGATGCCGAATTCGCCGACGAAAAAGATACTGCCTTCATGATGCACGATGCGCTCAATACGCGGTGTGCCGATCGTCGGGAAAATGTAGTCCGCGAGGTTCGGCATCAAGGGCTCCCACTCCGGTGCGCCAGCGGCCATGCGTGCCATACCGAATACTGGAGCGATGTTCATGTACATATCGCCGGCAGCATGCAGCGCGCCATTCACACTGAGCAAGTCGCGCACCGTGGCATTGAGTCCATTGGCCAGTTGGCTCCACTCATTCCCTTCCAATTCGGCCACATGCGCCAACTCAGGCACAGGGTCGTATGCGAAACCGGTGAATGCACCAGCCGCCACGAGCCGACCCGCATGGGTGTCGAGCGCATGCACGGTGCCATTCAAGGCACTGCCAACCGGCTGCCACTGCCCGATCTCGAGCCGCGCCACGTGATCCGTGTTTCCAGCGAATCCCGATATGGTTCCCGCTGCATGCAACGCGCCGTCATGCACGTGCAGCGCGGTCACCACCGGGTACTTGCCTTCGAACACGGTCTGGAAGGACCAGGCCGCACCATTCCACCGGGCCAGGTCTGCTGTTCCATTGAGCATGGCACCGCCGATGTAGATATCTCCCTCGAATTCCGCAGCGCAATTCACCGTGCCCTGCAGCCCATTGCCAAGCGGGACGAAGGTCGATCCATTCCATACCGCAACGCGGTTCGCTGCCGTGCCACCAGCTTCGGTGAAGACGCCCGCCATCAGCAGATTGCCGTTGCCCAAACTCTCGAGCACGGTAACCTCGCCATTCGCTCCGCCACCGAAGGGCTGCCAAGGCAGAGCTGGCGGGTAACCCGGCTGTATCCATGCGAGCTCGTCAGCGGTGAACCCATGCGCATCGGCCCATGCCACCACCGGCGCAGCGAACCGGTCGTCGGCGATGATCTCGTGTACGTATCCCAGATTGAAGCCTGCGCTGATTGCCTTCGCCACTTCGCCATAACCGCTCTCGATCATCAGCCAGCCCACCGCGCATGCCGTGCCGAAGGGGTCGATGAAGACCGGATTGCGCTCAGCAAGCACCAGGTTCTGCGGGAAACGGCGCCCATCCGCATAAGCCCCCAAGCGATTGAGCAAATGCAGGCGATTGCTGCGCTGATCGGCCGCGAGTCCATTGGTGTTGCGGGCCAGCAATCGCTCCCGCACCATCAGAAGATGTGTGCGGATTCGATCGGATTCTTGGGCGAAGGCTGCGGGTGCTGCTCCTCCGTATGGAGTTGGGTCCTGCTTCACCCACTGCGCGTTCACCTCGCGGAGGTGATCATTCAACGGTGCCGAGGCAAAGGGCGGAAGCGCGGCACAGGCGGCTTGGCAAATCGCGAATCCGATAAGCAGGGTCGTGGCGTTCTTCATGTGATTGGCTTTCGTTGCCCCCATTGACAGGGCCTGCATCCTGTGCGCTGCCCGTAGCGTGATGGAAAGTTACTTCGCAGGACGAACCGCCATGCCAAAGATCGCCATCGTAGGACCCGAGAGCAGCGGCAAAAGCACGCTTGCGCAAGAGCTGATGCTGCGCGCGCGCGCTTGGTACGTGAGCGAGGTAGCGCGGGAGTACATCGATGGCCTCGACCGGCCCTACGAAGAATCGGATCTGCTCCGGATTGCGCGCGCACAAGCCCAGAACGAGGATATGATCGGCGAGGAATTCAAGGGGCTGATGGTTTGCGACACCGACCTGATCACGATCCGCATCTGGAGCGAGGAGAAGTACGGCCGCTGCCACCCTTTGATCCTGGAGCAGAGCGAGAAGCGGCACTATGACCTCTGGCTCCTGTGCAAGCCTGATATCCCTTGGGAACCTGATCCGCAGCGGGAGAACCCGCATGACCGGGACCGGCTCTTCGCCAGATACAAGGCGCTGCTCGATTGGCTGGAGAAGCCCTATCGCATCATTGAAGGTGACCGTGAGGAACGCGTGCGCACCGCGCTCGAGGCAATCAATGCCTCACGGATGGAGCCATAGATCAACCGACGGAACCTTCGAGCGAAACCGCCAACAGCTTCTGCGCTTCCACCGCGAACTCCATCGGCAACTGGTTCAGCACCTCCTTGCAATACCCGTTCACGATCAGGCTCACAGCCTTCTCCGTTTCGATGCCGCGCTGGTTGAGGTAGAAGATCTGGTCCTCGCCGATCTTGCTCGTGGTGGCTTCATGCTCCACCATGGCGCTGGGGTTCTCGCTCTCGATGTAGGGGAAGGTGTGCGCTCCGCAGCGGTCGCCGAGCAGGAGCGAATCGCACTGGCTGAAGTTGCGTGCGCCCTTCGCGCCCCGGCCGATCTTCACCAGACCGCGGTAGCTATTGTTGCTGAGGCCCGCGCTGATGCCCTTGCTCACGATGGTGCTCTTGGTGCCCTTGCCGATGTGGACCATCTTGGTGCCGGTATCGGCCTGCTGACGGTTGTTGGTCACGGCCACGCTGTAGAACTCGCCGATGCTGTGGTCGCCCTTGAGCACGCAGCTGGGGTACTTCCACGTGATGGCGCTGCCGGTCTCCACCTGCGTCCAGCTGATCTTGCTGCGATCGCCCAGGCAGATTCCTCGCTTGGTG
>DAORNP010000087.1:13751-16491 GCA_035441065.1 Flavobacteriales bacterium | reverse complement strand
GGGGCTGATGGGCTGGTGCTGCTTGAAAGGATTGAGCGGGGTGACCACGAGCCATACAGCATCGAGGTCTTGCGTACGCAGCATGTGCTCGGCTACGGCCACGTGCGCATCATGCGGCGGATCGAAGGTGCCGAAGAGCAGGCCCACATTCATCGCGCGAGGAATTCGCGCACCAGTGCTTCTGCCTCGGCACAGGCACCGATAAGGTCGTCATTGACCACGGTGGCATCGAAGCGCGGTGCGTAGGTGAGCTCGTGCGCGGCTTTGCCCACACGCTTGGCCAAACTCTCAGGCGTTTCGGTGCCGCGCGCGTGCAACCGTTCCTCCAACGCTTGCAACGAAGGCGGTGCGATGAAGAGGGCCAACGCGCTTTCTCCGAATTCCTTCTTCAGGTTGAGGCCGCCCTCCACGTCCACATCGAAGACAGGATGCGGTCCTTCATGTTGGATGCGCCGCACCTCGTCGCGAAGCGTTCCATAGAAGCGCCCCGGGTACACCTCCTCCCACTCCACGAAATCGCCCGCTGCGATGCGCCGCTTGAACTCTGCTTCGCTGAGGAACCAGTAATCGTGGCCATCACGCTCACTGGCGCGCATGGGCCGTGTGGTGGCGCTCACGCTGAAGGCGAGGCCCAGCCCGCGCTCCATCAGATGCCGCACGATGGTGGTCTTGCCCGCTCCCGATGGCGCCGATACGATGATGGCCTTGCCCTTCATCAGAGCACATTGAGCAATTGCTCCTTCACCTTCTCCAATTCATCTTTCATCTGCACCACCAGCCGTGCGATGGCGGCATCATTGGCCTTGGAGCCGATGGTGTTGATCTCGCGGCCCATCTCCTGCGCGATGAAACCGAGCTTGCGCCCTTGCGGCTCGTTCAAGGCGAGGGTCTCGGCGAAGTGCCCGCAGTGCGCGCTCAGCCGCACCTTCTCCTCGGTGATGTCGAGCTTCTCCAGGTAGTAGATCAGCTCCTGCTCGAAGCGCGATTCGTCCACCTCGGCCCTGAGGTCGGCGAGTTTGGCGCGGAGGCGCTCGCGCGTACGGTCCTGTCGGCCGGTATCGATCCTGGCCACTTGATCGAGCAAGGTCACGATGCCCTGCGCGCGCTGCTTCAGTTCGGTTTCGAGCTTGGCGCCCTCGTTGGCGCGGAATGCCTTGAACGAGCGGAGCGCTTCCACTACGAGCGCCTTCACGCCCGCCCATTCCTCATCATCGGCGCGGTCGCTGGTGGTGGTGCTCACATCGGGCAGCCGCAGCACTTGCGCGAAGAGGTCGGTGGTGACTTCCGGCGCTGCTTCATCGCGGATGGCCTTCAACTCAGCATAATAGGCCTTGATCAACTCGCGGTCGAAGCTGGTGTGCTTGGTGGCGTGCAGCGATTCGGCGCTCACGAACACATCCACCTTGCCGCGCACAAGCTCTTCGCCTAGCGCCTGCCGTAGCTCCTGCTCGCGGTCGCGGAACACGGCGGGCAGCTTCAGCAGCAGGTCGAGCTGCTTGCTGTTGAGGGCACGGACCTCGACGGTGACCTTGCGGTCCTTCACCACGCCCTCAGCGCGGCCGAAGCCTGTCATGGATAGCAGCATGTGTGCGAATGAGTCGCCAAATGTACCCGTGGCTACCGCACCCGATCCGCCCGACTCACCAAGTGCACACCGATGAATATCAGCGCCGCGCACAGCCCTTGCTGCCAGCCGATGGTGGCATCATACTGCCCTGGAAGCCCGATGCGCTCTGAGCCGATGCGCATGAAGACCCACGTGACCACCGCTGCAAAGTTTCTTTTCAACACGAGCACTATTCCACTGGGTTCGACTTTAGCTTCACCTACCCAGAACCTAATTGCCATGTTAACTCGACCCTCGACCCTCGACCCTCGACCCTCGAACCGGCGGCCATGCAGGGAGTGTAAAACCGCGACAACGAGTTGGCAGGCTTACGCTTAGTCTGCTCCTTATGCTGGTTAGTTTCCTAGGAGCGGCCCAAATAGCTGGCGATTGCCATACGGTCGAACTGCCAGACCCCGAGCAAGGTGGCGGCGGAAATATTTTCTTCTGTAATCAAACAGCAGATTGGACGTTTGAAGATTCGCACAACTACCAGAACTGGCCTATCGTGGTGTATCGGGTCTGGTTCCATGTGATCCGGCCAGAAGACGGGAGCGGACCATACGCGGGCGATCAATCTGCTGCTGCAGCCGCAGCAATCAGCGCGGTCAATCAGCGCTTCGCCAACTTAGAACCGCCCACTTTGCCAGTGGATCCGCCGGCCCCGTTCTATTCAGATTCCCGCATACGATTTGAGCTGAAGGGAGTCACGCATCATGACATCGGAGAGCTGCAACCACCCCTGCCACCGGGTCAGAATCTGTACGGTGATATTTTCCAATCGCAATACGGCGTGGATAAGAAGCACATGATCAACGTGTATTTCTTCACGTTCCCCGACATCACGACTTTCGGTGTCTTGAGCGCAACCGGTGCGTGGCCGAATCAGGAGCTGTACATCAACATGGTAAATCATGGAGTAGGCGGATCGGATCTGCTTGCGCATGAATTCGGCCACGCTGCTGGCGTTCACCACACGTTCTTTGGCTGTGATGACGACAACTACCCCGACACCTACGACCCGGATGGCAACCAGAGCTATGCGCCCTGCAGCCCTTTTGCGACTTGGCTACAGGTTGATCCTGGCAACCCCAACAATATCCTCTGCGCGGGAGTAGGCATTAGTAACAACAT
>DAORNP010000087.1:7416-13735 GCA_035441065.1 Flavobacteriales bacterium | reverse complement strand
GGGCTACAACTCCTGCAGGAATTACCTCTCGCCTATGCAAACAAGGGTCATGCATAGGGCTGCAGCCAAACGCACGGGCTCGTACACAGCCATGAACATGCTGCCACGCATCAATTTGGAGTGCCAACCCAGCCCTTGGGCTGAGGTGACCCATGTAGTTGCTGATGCAGTATGGGCTGTGCCGAAGGTCACCAATAAGGACATCGAGGTTCATCCCGGTGTGACCCTGACCATCAAGTGCAAGGTGAGTTTCGGCATACAAGCCAAGCTGATCATTCATCAAGGCGGGCGAGTAATCGTTGACGGCGGTGTTCTTACGAGTATGAACGGCGCGTGCAACTTCTTCTGGCCTGGCGTCGAGGTCTGGGGCACTACGAACCAGCATCAATTCCCAGAACACCACCCTACGCACCAAGGCCTGCTTGTGCTGAAGAATGGCGCCATCATGGAGCACGCCCGGGAGGGCTTCACCAATTGGAAGCCGGGCGATTGGAACTCCATCGGTGGGGTCATCCAGGTTCAGGGCACATCGAATCAGGTGGTCGCCACCTTCCTTAACAGCCGCCGTGCTGCGGGCTTCATGGCTTACCAGAACTTCCATCCCAACAACCCGAGCATCCTCCGGCCCAACAACAGTTACTTCAACTACGCGAATTTCCACGTGGACAATGATTACAGGGGTGGAACGGACTTCGCCGCGCACGTGACCCTATGGAAGGTGGACGGCATCGTATTCCGGGCCTGCACCATGGAGAACGCCCAGAGCACGATCTTGCAGAGTCATCAGCTTGGCAAGGGGATCGCAACGCTCGATGCCAGCTTCACCACAACCGGCAACTGCACCGTGAGCCTGCCGTATGGCGTGCCATGCCCGGATGACGATTACGACCGTGGCTCCTTTACCGGCTTGGATCATGGCATACATGCGCTCGATGGTGGCTCCGGTCGCGGCTTCACCGCTGACCGCCTCGACTTCACCAATAACGTGGTGGGCGTGTACTCTAGCGCACCCATGACCGTGACGCGCAACCGCTTCGTGCTCGGCGATCGTGACGTGGCGCTCGACCAAGCGTTCGAGGTCGATTTCCAAGAAGCCTTCCACCGGGGCATCTCCACCCAGGGCAGCAGCAGCTTCCGCATCGAGGAAAACACCTTCAACCGTGCAAGCAATTCGACTTCGCTGGGCAATACGGCGATCGTGATCGAGAACAGCGGCGCCAACAACACGCAGGTGTACAAGAACGAAGCCTTTGACATGACCGAAGGGTATATCGGCGAGGGCAACTGCATCGATGTGCAGCTGGCCTCTGCTGTTGGCCACCAGTTCCTCTGCAACCGGAATACGCAGAACAATCAGAATTTCCGGGTGCGCAGGGACAACTACAGCACAACCCAGACATGGATGCACTCCATCCGCACGCAACAGGGAAGCGATGCCAGTCCAGCGGGCAACGTGTTCGACCAGGAGATGATGGTGCTGGACGAGAGCGACTACAAGAACGAAACCCAATGGGTGATGAACTACTGGCACGCTGGCGGCCAGCAGCAGCCCTTGGATGTAACTGTGGGCTGGGTGGGCGTGACCCTGGCCAACGGCACCAACAACTGCCCCAGCCGCTTCACCGACAAAGAGGTCCGCTTGACCGAAGGCTTGACCGCCGAGATGCAAGGTGAGCTTCAGACCAAGAAAGCAGCGTACATCAGCACGGCCTACGTCTTTAATGCGCTGCTCGATGGCGGCAACACCGATGCGGTAGTGAACGAGGTGCAAACGAGTTGGCCAGCGGAAGCGTGGGACCTCCGGAATTACCTCTTGAGCAAGAGCCCTTACCTGAGCACAGAGGTCCTCAAGGAGATGATGCTCCGCAACACACTTCCGCAAGCCATGGTACTGGAAATCTGCCTGGCCAATCCAGAGGCAACCAAGAAAGAGGGCTTCATCCGGTGGGCCGAGTACGAGGCGCCCAACCCTCTGCCCAGCTACATGATTGACCTGATTGCAGGCTCTTGGGCACCCAAGACTTTCCGTATGCAATTAGAAGCGCAAATGGGTCAGCACCACGCGGACATGACCGTGGCAGCAGAGATGCTCCAGGCGTCGCTTCGCGTTGACGAGGAGAGCGTGCCGCTGGACGCAATGCTCGCAGTATGGCAGGCGCTGCCGAACTACGGCTCCCGCTACTCGGAAGCACAGCTGCTCCTGCGCAAGGGCGACTTCGCCGCCGCGCGTGGCGTGATGAACGCACTCGAAGCAAATTACCCGATGAAACCCGAGCGAATCGCCGAGCGCGACCGCGTGCTTTGGTACATTGATCAGTTGGAAGCGCTGAGCGTCGATGGCCGTGGCATGATGCAGCTTGATGCTACGGAGCTCGATGCTTGGCAGGCCTTCGCAGCGCAGCCTCAGGACATCGCCGGCACATGGGCGCGCAATGTGCTTTGCTTAGGCTACGATATCTGCTTGACCGGCCCCAATGGGAATCCAGGTGGGAATAAGACCCTGCGACCCACCACGCCCGTGAATGCCACTGAAGTCGAGCCACCGCTCAGCGTGCAGCCGAACCCGGCCAGTGCATGGGTGGCCATCAATTTCAAGCTCAACAGCACTGGCATGAACAGCCGCCTCCGCATGCTTGATGCAAGGGGGCGCGAAGTGAACTCCATCACACTGGGCGCCACGATTGGCCAGGAGGTCTGGGATGTACGCGGCCTGCCTGCCGGGCTTTACAGCATCGAGTTGATTGATGCGGGCGCACGAATGGCCACGGAGCGTGTGATTATAAAGCCCCAAGAATGATCAGCAGGCAACTCATGCTGGCGGCCACCCTATCGGTGGCCGCCAGCAGCGGGGCCCAGGTCCCGCTCACCGTGGACACGAGCTTCCGGTTCTACTACACCCCGGAGATCATTGAGTATTGGGACAGTGTGCTGTCCTGGGATTGGGGACCGGCCGTTACCGATGTCCTTCTGCGTAACAATGGCGAGGTGATGCTCATGGGCGGTAACGTGATGCCGCTGAACGAGATCCCTTGGGGGGGCAACAGGTCGTTGATTGTGAATGCGCAAGGTCAGCCGGAGTATTTCATGGGCTCTTTTGGGGCTGGGCAATTGATCGAGTTGCCCTCGACCAACCAGTATTTCAATCCAGGGGTTAGCAAACGCTTCAACTACGACAGCTCGTTGGATTTCACCTTTGGCATGGCCAGTATTGCATATCAAGAGCGCGCTATTGGGTCCTGGCAGATTTTCCCGGATCGTTCGGGCATCGTGGCGGGCCTCTACCGGATAAGTGCGAATACCCCTCGTGACATTGTACTGATTAAGATGGACCAATGGGGCGAGTGGGATAGCACGTGGACGCCGCGCCGCGCGGCAGGTTGGGGCGAGCCTTACGGCCAGATGCTCTTTCCGCTCAGCAACGGTCAATACCTCTTCAATGGCTCATGGACAAGCTATGAGGGGAGGCCGTCTGGGACCTTGATCCGCATAGAAGGCGACGGCACGCAGGATACTGCTTTCTACTTCCCCTCATGGAAATCGGACATCGCCGCTATCTATGAGCAGCCCGATGGCAAAGTGATCCTGGGCGGCCGAATCTGGATGAACGGCATCGCTGACACATTGCACCTGGTGCGCGTGAACGCTGACGGGTCGCTCGATCCCACATTCAATAACTACCTCGACTTCCGCTCCGGCACCCATGCATACAGCTCCATGATCTGCGGGGTGAGCGTGCTAGTGCCACTCGACGCCCAGCGTGTAATCGTGGGCGGTCATTTCACCACGATTGATGGCATCACGCGCGGCTGCATTGCTTGTGTGGATTATACGGGCAACCTGCTCGATTGCTGGCAGGAAGGCGGTCTGCACCCCGTTGGCTACACGCAGAGCGGCACTCCGCTCTTTTACCTCACAAGCATCAAGTGCCTCGGCAACGGGGACTGTTACCTCTATGGACAGTACAAGGGCTTGAGCGACGCCAATGGCTACCACGCGAATCAGGTGCTGGTGTCGAAGATCCACATGACGGTGGTGGGCGTAGATGAGCAGGTGAGCACTGGCAGCGACTTGCGCGTGTGGCCGAACCCCGGTGCTGGAATTCTGTACATCGATTGGGGCGGTCGCCCCATCTGGGAATTGGAAGTACGCGATGCGCTGGGCCGAGTAGCCATGAAACGAACTTCCGTACTTGACAACAACCCCATCGATGTTTCCTCGCTGGCCACGGGCACCTACACGGTGCTTGCGCGCAACAAGCAGGGGGAGCGCGCGGTGACAAAATGGGTGAAGCCATGAAGAGCACCCACTCCCTTTTCTGCACCTTGCCGCTGTTCATCATTATCGCAGCGCATGCGAACGCCCAATCCTGGTGTCCACCCGGCGCTGTGTGGCATCACAACTACGCCACGGTCAGCGCGCCTCTTGAGGGCGTGGTACGCACCGAGTGCATCGGCGATACCGTGATTCAAGGAGAAACGGCGAAGCTCATGCACGTCACAGCCAGTGGGTATGATTGGCTGCTCGGCGGGACCTTCCAATCAGACCTCGGCTTCGTGATCACCAAGGCCAATGCGGATCAGGTGAGCTTCTGGGATGGCAGCGATTGGTTCTTGCTCTACGACCTGGGCTTGCCGGTGGGCGGTCAATGGCTCCTGGTGTGCTATCTCGATGCTTTTGTACTAACGGTCACAGCGACGGGACTGAAGCTTGTCGATGGCGTTCCATTGCGCTACTCGGTAGTGAGCTTAGACCCGCCACTACCTTGGTTGGCGAGCGACACGGTGATCGAGCGGGTCGGGTTCAAGAGCATCTATGTGCATCCTTATAACTACTTCAACAGCTGGTCGGTTTGGGTGTCGCGCGAATTGCGCTGCTACGAGGACAATGAAATCGCTTACAGCGCCCTGCAACAAGGTGCGTGCGACTACACGCTAGGTGTTCCGGAGGATCTCCACGGCGGTACACTGACCATCATGCCCAACCCCGGCACGGATGGATTCTCGTTGATGCTCAATGGTGTTTCTCTGAATGGCAACGTGTTCGTTCTGGATGCCTTGGGCCGTGCAGTGGGAAGTGCGCCCATCACGCAGGGCCACGCGCGCTTCGATGCGCGAGAACTGCCAACGGGCGTTTTCGTGTATCGCGCTACCGACTTGGATGGCCGCATGCGTGCCACTGGGCGCTGGGTGAAGGAGTAATCAGGAATCAGTGAGGTGATGAACGTGAAGGAGGGCGCATCTTCCTTTCAGACACGTAGGACCTGAGCCGATAATGAAAGGCTACCGCACCCGATCCGCCCTGCTCACCAGGTGCACACCGATGAAGATCAGCGCCGCGCACAGCCCCTGCTGCCAGCCGATGGTGGCATCGTACTGCCCCGGGAGCCCGAGGCGCTCTGAGCCGATGCGCATGAAGAACCACGTGACCACCGCTGCGAGCACCGGTTGCATGTACACGTAGATGCCCACCACGCTGGGGCTCACCACGCCCAGCGCCCACGTGTTCAGCAGGTAGGCCACGAAGGTGACCATGACCACCACGAAGGCCATGGCCGCAATCACCGGCGTGCTGAGCGTTGACCAATCCACATCCCCGAACTCGCTCGCTCCGAAAGGCAGCACCATCACCAAACCGAGCAGGAAGCACCACGCCATCACCGTGATTGCCGTGTACTTGAGCATGAGCGGCTTCACCAGCACCAAGTAGAGGCCGTAGCTGATGGCGTTGATGAGGATGAAGCATCGCCGAGCGTGGTGGCTCCCGTAGCGCCGCCCTGCGGTTTGAGCAGGATGAGCGAGAGCGCGCCAGCAGCGCCGAGCAGCACGCCGAGCAGTTTCGTGCGTGTGATGCGCTCGCCGATGAGTACTCCGGAAAGCACGAGCACGAGGATGGGCGTGGCCACCATGATGATGCTCGCGTTGATCGGCGAGGTGCGCATGAGGCCATGGAAGAACATGAGCTGGTTGAGCGCCACGCCGAACACCGCGCAGAGGGCGAGGCGCCCGGCATCGGACCAGGCCACGCGTTCGGGCCTCAGCGCGCGCAGCAGCCAGAAGAGCATCGCCGCTCCGATCACGCGCAAGAGGATGAAGCCGCTGGCGCCGATCACCTGCGGCATGAGTCCTTTGGCCACCACGTAGTTGAGCCCGTAGATGGCATTCACGACAAAGAGCGCGAGGTGGGCTAGGGAACGGCGGTCCATGCGGGGCGAAGGTGGATTAGCTTCTCGTTCCCAGACAAGAGGTCTTCGTCACTTGTTTCTTTTCCACCTTTTGCTTCGCCAAAAGGTGGAGCCAAAAGGCGACCACGGCCAAGCCCT
>DAORNP010000087.1:5148-7398 GCA_035441065.1 Flavobacteriales bacterium | reverse complement strand
CCCGCAGCACCGGCTCCCCGAGTGGGGCGCGGCCGCGCAGGCCGTGGACGCCCACCGCACGCCGTACTTACCCGCCCTGCGACATGCTGTGATCGAGTGCGCATCAAACATGATTCTCCTCTGTGACGATGGTATGGCGAGCGACATCCTCTCGACCAGCGATAAGTCGTCGGTATGTGTCATCATCGAAAGTGCGCACGGATACCTTTAGCCCGGACCCCGAGCGATGGAGCGCAACGCACAGCCAGGCGAACAGGACTTCCGCAGCACCTTCCGGTTGCGGCGCGTGCTCATCCCTATCCTCATCGGCGTGGTGGCGGCGGGCTGGCTCTTGTGGCGCGACTTGGCCAAGGAACGCTACGAGCGCGTGGGCGATGGCCTCGGCGACCACGCCTGGCACGATGCCAACGGCAACGGCATCGTGGATGTGGCCGATCCAGCTGAGTTCAGCACAGCGGGCGAAGGGCTTGGCGATTACCGCCGCATGACCGCGCGCGAAACGCTGGGCAGCATCAACTGGACCTGGCACAGCACGGGCTGGATCCTGCTCGCACTGGTGGCCACGGCCTTCCGCGATCTGGGCTACATCTACCGCATCCGCGTGCTCAGCGATGGCCACCTCAGCTGGCGGCAGAGCTTCAATGTCACCTTCCTCTGGGAGTTCGCATCAGCGCTCACGCCCTCAGTGGTAGGCGGCAGCGGCGTGGCCATGTTCATCATCGGCCGTGAAGGGATCGCACTGGGCCGCGCCACGGCCATCGTGCTGGTCACCGCGCTCATGGACGAGTTGTTCTATGTGATCATGGTGCCGCTGGTCTTCCTCGCCGTGGGCATGGATCGGCTCTTTCCGGAATCGCTCGACAATGCCTTCTGGGGCATGCCCGTGCGCACCATCTTCTGGGTGGGCTACGGCTTCATCCTGCTGCTCGTGGCCATCATCTTCTACAGCGTCTTCTTCCGCCCGCGTGCTTTCAAGTGGCTGCTGCTGCACGTGTTCCGCCTGCCCTTCCTGCGGCGATGGCGCCCACAGGTGGTGAAAGTGGGGGAGGACATCGAGGTGACGGGAGTTGAGCTGCGCGGCAAACGGAAACGCTTCTGGGCGAAGGCCTTCGGCGCCACCTGCTTCTCGTGGGCCAGCCGCTTCCTGGTCATCAACCTCATCGCCGCCGCCTTCTTCGCCGTCGATGACCACTTGCTCCTGTACGCGCGCCAGTTGATCATGTGGGTGATCCTGCTCATCAGCCCTACGCCCGGCAGCAGCGGCGTGGCGGAGATCGCCTTCGCGGGCTTCTTCCGCGACCTGTTGCCCGCAGCCGGCCTCATCGGCGCCATCGCCATCCTGTGGCGGCTGCTCAGCTACTACATCTACCTCTTCATGGGCATGGTGATCGTGCCTCGCTGGTGGCGGAGAACCTCGGTCAAGGGCTAGGCCTCTACCTTCGCCGCATGAAATTCGGCGTTGTCACCTTCCCCGGCAGCAATTGCGATGAGGACATGATCCACGTGCTGGAAACGCTCTTCCAGCAGCCGGTGGAGCGCCTCTGGCACAAAGAACACGACCTCAAGGGCGTCGATATGGTGGTGCTTCCTGGCGGCTTCAGCTACGGCGACTACCTGCGCAGCGGCGCCATCGCGCGCTTTTCGCCCATCATGCAGGAAGTGGCGGCGCACGCGAAGAAGGGCGGGCTCGTGCTCGGCGTGTGCAACGGTTTCCAAGTGCTCTGCGAAGCAGGATTGGTGCCTGGCGCGCTGCTGCACAATGCGGGGCAGAAATTCATCTCGAAGAATGTGTGGATCCGTCGCGGCACAGGCAATACCGCGCTCACCAGTGCGGTTCCCGACAAGGCGCTGAAGATCCCCATCGCGCACGGCGAAGGCCGCTACCACGCCGATGCTGACACGCTGAAGGCCTTGAAGGAGAGCGACCGCATCCTGTTCCGCTATTGCGATGAGCAGGGCAAGATCACGGACGAGGCGAACCCCAACGGCAGCAAGGACAACATCGCTGGCGTGTGCAACAAGGGCCGCAATGTCTTCGGCATGATGCCGCACCCGGAACGCGCGTGCGATGAGCGCTTGGGCAATACGGACGGAAGGAGCTTGTTCGAGTCGTTGCTGAAGGGGGTGATGGCCTGATCAGGGCATCACGCTCCGGATCACCGGCCGCAGGCTCTTCGTCTTCCAGAGGTCAATCACCCCAGAAGCGGTGCCGAGGTCCGCGCCTTTCCAGCCTGCGAACTCGAAGAGCCT
>DAORNP010000087.1:4793-5071 GCA_035441065.1 Flavobacteriales bacterium | reverse complement strand
CAGCTCGCCTTGTTCAGGGGGTGGTGCGTCAATCGTCGTTTCGCGCAAGCGCCTGCCCGTATGCTTGGCCAGGTGCGCGAAGAGATGCGCGGGCCGCTGCGCCGCGAAGCCCTTCATTTCGGCGAGCGATGCTTCCGGCGCGGGCATATCGAGTTGCAGGTCCCAGCGCTTGTAGTCGGCGATGAGTTCCTCGCGGTGCGCGCGATGGATGCTGTCCGCGATGCTTTCCACCTGCGCGAATGCTGAAGCTTGGAACGCAATCATGCGCGCGAGCAAGC
>DAORNP010000087.1:0-4783 GCA_035441065.1 Flavobacteriales bacterium | reverse complement strand
TTTGAAGCACAGGGTGCGCGATCAGCTGCGGCACGTACGGCGTCTCAGGTGCGGTCGCGAGCCCCATGCGCTGCACGCTGTTCTCGTGCGGCGGCGCCCACAGGTCCATGTCGAAGAGGACCCAGCGCCAGCGCCCGCCCTTCTCCTTGGGGCGGTAGCAGCGCACGTTCAGTTCGTGGTCCGCGCGACCCGTCCACAGGTCGATGCAAGCGAGGTCGATGAGGCTGCGCGTATCGATCATCGCATCGATGCTGTCGATGGGTGCGCCGCTGATGAGCAGCCGTTGCGCGCGTAGGAAATGCGCATCGCTACCGCTGCGCTCGGTGGCAGCGGGCCCTTCCAGCACATCCAGCGCTTCGGCGGTGCTGCGCTGCTTCAGCCATTCGGTGTCCTTGGCGGGCATCCAGCGGTAGAGGCCCCAGTAAGCGCCGTTGAGGTAGAGCGGATGCGCCGTTGAGGGCTGCACTTCAACGTTCAGGTCGAAGCGCTCCACCAATTCTTCCATGACCGCATTGCGCAGGAAGGCATGTGGCGAGGCATCTGCACGCAGCACGCCCTCATGCACGTGTGTGCCATCGTTGAAGACGAAGCCATCCGTCGGACTGTCGTAGCGGTCGCGCGCGATCAACTTGAAGGAGCGCTTGCCCAAGCTGCGCGAGCCGCTGCCGAAGATGCGCGCGCCCACGGGCAACGCATCGTCGCCGATGAGCAGCAGCGCTTCGCGCTCCCACACCCGGCCTTTGCGCGTGTGGTTCTGCTGTGCGCCGGGATGGTAGATGCCGAGGCTATCGCCGAAAAGGTCGGCCGGGTCCAAGGCGAGTGAAATGGCATTCGTCGCTTCTGCCTGCGCTGGGATCAGCAATGCGGCTTCCTCGCTGTCATACCGCCCCGCTTCGCGAGCGATCGCGCGCACGATGCTGCCGCGCTCTATCGTTATCGGTCCGCTGTACGCGATGGCATGCGCTCCGGATGGGTCACTGCCATCGAGCGTGAGATGAACGGTCCCAACTGATGCGATCTCGAGCAGGGGAGAATCCGCGTTGCTAATGCGGATGGAAGGCGTCCTGCTTCTTCCGCGCACAGCTGCATCTGCCGAATTGCTGCCTCCGGGCGTCGGTTCCGCGAACCAGCTCCAGCTCCTGGCGCCGTCGGGCATGCGTCCGATGCTTGCATCAGCGGGCAGCGCGGGATAGGTGAAGAGGTCGGCGATGGTGGTGCCATCGGGCGCGATCAGCAGGATGGCGCCGCCCGTGCGCGGTAGCGTGAAGCCGAGGTGTTCGGCACCGCGTTCGGGTTTGCCGTCGCAACGAAGGAGAAGATGGCCCTTCGTGGGAATGCGCAAAGGCGAATCGATCACTTGCTGCTTCCCATTAATCGCGATGCGCCAACCCATGAGTTCGATGGTCTTCGCACCGGGGTTGTGCAATTCGATCCAGTCCGGCGTGCGGCCCTCGGCATCGGTGAGGTTGCCGTGGTTGCTGGCGCACACCTCGTTGATGAGCGGGGTGGATTGCGCGATGGTCCAGGTTGCGCGAAGTAGGACCAGGGATGCGAACAGGATTCTCACGGAAGCGGGGTCAAACCTCGGTGATCCTGCGTTTTCCAGGATGCTGGCGCGTGTCCCAGAAGCCGACAATCTGCAACTCATTGCCTTTGATCCGGAAGCACATCAGGTTGTGCTTTGTGACCAGCGCCTCCCTTGTCCCCTTCTTTCCTCGTCGGGACATGCCGGGAAAGAGGCGAAGCATGCGGATGGTCGAATCGGTCTTGCGGACGAAGTTCCGCGCATCGCGTTCCGACCAGTTCGCCCGCAGATAAGCGACTACTTGGTGGAAGCTCGCTTCTGCCGTGGGCGACCAGCGGATGGTTTCAACCATTTGGAATAACGGGCCATGACCTGCTGATGCGATCGGCCCTCCCCGAGATCGAGCTCATTCAAGCTTCGCTCGATCATGCTTTGCGTTTGCTTGCTCTTCTCGCCCCAAGGAACCGAAGGCTCCGATGCGAGGTAGGCATGCACATTCTGGAGGATCGCTTCATCCTCTAGTGCAAGCACCTTCTTCACGATGGCGAGCTTGGTCTTCTCGGTACTCATGGTTGCTGAGCAAACATAGCTCACCGCACCTCCCCGCCCGGCCCCACCGCATCCTTCGGCTGCACGAATACGAGCTTGCCGTTGGCATCCTCGGCCATGAGCACCATGCCCTGGCTGTTGGTTAGTCGCCGTAGAGATGAATCGTGCGATGAAGCGGTGTTAATGGATTGTTTACAACGCAGCGCCAAGAAATTTGGTAATGCCGATGGGGGGGGTATTTGCATGCCGAATGATTGGCGCTGTGCCAATCAATAACAACCCATCGCGCAATGAAGACCTTTAGATTCACCGCTGCAATTGTGCTTGGCAGTAGCTTTCTCCTCGCAGGATGCGCTAAGGAGAAGGAGGCTGTTAGCCAGATAGAACTCCCTGACTATTCGATTGAGAATGGCATGATTCACTTCCCGACCAGAGGTGACTACGAGAAGATGGTTGACATGCCAAGCACTGGGCTGCAGAACGCCTTCGTTTCTGCTGTGGCCGATGCTGAGGGCTTCACCTCAGCTGAGAAGGCGCTCCAGTCGGGAGCGCGGAGCACGGACACCGAGTTGCTCGCCTTGATTGACGACCCTTACTTCCGCGAGTTGCTCAATGAGCGGCTATGCATCTGGATTGATGATCACATCTTCCGCATTAATCCGGAGGATGGCAAAGTGTACGTGATCCCCAGTGAGAAGTACGATGACAAGTACGACGCGCTGCTGGCCGAGGACACGAACGACGAGGACGTGAAGGAGTATTCTGCCGATCTGAATGTGCTTGAAGAGGTTGACCGACCTGATGCGCTGTGGCCGTTCTGCACCGAATCGGGCGTTCCCTCTCAGTACGTCGAGGAGTGGTTCAATGACAACTCAGGTCGGAAGGCCATTGCCAGATACAGGAAGTATGGTGTGTACTTCTCTCTGTTCGCTCAGGTGGAGCCGCTCGGCTCATCTGGGGTTTTCTTTGACTTCTATTTCAAGGGTGGCGCATCACAGAATATGGGGCAGGTTTTTTACCGTCAGAAGTGCGGCAACACCGTCGATTACCAGACGCGCTCATCCGGAACATGGCATTTGTCCTACAGGAAGTTTCAATCCTATCAGGGGTCGAAGGGATTGAACA
This sequence comes from Flavobacteriales bacterium, assembly GCA_035441065.1. Classification (GTDB taxonomy): domain Bacteria; phylum Bacteroidota; class Bacteroidia; order Flavobacteriales_F; family PHOS-HE28; genus PHOS-HE28. The sequence continues at coordinate 1,584 of DAORNP010000087.1, read as the reverse complement.
AGGTGTATTTCTATTTCCGGCCATTCAAGCACGATTGCCCGGACTGGACGGGGGAGATCACGGGCAATGACGGAGACCCATGCGCTGGCCCATTCTACACGAACGAGTGGGTGGGCTTCAGCCATAACTACTGATCGTGCGCATCTCTGCAGTGCTTGTGATAACACACCTGGCTGTCTCGTCCGCGGGGCAGTCAGGTGTGTATGTCCGGCCTCAGTTCGACCACAAGTGGAATCGCTGTGCATGTACAGGCGAGCGGATCAATTTGCATGGCGCTTCTATGGACTTGCTGCCGAAACGATTCTTCTCAGGTTCGGAAATGAGTTTCGGGCTGGCGGCAGGTTACAAGCGGGTGAAGTGGCTTATTGATGTCTCCACAGGTGAGGATGAAGCATTGTACGCATTCAAGCTTTATGGATATGGTGTGGGCGGAGGACCTGGATATATCAAGACTCAGCTCACCGGGGTGACCTACTACCGTACCAGTGCAATGCTTGGTGCACGATTAATGTGGCTTGACCAATCCGGAGCCAGTCGCCGAGTGAGATGGGAATTGTGGGGTACCCTTGCGGCGCACCGATGGCGCAGACATGATGGTCCAAGCAAGATTGATCTGAGGGGCAGTTGGGAGGTTTCTGCAACGGAGACAATCGCCTACAGCCTCGATCAGAATTCACAAACAGCTACTAGCGCATTCATTGCTCCGGGCCTTATGATCAAAGGATTCAACCGCAAAGGGCACTCCATCGTCAATCTGCATGTACAGTATGCATGGGGCCTTTCCCGGGAACAACCCTTTGCTGGCCGCTTCTCGTTTACGCACCAGCCTTCGGGCGATCAGGCCTATGCTGGGTTTTCCTCGAGGGGTGATGGCCTTTACGTTGCAGTCAGCAAGGATTTCTACTTGAATAACGTGCTGCGGATTTTCAAACGAAAGCCCGCGAGTGAAGCGGTCGAGTAGCCTCACCGCACCTCTCCGCCCGGCCCCACCGCATCCTTCGGCTGCACGAACACGAGCTTGCCGTTGGCATCCTCGGCCATGAGCACCATGCCCTGGCTCTCCACGCCGCGCATCTTGCGCGGCTCCAGGTTGGCCACCAGCACCACTTGCTGCCCGGGCAATTGCTCCGGCGCGTAGTGCTGCGCGATGCCGCTCACCACGGTGCGGGGTTGCGCTTCGCCGAGGTCGATGGTGAGCTTCAGCAGCTTGTCGGCTTTGGGCACGCGCTCGGCAGCGGTGATGGTGCCCACGCGGAGGTCGAGCTTGGCGAAGTCGTCGAAGGTGATGGCTGCTTTCGCAGGTTGAGACCCCTTCACTTCGTTCGGGGTGACCGGCGTTGCTGAAGAATCCATGGGTGCGTTGGCGTGCAGACGGTCAATCTCCGGCTGGATCTCCGCGTCGGTGATGGGCTTGAAGAGATGCTCTGCTACGCCGAGCGCATGGCCGGGCAGGATACGGTCGCTGCTCAGGGCGCTGTCCCAGGGCAGTGTTTCGATGCGCAGCATGCGGCGCAAGCGCTCAGCGGTATGCGGCAAGAACGGCTCGAGCACCTGCAAGAGCTCCTGCGCGGAGCCCCAGCGCTC
>DAORNP010000086.1:8766-16536 GCA_035441065.1 Flavobacteriales bacterium | reverse complement strand
CGCATCCAGGGCTTTCCGGACGACTGGCATTTTACCGGCAAGAAGACGGCGGCTTATAGGCAGGTAGGCAATGCGTTCCCACCACCCGTTGCCGAAGCAGTGGGGCGGAGCATCGTGGAGATGTTCGAGTTGGCGGCGCACAGAACTGTAATGGTGGCGTGATGGCGAAGGCGAAACGTGGCGAAGGTGCACGAGCGAAACTGCGTCGCTTCTTTCTCGAGAACGTGGGCGAGGTCCTGGATTCCGCCACGCTCTTCGAAGTCTCCGGTGGCACCAACGAGTTCGGTCGCCGCATCCGCGAGTTGAGGAACGAAGAAGGCTTCGACATCCAGACGCACAACGACCGAAGCGACCTGAAGCCGGGACAGTACATCCTGCTCTCAGCCAAACCAAAGCCCGCGTTCGAGCGGAGCATTTCCAAGGAGACACGGTCGTTCGTACTCGACCGCAATGGCTTCACGTGCCAGATGTGCGGTGCTGCCGCAGGTGAGCCGCATCCCTATGACAACGGTCGCAAGACCCGACTTCACTTGGGCCACATCATCGACAAGTCCATGGGCGGTGATGACAGCCCGAACAACTTGCGGGCGATCTGTTCGGTCTGCAATGAGGGCGCATCCAACCTTACCCTCAACAGGCCTGACACGATCAAGCTCATTGCCCAAGTGCGCCGCGCTCCTGCCAAGGATCAACTCGATGTGCTGGACTGGTTGCTGACCAAGTTCCCGGACCATCGAAGCAAGAAGAGCAAGAAGTAGTACCCTCGCTGCCGCGAGTTTGTTCCTGCTTGCCTACCCCCGCCCCATGCCCTTCACCAAACAAGACCTCGCCAACTTCCCCATCTCGTTCTGCAGGAAGGATGAGGTGAGCGTGATCGTGGGGCCCTGCTCCGCCAAGGCCTGGCACGAGCGCACCATCCCGTTGGATGGCCGCAAGTACCACACGGGCGGCGTGATCACCTTCAAGAACGGGCTCTCCTTCCGCGCGAGCTTTTACGTGGATACCACCACCTTCAGGTTCGTCAGCAGCGAAAGCATCTATCTGCACATCGGCGAGGATTGGTACCAGATCAACGAGCCCGAGCTGCTGACCAAGCTTCAGATCAACCGGCAGGACATCTACCCCCTCACCTGGCGCACCGACCGTCCATTGGACCATTCGGAGCGGCCACCGTACACGCTGGAGGACGAGGGCCGGGCTTCGTGAGGCGTTCACTCGCTGCTGGCGCGGGGCTATGACTCGTGGCTTTCCCCCGGTCACTTCCGCATCGCCCTGTCCGCCACACATAGTCGGTAACGCTTGTCATCGTAAGCCATTAGCCGTGGGTCCGGGGTAACCTTGGAGGAGCTATGCGGTTCTCGGCCGGCTTGCACAGCAGCGCGTTCCATGCGGCGGAAGCGACGGTTGGCCAAACGCTTGTATGGCTTCGCCGTTGTGGCGCAGCAGATGCCGAAATACGGCGTGCGTTTGAGGGAACGGGACATGATCCAGCGAGTCGAGCCTGCTTGGACGCACCCGGTCTGAACGAGGTTGTCCAGGCATTGCCTGCGCTTGTGATGCACTGCACTGGAACCACTCACTCCGCACCGCGATCCAACATCCGGCGAAGCTGTTCCACCAGGGGTGGCAAATACTTGTTGGCGATGCGGAAGATCTGGCTGTCGTCGATCCGGCGGTAGTCGTGTACGATCCGGTGGCGCAGGCCCTGGATCTTGAACCAGTCCACCACGGGGTGTTGTTCCTTCAGCGCATCACTCACATGGTAGGCCGCTTCGCCTATGATCTGCAGTCGGTACGCCACCGCGTCCCGCTTATCTTCATCCGCCATGTACGCGTCGAGGTCCACACCATCGAGCTTGCGCATCACCGCCTCTGCGGCCTCCAGCATGTCGATGAGCCTCACCTTGTCGTGGCGCTCAGACATATTTCAAGTCCTTCTGGATGAACTCCATGTAATGGGGCCGCACGGCGCTGCGCATCACCAGGTCCACCTCGCGCTTCACCACATCCTGCAGGTCGATGAGCAGATCGAAGTAGTCGAAGTCGGCACCCGGCTCGAACTCCACCATGATGTCCACATCGCTGTCCGGCCGGAAGTCATCCCGCACGGCGGAACCGAACAGCGCCATGCTCTTCAACCCGTATTTGGTGAAGAGGCGGCCGCGTTCGCGGCGCAGGGCAGTAAGGATATCGGATAGGGTGCCCATGGCACTTCAAAGTTAGTATCCGACCATGAGCTGCGGATCATTGTAAACCTTGGTGGAAGAGTAAGCTCCGAGCCTGCATGTATAAATGCGCTTGACATCGTAAGCCACCTGCCGCGATGAACCTCATGAGGTAGCACCAACCCGCTCATCAACCCTTCGCCGGAAGCCCAAGCCCACGAATACGATACCGGCCGCCAGCAGCCCGATGTCCTCGCGCACGCCGAGTTTGAAAGCGGCCATGGTGCCGATCACGCTCCACAGCAGGGGGATCAGCAGCAACCACCAGCGCGGCGCGGACGTGGTCCACAGCAAAAGGCCGAGCGTGAAGATGGTGGTGGGGCACGGCAGGCCGAAGGTGGGCGCCTGCGGATAGGTGTGACTCAGTGCATGACCGAGCAATGGATAGACCAGCAGTCCATAGGTCATCAGCAGCGCACCCGCGATCCCGCGAACTCCGGTGGGTCGCGCGAAGCTGAGCCTGCGACGCAGGGCCCCATGCACCAGGAACAGCAGACCCTGGACTACGAAGAGCGCACCGAAGCTGTAGGCCGCCTTGTTGATGCCCGCGAAGAACGCCCAGTGGTAAGCGATGCCCATCCACAGCCAGAGCGCGGCGAGGATCGTGGCGATCACCGGTCCCGTGCCCCTGCGGAAGACCAGTGCGATGGCCAACAATGCCAGCAGGTTCCACAAAACCTGCGTGGGCCACACCGCCGTGTTGTACCGGGCGAACACATCGAAGAACTGCTCGGGCGTGAAGGGCAGGTCCATGCACTTTTGCGTTTGGAGGATCGAAGTTGGATACATCCCCGATGCCCGGCCTGATGGAGGTCATGGGCGCGTTTACTGTAGTCAAGAGCCTTTGATCCATGGCTTGCGCCGTGAAGTATCTATCGCCTCTCCCTGTCCCGCCGCACCAGTCCGGCAGCATTCGTCACCTCCGTTCCTTCCTGACACTTAACGATCATCGTGCATCGCGTTCACCCCAAGGGAAGCCCACGCTCATACATTTCCGCACAGCCCGTTCACCATGCATCCACGGTCATTGCTCACTGCGATCCAGCCACTGTCCGCTTCTCTGCTCATGGCCGCCTGCAACGCACAGGCACCTGCAAAAACTGAAAGCGGATCGAACGATGCCCAAGCGGACACCACCCAGCTCGCCGAGTACATCGTTGCCGCCTTCGAGGACAGCAGGGGCAACCTGTGGTTCGGTACGGTGGGCGAAGGTGTGATCCGCTATGAACCGAAGCCATTGGTGGTTACCGGCGAACGCCTCACCTATTTCACCACGGCGGATGGGCTGGCGGACATGGTGGCGTGCAGCATCGTGGAAGACCAGCAAGGCAATGTTTGGATAGGTTCACATGATGGTGCCACCCGTTTCGATGGCAAGACCTTCACGGCCTTCAAGGCACCCGAAGGCTTGCATGGTGCTGGATGCGTATTGCTCGTTGATCGCAAGGGCACCTTGTGGGCGGGCACCAACGATGGCGCCTTCCGCTTCAATGGCGAACGTTTCATCCCCTTCGAGATGCCTGTGCCGGAGATTGACAAACCCTCGCACAAATGGGTGAAGGGCAAGGTGTGGGCGCTCTTGGAGGACAGCAAGGGCAACATTTGGTTCGGGCGCGATGGCTATGGCGCGTGCAAGTACGATGGCCGCACCTTCACGCACTTCACCACGAAGGATGGGCTGTGCAGCAACAATGTGGCGCGCATCGAGGAGGATGCGCAGGGCAACATCTGGTTCGGGTCCATCACCTCGGACTTCCCACCGATCAAGGAGGGTGGTGTGGCGCGCTTCGATGGCAAGAGCTTCACGCGTTTTCCCGAAGTGAAGGGGCTTACTGATAGCGACGTGTACATGGTGTTCGCCGAGCGTTCCGGGAAGGTGTGGGTCTGTCCGGTGGGCGTGGGCGCTTATCGTTTCGATGGTCGCAGTTTCACGCTCTTCGACCGCACCGAGCGACCGCACCTGATCCAGAATTTCGGCGTGCAAGCTGTGCTGGAGGATAGTCGCGGAACATTGTGGTTCGGCTTCAGCGGGGGATTGTTCCGCTTCAATGGCTCGTACTTCGAGAACGTGACCCGGGGAGAATTGAAGTAGATCCGAGGATCATCGACGGCCTACGGCGCACGGACGGGCACTGCGATAAAGTCCCTATGACCGTACGAGATCCTCCTTGGCCAGCACCACCACCTCCTCGCAGAAGCGCTTCACCTGCTCCCAGTCCGTGTATTCGTGGTCCTGGGTGGTATCCGTGCTGCCGCCCTTCGACTTCACGATCTGCTTCATCATGAAGCGCTTGAAGAAGTCGTACTCGAGGTACTTCAGCGCGCCGGCGATCTGCTCGATGCGCTTGGGCTTCCAGTTGCACGAGTCGGTGAACGTCTCTGCGATCTCCAAGGCTTCCTTCAACGCAGTATCGGTCCCGGAGACGATGTGCAGGCACACGGAGAAGAAGGCGCTGGGCCGCGCGTTCAGCGCAATGGCGTGCTTGGTTGCGTAGTGGCGCAACGCGGTCGGATAGTGGCCCGCATGGATGGGGCCGCCGAGGATCACCAAGTCGAACCCATCCGGTGGCGGCGGTTCGTCGATGGCACTGCAGCAGGTGACCGCATGGCCCCGAGACTGCAAATGGTCCTCCATGAAGCGCGCGATCTTCCGGGTCTGTCCTTCCACCGTGCCGTAGATGATGAGGGTGCGCATGGTACACGTCGGGCTGATAGGATCCGACGGAACGAAACTATCGGGGCCAGGTTGGCATGGAATGACGGAGGTCATCGTCCCTTGGCGGCTTGCCGCAGACCTTCATCCACTCATGCGCCTCATCCAGCACCACCTGCCCCGCCCGCGCCATGTGGAGATCCACCGCATCGCCGTGAACGCACCGCCAGCGGAGGCGTGGGAGGCCGCGCGGCATTTTGAGGGGGCGACGATTCCCTGGGTACGCTTCCTGTTCGACCTGCGCACGCTGCCGGACCGCTTGCGCGGCCTTGACGTGCCCTTGTCCAAGGACAGCGGCCTCGGTGTGGACGACATCGCCTCGCACGGCCATGGCTTCATGCTGCTGGACGAACGCCCCGGCGAGGAAGTGGTGGTAGGCGCGGTGGGACAGTTCTGGCACATGAACATCCCGTTCAAGGATGTGCCGCCGGATGAGTTCGTACGTTTCGCGGAACCCGGCTGGGGCAAGGTGGCCTGGTGCATCCGCGTGGAGCCGCGAGGGACAGGGAGCTGGGTAACGCTCGAGCTCCGTGTGACCGCCACCGACGACACCAGCTGGCGCAAGCAGACCGCCTACTTCCGCCTGATCGGTCCCTTCTCGCACCTCATCCGTACATCGGCGATGGCGCACTTGGAAGCACAACTGGGCAAGGCCATCCTTCCAGCGGACGATAACCGGCCGCTATCTGGCGATGAGATCCTGCCCGATGCACCGTTTGTGCTCACCCACGGTATCGATATCGAGGCACCGCCATCGCTCGTATGGCCTTGGCTGATGCAACTGGGCTGCGACCGCGGCGGCTGGTACAGCATTGATTCGTTGGACCATGGCGGTGTACCGAGCGTGAGTGAACTGCGCGCGGAATGGACCGAGCGGGGCGCGGGCGATACCGTGCATGCCACACCTGCGCTGGATGGCGGCTACACGGTGCGCGATGTGCAGCGCGAGAAATGCCTCGTGCTCGGCGCGGAAACAGACCGCATGGGCGGACTTGTCCGCACCAGTTGGTCTTTCGTGCTAGAGCCCATCGGGCCGGATGCTACACGTCTCATCACCCGTGTGCGCGGCACCGGCACACCGCCGTGGTCGGCCTGGCTGCAAGGCGCCGTGCTCTTCCCACCCGTGCATGCATTGATGCAGCGCGCGCAGTTGAAGAACCTGAAGGCGCTGGCTGAAGAGGTGGCCTGGGAGCGCGTCATGCAGCATGATGATGTCGCCCATGTGTGATCCGGATCCTGCCTCCATGAACATCATCCCATCACTCCGTCCGCACCGCGATCCGCATCAGTCCCTGAGCGTGCAGCTGTCTTGCGCTCCTTGCGCAGTGCTTATTCCTCGCTCCCGGTCGAAAGCGGTCGCGGGGAGGTTACCTTTCAGAGCATTTCAAACCTTCAAACCCCAACCACCATGTTCGACAACATCCTTAGTTCCCTCACGCAGCAAGCGCTGCCCAAGCTCACGCAGGAGCATGGCCTCAGCCCCGATCAGGCGAAGTCGAGCATCAGTGCCGCCACAAGTGGCCTGCAAGACGTGCTTTCCGGCAACCATGGCTTCGACATGGGCACGATCACCAACCTGTTCAGCAAGGAGACGAACACCCCGGGCGCCAATGGCCTGATGGAGAAGATCGGCCAGTCGGTGCTGAGCAACCTCACGGGCAAGGCGGGCCTCAGCGCCGATAAGGCGGGCGCGGTGAAGAACACCCTGATGCCCATGATCATGGACCTGGTGACCAAGCAGGTGGGCGGCAATGCCGATTCGCTCAAGGGCCTGCTCGGTGGCCTCTCCGGTGGCGGCGTAGCCGAGAAGGCCAAAGGCCTGCTGGGCAAACTCTTCAAGTAGAACGGAACACCATCACACCATAAACTCCAGAACATGGCCATCATCAAAGTGATTGAGATCCTCGCCAGCAGCAAGAACAGTTGGGAGGACGCCGCCGCGAACGCGGTGAAGGAGGCGAGCAAGACCGTGCGGGGCATCCGCTCGGTGAACGTGAAGAACCAGAGCGCGATGGTGGAGAAGGGCAGGATCACGGAGTATCGCGTGAACTGCAAGATCTCCTTCGGCATCGAGAAGTAGGATCCGGTAGCGGTTCGGCTGCACTGCGGAAAGGCCTGCGCGTGCCCGGGATGAACGTGCCGCAGTTCGCGGCGTGCCCGATCTCAAGGCTTCGTCACCTCTTCCACGCTTGGCCACAACGCCACCGCCGGCGGCCCTGCGAGCAGCGGCATGGCCGTGCCTTTGAAAGCTTCAAGGTGCGGTGTGCTGCCGTGCGGTCCCGTATAGTAGGCCATGTCCGCCCACCGCTCCACCAACAGGATGCGCTCGGGTTCCTGCGCGTTCCGAAGGACCTGGATGCCGAGGAAGTGCGGCTCCTTGCGCACCTCGGCCAGCAGCGGCTGCAAGGCGGCGTGAAGGGCGTTGCCCTGGCCGGGTAATGCCCTGTAATCGACCGTCACCATCACGGCCTTTGCGGGTGCTTGTGCGCTGATGCTGGCGGAACAAGCCATGAGGCATGTGGTGGCGAGAAGATTCAGAATGGTGCGCATGGTTGGCGAGGCTTTATGTCCATCAAAGAAAGCACAACCCGGTTATGCTGACGAACGGCAGCTCAACAGGAAGGGGTGGATCATCACCTTTCGGAAAACTCCCCTCATGTGGTGGAAAGCCATCCTACTCTGGTTCGTACTTGTGCTGCTCGCGATCCTGAACGGCACGGTGCGCATCAAGCTTATCATTCCGCAAACAGGGCTCACGGCGGGCCTGGCCATCAGCACGGTGATGCTCTGTGCGCTCATCCTCCTCGCCACCTGGCTGAGCATCCGGTGGCT
>DAORNP010000086.1:2439-8756 GCA_035441065.1 Flavobacteriales bacterium | reverse complement strand
CGGGCCCGGTGATGCGCAACAGGCCTGGGGCATCGGCCTGCTGTGGTTGGCCATGACGCTCGGCTTCGAGTTCGGCGCCGGGCACTTCTTGTTCAAGAAGCCGTGGAGCGAGCTGCTAGTGGACTACGATATCACGCAGGGCCGCATCTGGGTGCTGGTGCCGATCATAACGACCATGGCGCCGTGGTTGATGGCGAAGGCGCGGGGCTTGCTCGACTGAGGAAGCAACGTACGCTACGAACGCACGAGCCGGACACTTCGCAGCACGCCATTCACTTCGGCGCGCAACACATACGTTCCAGGAGCAAGCACCGAAACATCCACCAAGGAACCCTGCGCTGCTGTGAGGGACGCTTCGCGTTGACCGGTGAGCGAGAAGACGTCCACGGATGTCCCTGGTACCAATCCCTCGATGGTCACGCGGTCCGACGCCGGATTCGGCCAAAGGCCGAGCGATCCCTTTCCCAGCTCGGCGATATTATTGATGGTCTCCGATGACGACGCCTCGATGTAGAGATCGTCGAACGCCGCATAAGAAGAGGTGAGCAAGGTGAATCGGATCGCTACCAACCCATCTGTGGAACCATCGATTTCAAGTCGGCCCACGTCATTGGCCCAGTTGAAGACGAACGAATCACTGTTGGGCTCGATCCCGAACAATGTATCGCTCGAAAGCACCTCCGTGGTCGTCAGGCTGAACAACCCACCGGGCGCATCGATCGCCTCGACCAGGAAGGAGGGTGCCGCCATCGGCAACGGTCCTCCGCATGTGGTGTTGATCGCGGACATATCCATGGAGATGTGGATGAAGGGCAGGTCCTGTCCATCAACGAGCAGGGCGAGCTTGTCGAAGAATGCTGTGTTCAGCATGCCCAGGCAGAAGTCCCCGTTCAGGCCAGCAGGGTCGTCGTAGATGTCCGCAGGCCCGGTGATGTGGATGGTCTCGACAGTATTGGTCTGCTGGAACGAACCGGAGAAGGTGCCGATGCCCGTTCCCTCCCAAAGGGTGTTCACCGGCATGTCACTGAAGTCCTGCTGGCAGGCGGAATTCACCGGTGCGGTGTTGGGCGTGATAAAGCTGTTCTGGTAGATGAGCACGCTTTGGGCGCTCAACAGGAAGGGCAGCAGAGCAAGTGCGAAGGCGACGCAGTGTTTCATCATGGATGTGAGCAGGGCCCAAAACAACCAAACCTCGAACGCACAGTCCATATAACCTTGGTTATAGGGAATGTGCAACAGATCCTTCCCACCAGCTTATCATTCGGCACCACAGGGTGAATATCTCGCCAAGTTCAGGATCCAGAAAAGGGCTTTGGATGGCGTATGACTTCGACCACGAACCGCATACGGCAGTTGGAGTCGGTTGGTCACGGCGACGACATTCACAGTAGATGCGGATACCAGCAACGACCTTCGCAGCATGGTGAAGGCAGCCGTGGTCGCGCACTTGAACAAGCTCGTGGAACAGCGGATCCGGTCCCTGAAGGATGAACTGGCCAATACGCTGCAGGCCCGCAACAGCGACACCAAGAGCAGCGCTGGCGACAAGCATGAAGTGGGGCGCGCCATGGTGCAACAGGAGCTGGATCAATTGGAGGCGCAACTCACCAAGTCGCAGGCCATGCAGCAGGAACTTGCGCGCGTGCCGCTCGATCGCGGGTATGAACTGGTGGCCTTCGGGAGCCTGGTGCGCACAGACCAAGGCGACTACTTCATGGCCATCGGGCTGGGAGCTGTTGAGTGCGATGGCGAAACGTGCTACGCCATCTCACTTGCCTCACCCATCGGGAAGGCGCTGAAGGACAAGCGCGTGGGCGATGCGATCGACTTCAATGGGAAACAGATCACCGTGCAGATGATCCAGTGAGCAGAACGGTGGCGCTGCGGCGCGCAACAAGGCATCCAACGAGGGTTTCCGCACACTTCCTCTTCAAGGAGCCGTGGAGCGAATTGCTGGTTGACTACGACATCACGCAGGGAAGCATCTGGGTGCTGGTGCCTATCGTGACGGGGATGGCGCCGTGGCTGATGGCGAAGGTGCGCGGGCTGCTGCTTTGAACTGCGCCTGCATTTCGCGCAGCATCTTTCGCCGAGCCATCTTTGCTGACCACACCATTCAGCATGCCTTCCCCAAAGACCACAAGAAGGAGCACAACCTCTAAAGATTGGCGCCACGCCACCATTGAGCGCATGCACGACCTGGTTCTAAATGCCGCACCCGGCATCACTGTGGAGCGCAAGTGGAAGAAGCCCACCAACCCCGATGGCGTGCTGGCGTGGTCGCTCAGCGGCTTGATCTGCACCGGTGAGCTGTACAAGGACAAGGTGAAGCTCACCTTCGCCCACGGTGCCAGCCTGCCCGATCCCAAGGGTCTCTTCAACGCACCCTTCACGGGCAATACGCGCCGCGCAATCGACATCCGCGAGGGAGAGACGGTGAGCGCCACGGCCTTCAAGGCATTGGTGAAGGCGGCGGTTGCACTGAACAACGGATCGACCATGAAGAAGACGAACGCATCAACCACGAAGTCCGCTCCCGTGAAGCTGCTCTCCGGTGGTAATCCGCAGATCGCCAAGGCCGATGGCGATGCGCCGGTGCAGCAGTACATCGCCGCTGCGCCCGGATGGAAGAAAGCGGCCTGCAAGCGGCTCGATGCGCTGATCGAGCGCGCCGTACCAAGGGTGAAGAAGGCCGTGAAGTGGAACGCCCCGTTCTATGGCGTGGAGGGCCAGGGATGGTTCGTGGCCTACCACATCTTCACCAAGTACGTCAAGATCACCTTCTTCTACGGCCGCAAGCTGAAGCCCATGCCGCCCGTGGAGAGCAAGGATCCCTACGCGCGCTACGTGCACCTTCATGAGGACGGCGTACTGGATGAAGAGCAGTTCATCAGTTGGTTGAAGCAGGCGGCCGCGATGCCGGGTTGGATGGGTCACTGAACCAGGGCGAACCGACCATCATCCTGCCGCCCCAGGATTGCGCCGCTTCAGCAAGCCCGCGCAGATCAAGCTGACCAACAAGCCGACAGGCAGGATCTCCATGTAGGTGAACCCGATCTTCACCACAGGGTTCTTGTACAGCTCCGCGAAGCCCTTCATCTCCTCCAGCTTGGCCTGCACCTCTGCCTCGGGCGCACCGCTCAGTTCCAGCTTCGTGCGCGTGTGCTCCATGTAGCTCTCCATGAAATCCTGCTCCATGGTGGCGCTGAGGATCATCCACGAGGCCACGTACACGGTGGAAGCCACCAGCGTGATGTACAGGCCGAGCAGGAAGGCCTTGCCGAAGGTGATGGCACCGCCCGCGTGCTTGTCGCGGTAGGTCCTCACGCCGAAGAAGATGGTGCTGAGGGCGATCACCATGGTGGTGTACCCGATCATTTCGCCGTTCTCCCAATCGTGCTTGCCGTCGCCGAGGGTGAGCCACATCATGGCCGAGACGATGACACCAGCGATTAGGCCGTAGAGGAGGATGATCCGTTTCATGTGCTTGTGTTTTGTGCAGCGAATCAAACCGAGGGCGTTCCACCTACAATCATCCTTCGGGATGGATCAGCTGGACCGAGGCGGAGATCCATACCAAAGTATGATTTTGTTCAAGCGATGATCCTCAAGGACTTGGCCCTGTGGACGGCCTCCGTGCGCCGCTTCACGTCGAGCTTCACGAAGAGGCTGGAGGAATGCGACTTCACCGTGGGCACGGAGATGAAGAGGCGCTCCGCGATCTCCTGGTTCGATCTGCCTTGGGCCATCAGTCCCAGCACCTCGAGTTCTCTCTCGCTCAAGCCGCTCGCCCGCACGGCCTCTTCATCCACTTGCGCGGGCTTGTGAACCTCCACAACGACCTTCTCCTTCAGCAACCTCGCCCCCAACCAGATTCCCACGCCCGTGAAGAGCGCAGCCACCACGCCGATGTACACCTCAACGCTCAACTCCCGCACCCAGAACCGGTATTCAATGTACTTCAGGACGAACAGCACCAGCGCCAAAGCGCCACCATAGATCATGATCATGGTCCACGGTCTGCTCCGTTTTGTGGCTTCGGACTTGGCCATGGGCGTTGTGAAAAGCAGGCCGAAGTTCGGAAAGGATCGGCGTGGGCCTGAGGGCTGATGCTCGGAGTGATCGCAGCGATGATGCTCCAAGAAATTCTCAAGCCCCGCGATCATCGCGAAACCGCCTCCGTGAAAGCAGATTCAGGGCGGGGCTTGCGGTTTCCCACCGGAAGCTGAACATGTATAGCAACGCCCCGGGAACAGCAATGAACAAGGCGAGCATCGCCATGCGGGGTGCTATAACCTTCGTTCTATTGTGAACGGTTGTCATAGTACTTCACTTCGCCTATTCGATTCTAGCACCATGAAAGCACCTCTCCCCTTTTGGATTCCGACCGGCTCGGCCGTGATCATCGCCGCGCTGACCCACGTCTGCGCTGCGCTCAGCTGCCAGCATGCACGCGCCCAAACGCTCACCCCCGAATTCGTCACCGCCGGCTACTCGCTGCTCGACCTGGGCAGCATCACGGACCTGCCGACACCCTACGGCGGCCTCACCATCCGCGCCGATCAGCCCAACACGCTGTACATCGGCGGCTCGGCCAATGCCGCGAACGGAGCCATCTATTCCGTTCCGTTGATCCGCGACGGCGTCACCAACCAGATCACTGGCTTCGGTGGGCCGGCGGTGTTCCATTCCACTGGACCGAACAACGATGGTGGGCTCACCTTCACGCCCAGCGGAACGCTGCTGTTCACGCAATACACGCCGTTCACCTTGAACTCCATGGGGCAGATCCTCCCGGACAACACCTACGTCACCACTCAGCTCACCAGCCTCGGGGTCTCACCCTCCATTGGCAGCCACGCTTTCGTGCCCAACGGCTATCCTGGTGCTGGCGGCTTGGTCATCGCATCCTACAATGCCTCCATCGTGTACCGCGTGCCGTTCACTGTAGATGGGACCGGCCTGCACGAGTTCTTCGCACCCACCGCTTCCATCGACGTTGCTGGCACCGCCACCGGGCCGGAGGGCATCGCCTATGTGCCCTTGGGATCCGCTGGATTTCCCGCGCCTTCCATGGTGGTATCCGCATACGGCATGAACAAGGTGGTGGTGTTCGAGGTGGGCACCGATGGATTACCGAACACAGCCACCGTAAGAGACATGGTCACCGGCCTCACTGGTGCCGAAGGCGCATGGATCGACCCTGTCACCGGCGATTTCCTCTTCTCCACCTTCGGCGGCAGCAACCGCGTGATCCGGGTCTCTGGCTTTGAACTGCCCACGGCCATATCGGAGACTCCGCTACCGCGTGCAACGGTTCGCGTGTCGCCCAATCCCACCGATGGCCTCCTGCGCCTGAGCCTCTATGCCGCGCAGCGCATCGAAGCCGTGGAGGTGATCGATGCCCGTGGATGCTTGGCGTTGCGCATGGGGCGACCCGCGGATAACACCATCGACCTCGGGGCGCTGCATGCCGGGGTGTACACCTTGATGGTGCTCACCGATGATGGCATTCGCACGGCGCGGGTCGTCCGGGAGTGAGCCGCGTGGCCCGCAGCGCACAGGCCGGTGATCGGAAGGCTTACCTCGCCTCCACGGCAACGATCTGCCGCAGGCCCTGATAGTCGCAGACATAAGAGCCGGGAGCAAGGCCGGAAACATCCACCATGCTGCGGGCACCAGCCGCGATGCGTTGATCGAGTATCGTGCGGCCTGTGGCATCGAACAAGCGGAAGCGCCCGCCCGCGACACTTCCTTCCACGGTCAATTGACCGATGCACGGATTCGGATAGAGCTTCAACTGCGAGGCAGCCGGCTCGTTGATCCCGACGTACGTGAAGGTGAGCACGATCTCACAGCCGTTCCCGTCGGTCACGGTCACGGAATACGAACCGCTCCATTCCGGCTGCGTGGTGATGCCGGTGGATCCGTTGCTCCACGAATACGTGTACGGTTCCGTACCACCCGTCACATCCGCCTCGAGCAGGGTCGTTCCGTTGTCATCCGTCTGGAAAATGCTGCCATCCAATGGAACGGGATCATTGAGCACCACGGTCTGTTGTGACACGCAACCGCTGCCATCGGTAACGGTAACAGTGTACTGCCCGGCAGCAAGATCCGTCTCGCTCGCGCTGTTGCCACCATTGCTCCAGGCATAGGTGAATGGGCCTTGGCCGGTCGGTGTGATGGTGATGCTGCCGTTCGCATCCCCCGGGCAAAGCGGGGCATTGGCCAGGGCATTCAGCACAGCGCCTGTGCCGAACGCGATGCTCATGCCTTGGTAGCCGCCGGCATTGAACTCATAGCCGTACCGGAAG
>DAORNP010000086.1:0-2395 GCA_035441065.1 Flavobacteriales bacterium | reverse complement strand
GGAGTGCTGCCCTCCCGAAGGGTTCATGTCGATCGCATACACCGTTGGGCTGCCCGTGGGGAAGGTGGTGCTGAAACCGGTTGGCGGGGTGGAGACCGTCGCCGTCGTCGAGTAGTTCAGTTCCGCGCTGAATCCGGGGTTGGAACCCGGATTGATACCGGTGAAGATGATGGAGTTCAACGACCAGCCGGTGCTCGACCCATCCAGGATCTCGAACGAGAGCCATTCGTAGAGGTCAGCGCCGTTGTTATACAAGGTCTCGAGGCTCGCGACCGTGATGTTGGTGGGGAAGAGGTTACCGAGGATGTTCGTGCGCGTTCCGGTCAAGGCCTGGTCCGCGATGATGCGGAACTCGTAGAGGAAACCGTGGATCCAGTCGGAAGGAAGGGCGAATTGAGCGTGCCGGTCACATTGAAGCCGTTCTCCGTGCCGTTCGGGTCGTGGGCGATGTGCTGCACGCGCACCCAGATGTTGTTGCCCGCGCAATCCTGCACCGGGTAGTACACCCCGGAGGTGAACAGCGGATGCTGCGGATCGGCGCCTGAGAAATTGAACGAGGCGAGCGAGGTGCCCGATGCAGTCAGCGTGGCCCCCGGGGAGCCCGTCGGCTCCGAGGCGAGGTAGTATGGCGTACCGTAGAAGTTGAATTCCTGGGCGATTGCTGCACAGGCCAGCAGGGCCAAGGCCAGCGTCAAATGAGTTCTCATGGTTGTTGTGCGTCAGGCAAAGGACGCCCGGTGGGTACCCGAGCGATCACCCACTTTAGTAGACAGGAGGCACCGTTGGGTGCCAGCGACAGGTTGGGGCACCGCTTCGCAAAGCCTCGCGGCAGCGGACAGCCCCGGCGGCGCCTCGTGGTCGACATTACCAACGACGCACGTCACTCCGGGCAAGCGGGCTTTGCGAGCGGACCCGCCCTTCGGGCTGGAGTCTCACAAATGCGCACACACGGTTGGCATTTGTGAGACTCCGGATGGCCGGGACAAGCGATCTGCGATCGCCCGGCCTCCGGAGTGACGGGACGGTGAGCACGGCTGCGAGCCACAGGATCGGTAAAGCGGCATGCCGCTCTTATCATTCGCTCAACTCTCGTTCGATCTCCTTCACGCTGGGCAACGCGCCACGCAAGTTCTTGGGCAAGGTGGCCACCAAACGCGTGCGCCATTCCGCCACGCCGATGGGCTTGGCCACGTCACGCAGTGCATACTCCACCACGAGCTTGTCGTTGTCCTTGCACAGCAGCAGGCCGATGGAGGGCTTGTCGTCCGGGTGCCTCAGCTTCTCGTCCACAGCGGTGAGGTAGAAGTTCATCTTGCCCGCGTGCTCTGGCTCGAAGGCTTCCATCTTCAGGTCCACTACCACAAAGCAGCGGAGCTTCAGGTGGTAGAACAGCAGATCGAGGTAGTAGTCCTTGCGACCCACCTTCAGTGGTACCTGTCTGCCCACGAAGGCGAAGCCAGCGCCAAGCTCCAGCAGGACCTTCTGGATGTGACCTACGAGGGCCAGTTCCAGATCGCGTTCGCGCATGTCGGCGGCGATCCCGAGGAACTCGAAGGTGTAGGGGTCCTTCAGCGTTTGCTGCGCCAGGTCGGAACGCTCGGAAGGAAGCGTCCGCTTGAAGTTTGTGATGGCCTTGCCCTGCCTGCGGTGCGCATGCGTGGCGATCTGCGCATCGAGCACGGCGCGGCTCCATCCGTTGGCGATGGTGGCCTGCGCGTACCACAGGCGATGCTCCGGCTTCTTCACCTTGCTTAGCAGCAACACGTTGTGGCCCCATGGAATTTGTGCAACAAGCTGTTGCACAATTGATCCATCCGGGTAGGCTTCGGCGAAGGCACGCATGTATTTCATGTTCCGCTCGCTCAAACCGCCCATGCCCGGGAACTCCCGATGAAGGTCCTTAGCCAGTCGTTCCACCACCTTGCTGCCCCAGCCTTCCTTGTCCTGGCGTTCGATGATCTCCTTTCCGATGTGCCAGTAGAGCAGGACCAGCTCGTGATTGACGGCGAGGGCAGCTTTCAACTGCGCCGCACGGATGCGTGCCTTCACCGCTTCCAGCACAGCCGTGTAGTTCTTCGGCAGCACGGCCACGGAAGCCGGCCTCCGTTTCTTCGCGGCCTTACCGCTGAGGCGGGACGAAGACGTCTTCACCACACGCTTTACGGGTCGCTTGGCGGCTTTCCTCTTTGCCATGGAACCAAGATAACCGACGTGCCGGAACCACCACTTTCGAGAATGGCATAAAACGCTACGAACCAATGCCAGCAGGACTTGCAGACCATCTACGGATCAATTGTGCAACAAGCTGTTGCACAATTGCGATCACTGCTCCATGGCCAATTGTCCAACTAGCTGCTGGACCATTGCACGGTGCATAAAGGGCGTGGGCGACATG
>DAORNP010000085.1:11894-16660 GCA_035441065.1 Flavobacteriales bacterium | reverse complement strand
CCCAGCCCTGACCATGCGCCGCACGGCCTTCACCCTCATTGAACTGATTGTGGTCGTCGGCATCATCGGGTTGCTGGCGTCGCTGCTGATGTTCGAGATTGACTGCACGTGCTCCTTCAGGTCGTCACTGCTCTCCTTTCGGTTGCGCTCAAGGGCGATGGTGATCTGATCCTTGTTCACATAGTAGACGATGCCGGCGCTCAGGATCAACAGGCCCAGGACCCATGCAGGCACCTTGAATCGCATCACCAGGAACAGGCCAAGGGCGCCCACCAGGCTGAGCCAGGCGGCGCGCGTGTACGAGAAGACCAGTCCCACCACCAGCACTCCGAGCAGCACGAATGCGACGGCCTTCTCCGTGCGCGAGTAGCCGGGCATGGCCACTGCGGCCACCATGAAGGGCAGCACGAAAGCGAGCACGGCGCCGTAGCTCGTATGATCCTTGAAGAAGGGACTCATGACCCAGTGCGCCGGATCGTGCGCGAAGTGATGCAGTGAATGCTGGTACAAGGTGTAGAGCACCACCACCACCAGTCCCGCGACGAAGGCCTTGATGAAGCGGTGCATGGCAGCCGTGTCACGGAAGAGCAAGGAGGCGAGCAGGAACATGGAGCCCACGAACCAGAGCCGTGCGATCAGGTACTTGACCGATACCATCGGCATGCTGCTGGGGATGATGCACACGGCCATCCACACCAGCTGCGCGATCACCACCCAGGTGATGGGGTGGCGCACGAAGCCCTCGTTGAGCACGCCTCGCTGCAGCGCGATGCGCAGCAGCATCAGGAAGGTGAGCCCCAGCATGAGCGGCTCCGTGGGCAGCGATACGCCGATGCCGCCGAGGTCCATCTCTTCGAGGTTGATGGAGAGCGGCGTGGCGAAGGCGATGAGGTAGAGCATGCGCTCAGGCACCACCACCATGGCCCATGCGGCCAGCAGCAGGGCTGGCAAGAGGGCGAGCCAAGGGAAGTCGCGGGCGGTGAGCAGCGCGTTGAGCGCCACGAAGAGCACGCAGGCCGCGGCGATCCAATGCTGCCTGATCGCGGCCACCATGGTCAGTTGCGATGGTCGCGCCACAGCAGCAGCACGAAGCAGAGAAACAACGCGGCAAGCGTGGCGGTGCTCACGATCAGCCAGCGGACCGGATACACCTTCTTATCGCTCACCTCGGGGTACACCACCACATTGGTGTAGGTGAGCTCCTTGGTCACATCGTTCACCACCCTCTCGTACTCGGTGAGCGCACGGTCGTAGTTCTGCCGGAACAGGTTGCTCAACTCGGTGAGTTCACGGAACTCCCCGCCCTTCTCCTCCAGATCACCTAGGCGCGCCTGCAGCGCCTCACGCTGTGCCGCACTGCCTCCGGTCATGGCGCGCACGAGGCCCTTGGTGAGTTCCTTCACCTGCGCTTCGTAGCTCAGGAGGCCCTTCTCCTTGCGCAGCACATTGAGCCTGTGCTCCACATCATCGAGCTTCTTGCGCTCATGGCTCAGCGAGCGCTCAGCGATGGCCAGTACCTCCTGGCTCTTCTCGCGCTGCAGGCGTCGCGCCAGCAGGTTCACCTGCTTGAGCATCTCCAGCACCAGGTCTCGTGCGATCACCGGATCCTCATCCACCACTTCGATCTGCACGCTCTCGAGGCGCGTCTTGCTCACCTCCACACGTTCCTTGAATTCGTTGTAAAGCGCCCAATAGCCGCCGCGTCCCGTGGTGTCGATCTCATACTTCGCGGGCAGGTCGAATTTCATGATGAGGCTGTCGCGGATGCTGTTGCTCTCGAGCAGTTGCAGCAGCTGGTCGGTGCGCGTCTCGATGCTGTAGCTGTTGAGGTTCACCGGATACACTGTGGCCGAGCTCTTGTAGCGCGGAGGCATGAAGCCGGGGCTGCTCAGCACCATGGATAGCACCGCCGCCGCCGCCCCAACAACGAGGAACAGCCGCGCGTGGCGCCGCACGGTGGTGAGGAAGGTGGTGAAATCGATCTCAGCGGACATGGCTCCTGCGCACTTTGTTCACGTTCTCCTGCACCACGATCAGCAGCAAGGCGAGCAGGAAGGCGCTGATGCCGCTCATGGCCACCACGAGCCAGCGGATCGGATACGACTTCTTGTCGGCGGGCTGCGCCCTGTTCACCACGAACTTGTGGGGCAGGTCGCTCTCGAAATCGGCCTGCGCCTGCTCGAGTTTCATGCGCATGATGCTCAGGCGCTTGGTCTCGTTGAAGAGACGGTCCTGCAGGGTGACGTACGCGCCGCCGTACTGGGCCAGCACCTTGAAGCGCTCCTCGAATTCCTTCACGGCGCGCTGGTCGCCTTTCACGATGGCAGCGCCGAGGTACTCGTTGTAGCGTTCGGTCTGTGTGTGGTAATCATGCACGCCCAAATCACGCAGCACCCGCATGCTGTCCTGCCAGGCCACAATGTCCTTCTCGAGCTGCTCCACCTTGGTCCGCACGATGTTGAGGCCCTTCTCGGCACGCTCGCGCGCCATGTCCTTCCACACGCTGTCCACCTGGTCGGAGATGAAGTTGGCGATATCGGCGGCGCGCTGGGGATCGGGGTCATTCACTTCCACGCGCACGCTGCTGAACTTGGTGTGCTCGAACTTGATGTGATCCTTGTAGGCTTCGCGCAATTCGGTGTTGCGGTGCTTGCTCTCCGGCTTGATGCGATAAACAGAAAGCAGGTCGAAGCGGTTGGCCACACGGTCTCGGATCATGTCGGAGTGGAGCATCTGCAAGAGCTGCTCGCTGTCCTCTTCATCACCCAATGCGAGGATGTCATCGCGGCCGGTGCTCTGCTCGGTGAGCAGCGCCTTCGAGACGCTATTGGTGATGGTTGGGAACAAGATCACCTCGCTCCGGTAAAGCGGCGTGATCAGGTAGGCGGCGGCTACACCAGCAACAAGGCCAAGGAAGGTGATGCCGATGATGAGCTTTCGACGTGCCCAGAGGAAGAGCACCAGATCGAAGGGCTCCGACTCAGGGGTGTGCGTCGCCTCCGGGTTCGCGGGCGGTCGGCGCTTGATCAGGGTTTCGGACATGCGGGCCTAACGGTGGAAGGGGGGCGAAAGTACAGGTTGGCCCGATTGGAGGTTGATGAACTGATAATGAAGCGGTTGCAGGATGCCCCGCATAGCTGCTCAACGCCTGCGACGCGTTCTCATTGGATCGATGTTTCGGTTCTCAGGCGAATGGAGACCATGCTGCGACCGTCGCCAAAGGCCCCGCGACCAAACCGCCATCAACCTCTATCTGCCAAAGCCGCGCGCAATTCCTTCGGCCTGAGCAGACCAGTGGCCCACGCCGTTGCCAAGGTGGCCAAGGCGAAACAAACCGCTGCCCATGGGAGAGCGAGTTCCGCTTTACCCATCAGCCAAGCGATAACGAGCAAGACCGCTGCGTGCGCCGAGCCCTTCAACAGCACAAGCCCGATGCCCGATAGCCCTTGCAGCCGCAGCGCGAGCACCACTTGAGCCCCCGCTGTGAGCACTTGGGTGATGAGCGCTGCCCATGCCGCTCCTTCGGCCTGCATGCGCGGGATCAGGATGAAGTTGAGCGCGATGTTGAACAGCGCGCCGCAAGCCGCCATCCAGTTGAGCCAGCGCAGCGATCCGCTCGCCGTGAGCAAGGTGCCGAAGACGTACGTGGTACACACCGCCGCGAAGCACCACATGAGCAGCGCGAACACCGCCGCGGCTTCAGCGATGTGCTCTCGATAGAGCAGGGCCATCACCTCCTCGGCGTGCCAGGTGCCGAAGACCGCTACCGCGAGCGATGAGGCGAGCATGAGCTTGAAGGCGAGCGCAGCCAGTGCAGACACATCCGTTCCTTCCTTAAGCATGCGGCTGAACAAGGGAAGCAGCAAACCAGCTACCAGGTAACCGAGCATGTTCAGCGCCTCGAACCAGCGGAAGCCTTGGTAATAAGTGCCGGCCTGAGATGCACCATCGGGCAGCAGGCGCTCCAGCATCACCGTGTCGATGCGGTAGTAAAAGGTCATGAGCAGTATCAGCAGCGCGAACGGGAAGCTGCGCTTGATCACCACCCAGCTGAACGCGGGCTTCCAGCCCACACGGACCGGACCGCTGAGCCTTCGCACCAGCATCGCCGCAACGATCAAGGTGGTAGCGTAAGCCGCGGTCTGTGCCCACACGAACCACTCGATCCGGAAAGGCTCCCCTCCTGCCCTGCCCCAGAGCAGCCAGCCGACGCCCACGATCAGCAGCACGCGATCGAGCACGCTCAGCAATGCGTCCTGCCTGAAGCGATGCGCACCTTGGATGTTGCTGCGCAGGTAAAGGATGCTGGCCACCAGCGCTTGGTTGAGCACGAGCCAACCCAGCATTCCGAGATGCTCGCCCCGATACCCCAACATGATGCCCGCAACAACGGTGAGCACCGCATAGGCGAGCATCAGCCCCATGCGCATGGCCGCTACTCCGCCCACATACTTGCCCATGAGCTGCGTGTGCTGCGCGATATGCCGGGTGCTGTAATTGGTGATGCCCAGATCCAGCACGATGTTGAGCAGGAAACCCAGGCTCAACAGCGCTGCGTAGATGCCATAAGCCTCGGAGCCCACGACCCGCTGCACCCCGGCATCGATGCCCAGGATGTAGAAGGGCTTCACCAGCAGGTTCAGCGCCAGCAGGAGAAGCAGGTTGGTGAGGAAGGTGCGGCGCATGGGCGCGGTGAAGATCCTGCTTCGTACGACATGTTGAGCAGTCATGGGTCGCGCTAGCGCGGCCACAGGGCCCTCCGCGGC
>DAORNP010000085.1:0-11828 GCA_035441065.1 Flavobacteriales bacterium | reverse complement strand
GGCGAGGCCAAGCCATCGGAGAGCTGGCCGCGCGCCGCCGGCTCGATGCCGATGCTCCATGCGCTGTTGAATCGGTAGCGCACATAAGCGCGCGCAGTCCACCCGAAGATGGTCTGGCGCACGGCCATGCCACCCAGATCGGTGTAGCCGCCCTCGCCATTGCCAGGGAGTGCACCGCTGCGCGCCGTGAGCATGCCGATGGTGGGACCACCGCGCACGCCGATGCTCCAACGCCCCTGCACAAGATGCGCATCGAGCAGGATGGGCATTTCCACATAGCTGGTGCGGATCAGCTGGGTGCGCGCAGCGCGGATCAAGGTCGTGGTGGTGGTGGTGTCGAATGCGCTGCGGAGCACTTGCACTGTTGCAGGAACATTGATTCCCGTGAAGCCCGAAGCAGAATCGCCGCCGGTGATGATGAGCAGTGTGGTGTCCACAGCCTGCAGGAACCAATAGCGCGAGTACGCCACCTCTGTGCGCGATGCTTCTGGCGTTGCCAAGCGATCGGCATAGCTGCCATAATGCAATCCAAGGCCTACGCCGAAGTTGCGGCCCATGCGCACGGCCTCAACCGCATAGCCCGGCGTGCGCTCAGGTGTGGAAGTCCAGTCCTTCACTTGCGGTAACACGTACTTGCTTGAAGTACTGAAAGCACCGAAGAGCGCGGTGACCTCCCAAGGGCTGCGCGCACCAACGAGCGGAAGGAGCGATGGCTCAGGCACCGCTGCGGCAGCTGAATCGAACGGAAGCAACGTTGAAGCAAGTGCGGGTGCTGCTTGCACTGAGTCCTCCGGTGCGCGAGTCTCCCCAGCAGCAACCGCGGCTCTCACTAGCTCATGACGAGGTACCTCGTTCACGGATGAACCAGTGCTGATCGGCTGCGATTCGCCCTTCTCATTCGTGGCTTGGGCATCGGTCTTTGAAGGCGATTCTACTGCATGCGCATCGCTACGCTCATCATTCACTACAAGAACAGCGTCTTCGACCTGCCCTTCGCTCACGTCTTCTAGTGCCACTTGTTCGGGATCATGCTTCACAACAATCTGATCCATTGTTGTGGCTTCTTGCGACCCCATTGCTGCATCGCTCACACCGGTTCCGCCAGCGGCTTCAGTCGATTGGGCATCGTTCACTTTTTGCTCAGCGACGTGTACATGCGCTTCACGCGGATGCTGTGCTGAGCTGTTGAGCACTCGCGCTGGCAGCACTGGATCTTCCGCTTTGGGCATCGCATCGGACCTGCTCGAACCAATCTGGGATGAGCGCAACGCTTGCTTCGGCGCTTGCTTCACCGCAGCCGATTCAAACTGCACTTCATCGGCGCGCTCGATCACGGCCGCTGATCCTTGATCAACGGCTTGCATCGCTGCTGCCTCCGTCTTCGACTCAACTCGGGGCTGCTCCGCCATGCGGACCTCCTCGGCATTGGGCCAGAGCAGCCAGAGCGCAACGCCCACAGCAGCAGCGCCACCGAGGTACCAGAACGGCTTGCGCCTGTTCCGCTTCTGCGCGGCGATGGCCTGCTGCGCTTGCTGCCAGGCACCCTCGTCGAAGGGGAACGCGCGCTCCTCCAGCTTCTGCCGGGCGAGCTCGTCGAATTGATCATGGAGGCTCATGGTGCAACTGTCTTGGCCATGGCCGGCGTGGCGAGCCGAGCAATGGCGGTTTGTAGGACCTGTCGGGCGTGGCTCACATGCCATTTGCTGGTTCCCTCGCTGATGCCCAGCATCGCAGCGATCTCCTGATGGCCGAAGCCATCTATGGCGAAGAGGTTGAACACCTTGCGTGACATGTCGGGCACGCGCGCGAGCAACGCAGCGAAGGCCTCGGCATCCATCTGCTTGAGGTAATCGTTCACTTCCACGAGCGTGCTTTCATCCAACGGCGCATCGAGCGACTCATGCTCGCGGCGCTGCTTCTCGTGGCGGTGATTGTCAATCACGGTGTTGATCATGATGCGTCGGGTCCAGAGCTCGAAGGGCACTTCGGGGCGGCGCTTGCCCAGGTTGGTGAGGATCTTCAGGTAGCCTTGGTTCACGCGGTCCAAGGCATCGTCGCGGTTGCGCTCATAACGGCTGCAGATCGCCACCATCTGCCCATACAAGGCGCGGTACAGCTCGTACTGCGCCTTGGGCTCCTCCTTGAGGCAGCGTGCTATGAGGCTCTCTTCGATCATTTCCCTTGTGCCGAAGGGCGTCCACCCTGCGGCGGACGCCCATCGGCGGGAGAAAGGCGCTTCACTGCCTGATGAAGCGGATGTTCATGGCAAGGGCATCATTCCCGACGCGGAGCACATACATGCCTGGCGCAAGCTGGGCCGCGCTCAGGTTGATGCGATTCTCGCCGCGCGCGAAGGCCAGGTTGTCCTGGTGCATCACACGGCCATTGAGGTCGATGATGGTCACGGGAACCGTGCCACTCACCGTGCTGCGGAAGCTCAGGTTCAGCGCATCGGTCACAGGGTTGGGCCATACGCGTGAATCATCGAAGCGCTGCTCAGGAACCTCGGTGGGGAGCTGGCTGAGCACGCGGATGGTGAAGCCGTTGCGCACTTCGCTCTCCGGCACCATGCCTTCATAGAAGCCGTCACCATCGATGCTCACACTGTCGCAATAGGTGCTGTTGCAACCCGCGCCATCGCTCATGGTGAGGCAAAGGTTGTAGGGCCCACTGGCGCCATACACATGCGTGGGATAAGCATCGAAGCTGCTGGTGCCATCGCCGAAGTCCCACTCGAACTGGAAGGGACTTGTCCCTGTGCTCAGGTTCCATACCCACAATTCGTATGGGATGGGCAGCACTCCGCCGTTCGGGTTAGCGGGATCGGCCTCATAGGCTTGAATGACCCAGAAGCCTGCCTGGCAGCCGGTGGTATTGGTATCTGGCTCGCATACGCAGGCAGCGCTCCATGTGCCTTGGAGAATCGTGCCCGGCACTTGGCAAGGCGTTCCAGGCAATGCTGAACCGCCGACGACTCCTTCGCAGTCCACTGGACTGTTCGCGATGCAGTCGCAATCCGGGCTCCATGTGCCGAATTCACCGGTCACCGGATTCTCGCAAGGCGTTCCCGGCATGTTGGGGCCATTTGGAATCTGCAAGCAGTCGTACATGACCGGATCCGTGATGAGTACGCCGTCCGCATCGAAGTTGAAGGTCATGCAGGTCACGCTCCAGCAGCCGTTCGAATCGGTGAGGCGCATGCACCATGTGTAGCCATTGGAGAAGGCGACCGTCATTGTCGGAGGCAAGGAGCCCTCCCAATTGCCATTCGAGGTGTACTGGTATGAATACGGTGGCACTCCGCCGGAACTGCAATTCGCGAAGGTCACAGTGAATGGAATCGGAAGACCAAGGCCATCTGTGGCCTGCGCAGCGGTCCAGCACGCATTGCAGTCACCTGGCGGATAAAGGTTCACGGCGCCACTGGCAGCCACGGAGACCGATTCGCATACGGTGCTCACGCATCCGTTCCCGTCGGTGGTGGTGAGGCAAGTGCCATAAATGCCCGGTGCAGCAAATTGCGAAGTCGCAAGAGCGCTCGTGGAGGTGCCTCCATCCGGCAAAAGCCATTGATAGGTGAAGGGAGCTGCCCCTGTTGTGCAATTGCCATTGAATGCGGCGGCCCACGGACCACCAGGAATCACATTGAAGCAGGCTTGGCAATTTCCAGAGCTCGCCAAGCACTCGCAGTTCGTGGTCCAAGTCCCGGGCAATCCGAGGAAAGTGGTACAAGCTGTCCCGGGCTGCGCGCTCCCGCCGGGAACCCCGAGGCAATCGGGTGTGCTCCCGTTCGCGCAGTTGAAATCGAAGTACACATCGACCGTATCCGGCGTGCTGGTGAACTGAACCGAATCCAAGGCGGTCAGTACGACACCGTTGCATTGCGTTGTTGCGGTGAAATAGATCAGCGTGTTCTCACCGTAACCGCCTTCCTGCCACGTGAAGCTGCAGTTACTCGGCACTACAGCGTAGTTGGAAGTGGCGGTGGTCGGATTCCCTGTGCCGCCCCAGTAGATCTCTTGCGTGATCGCGATGGACTGCCCGAAATAGCAGTTGTCGACCGTGATATGTCCGCGGATCCAGAACGGGTCCTGCGCCGCGACCGCTCCTGCCAGGGAAGCGACCAGCGCGAAGGCCAGGGTGCGAAGGGTGGTTTTCATAGTAGTTTGGCTTCTGAAGGTTGGGTTCACCTTCATACACGGGCCTCGGTGCGCCAAGGTTGGGCGGTCCCGAAAATTATCCCAGCATGCACGAAGAACGTGAAGGCCCCGCCAGCACTGCGCTGACGGGGCCTTCATGATTTCTTGTTCTGCTCCTAGTCTGCCTTCACGAAGCGCAGACTGATGGCCTTGCCGTTGCGGTCGGTAGCGCGCATGGTGTACAGGCCCGAAGGCAGTTCACTGGTGTCGAAGCTGTGTTGGCTGCGACCTATTGTCGCACTACGGCGAGCGTTCAGCACCACGCGTCCGCTCACATCGTGGATGGCAATGTCAATTGCTCCGTCGGAGAGCGATACCAGCGCGAGGTTGAGTTCGCCAGTGGTCGGGTTGGGCCAAAGGGCAGCGTTGCTGAGCGTTGATTCCTCGCCCACGGCCAGTGTCAAGGGGTTCTGCACGTTGATGGTGAAGCCATCCTGACGGACGGCGCTTGCCAAGGCGTCCTCTTCGAGCACCATGCCTTGGAGGATGCCATTGCCATCCATGGAAATGCTGTCACAAGAAACGCTCGTGCATCCGCTCGCATCGGCAATGGTGAGGCAGAGCAGGTAGGGCCCGTTGCCGCTGTAGGTGTGCGATGGGTAGGCCAAGTTGCTGGTGCTGCCGTCGCCGAAGTCCCAGAAATAGGTCATGGGACCATTGCCGCTGCTCAGGTTCCACACCCACACTTCGTAAGGAATCGGGCTTCCGCCGCCATTCGGATTGTTCAGGCTATCGAACTCCATGGCCTGCATGGCCCAGAAGGCAGCGCTGCATCCGGGGCCGGTATTGGTGCTATCCACGCATGCGCAGTTCGAATCCCACAGACCGATGAAGTTGGTGCCGAGCACCCAGCAGGGCGTGCCGGGCATATTCGGGCCATTGGCGACCTGCAGGCAGTCGTAGATCACATTACCGATGATGCACTCACAATCGGCGCTCCAGACGCCCGTGGCACCATTCGGGGTGGAGCATG
Organism: Flavobacteriales bacterium; assembly: GCA_035441065.1. Lineage (GTDB taxonomy): Bacteria > Bacteroidota > Bacteroidia > Flavobacteriales_F > PHOS-HE28 > PHOS-HE28. The sequence continues at coordinate 6,656 of DAORNP010000085.1, read as the reverse complement.
GGGTGCCTGGTTGGGCATTGCCGTTCGCCACACCCTCGCAATCGAGGTTGCCGCTATTGGCGACGCACGTGCAGTTGGCACTCCAGGTGCCGGACACGCCGAGGAAGGTGGTACAAGCCGTTCCGGGCATGGCAGTACCGCCGGGCACACCGAGACAGTCGATCGCGCTGTTGCCGCAGTTGAAGGTGACCGACACGGCGGTGCTATCGCCTATGGCAGGCACCTGGTATTGCACCACCTGCGATTGCATGGCACCGAGGCACGGCGTGGTGACCACGAAGCCACCGCCTTGGCTGGCCATGTTCAGTGTTACGGTGAAACTGCAGCTGGGCGGCAGCACAGGCACATCGATGTCGATGGTCGGCGAGGTGCTCGGCATGGTAGCGATGTTCACGAAGCTGTTGCCGGAGCAGCCACTAACGGTTCCGGTGATGGTCACGGAGTAGGGCTGCTGCGCCGAAGCGGACAAGCCGAAGACCGTCACAAGAGCCAGGGAACAGGTGCGAAGAAGTGTCTTCATGTCAGAGGGTTTGGTTGCGTTCGTTCCCATACACGAAGGAACGAGGGCCGGGGTTGGGTCACCCCGAAGGTAGATGACCTTTTCAACGCAAGGCCTTGTCCACCAGCCCATCCTCCGCCTCATTCGGCAAGGTCACCTTCAGCAGCGGGGTGCGCTTCATCTCCTGCTCGATGCTCCACACCGCGTTAGGGTTGCGGGCCCAAGCGCGGCGAGCGATGCCGTTGTTCACGTCCCAGTGCAGCATGCTCTTCAGGCGGCGGTCGCTCTCGGGGCTGCCGTCGAGCACCATGCCGAAGCCGCCGTTGATCACCTCGCCCCAGCCCACGCCGCCGCCGTTGTGCAGGCTGATCCAGGTCGCACCACGGAAGGCGTCGCCCACGAAATTCTGCACGGCCATGTCGGCGGTGAAGCGCGATCCATCGCGGATGTTGCTGGTCTCGCGGTAAGGGCTGTCGGTGCCGCTCACGTCGTGATGGTCGCGGCCCAGCACGATGGGCGCGCTGATCTCGCCCTTCTTGATGGCCTCATTGAAGGCCTGCGCGATGCGGATGCGGCCTTCGCTGTCGGCGTAGAGGATGCGCGCCTGGCTGCCCACCACGAGCTTGTTCTCCTGCGCGCTGCGGATCCAATGCAGGTTGTCGGCGATCTGCTGGCCGATCTCGGGTGGCGCTTCATTCCCCATCGCTTCGAGCACATTCCCAGCGATGCGGTCGCTGGTGGCCAGGTCCTTCGCGTCGCCGCTGGTGCATACCCAGCGGAACGGCCCGAAGCCGTGGTCGAAGCAGAGCGGCCCCATGATGTCCTCGACGTAGCTGGGGTAGCGGAACTCCTCACCGTGCAGGCCACCGATCTCGGCTCCGGCGCGCTTGCTCTCCAGCAGGAAGGCATTGCCATAGTCGAAGAAGTACATGCCTTGCTCGGCAAGCGAGTTCACGGCTTTCACATGGCGGCGCAGCGTTTCCTGCACGCGCTGCTTGAAAGCGGCGGGATCCTTCACCATGAGCGCGTTGCTCTCGTCATAGCTGAGGCCAACCGGGTAGTAGCCCCCGGCCCATGGGTTGTGCAAGCTGGTCTGGTCGCTGCCGAGATCCACGTGGACCTTTCGTGCGGCGAGGCGTTCCCACAGGTCCACCACGTTGCCGAGGTAGGCGATGCTGTGCGCCTCACCTTTCTGCTGCCATGTCAACGCCGCATCGATGCATGCGTCCACGTCGGTGATCACCTCGTCCACCCAGCCTTGCGAGTGACGCTTGTGCGCGGCGGTGGCGTTCACCTCGGCGCAGATGGTGACCACGCCCGCGATGTTGCCCGCCTTGGGCTGTGCGCCGCTCATGCCGCCGAGGCCTGCTGTGACGAAGAGCTTGCCCTTTGTGCCAGGCGAGGACTTGATCATGCGACATGCATTCAGCACCGTGATCGTGGTGCCGTGCACGATCCCCTGCGGACCGATGTACATGTAGCTGCCCGCCGTCATCTGGCCGTACTGCGAAACGCCCAGCGCGTTCATTCGCTCCCAATCATCGGGCTTGCTGTAGTTGGGGATCATCATCCCGTTGGTCACCACCACACGCGGTGCGTCGGTATGACTGGGAAAAAGGCCAAGCGGATGGCCGCTGTACATCACCAGCGTCTGTTCGTCGGTCATCTCACTCAGGTACTGCATCACCAAGCGGTACTGCGCCCAATTCTGGAACACCGCGCCGTTGCCGCCATAGGTGATCAGCTCGTGCGGGTGCTGCGCCACGGCGGGATCCAGGTTGTTCTGGATCATGAGCATGATGGCAGCTGCCTGCTTGCTCTTCGCGGGATAATGATCGATGGGCCGCGCGTGCATGGGATGCTCGGGACGCAGGCGATACATATAGATGCGCCCGTGCTCCTTCAGCTCCTGTGCGAACTCGGGCGCCAGCGTGGCGTGGTGCTTCGGGTGGAAGTAGCGCAGGGCGTTGCGCAGCGCGAGCTTCTTCTCCTCAGCAGAGAGGATGTCTTTGCGTTTGGGTGCGTGGCTCACGCTGGGGTCGAGCGGACGCGTAGGCGGAAGGACATCGGGGATGCCTTGGGTGATGGTCTGGCGGAAGAGATCCAGGGTGGAAGAAGTGGCGACGGGCATGTCGCGAAGATCGCAGCTAGCGCGCGATGATGAAGCGCTGCGGCGCAAGTCCGTCCAGCAGCAGCAGGTAGGCTCCGGGATGCAGGGCCTGGACATTGATGCGCTCATCCGCCGAGGCGATGCGCTGCCGGAGAATCACACGGCCTTGCAGGTCGGCGATGGCAATCGTGCTTGCTGGAGTTGCATTGGCCAGTTGCAGGTAGTCGTTCGCCGGGTTCGGGAACGTCTTTGGAGTAAGCGTTGGTTGGTTACGAACTCCTACGTCCCAGTTCCATGAAGGAGGGGGTAGAATTGTGTCACCACCGATAATCGCCCCCACAAGCTCAATATGGAGCCAATCTGCATTTTCTCCCCACCCATACTGAAGCAGCCGAAGGCCAACTCCTTCCTCATACCAAGCGTTGATTCGCCTTGAAAGCCGCGGGTGAATTCCAGGTAACGGTTCCGATACCGCGTTGAATCCGCACTGAAGCTCATCCGGATTACTTCCTATCGGCAAGTATCGCATCTCGGTTCTACCATTTGGGGATATACCATAGCGTGCGATGTACTTCGGATCAATCAGACTTGTCGACATGTGCTCGCAGACGGAGGTATCCAGAACCTGCCCCGGAAAAGCCCCGAGAAGTGGGTGTTTCTCGTGAATCTCCGTCCGCAGGAATGTCCAGTCGCCAAACGGCACAGGCCAATCAGGCTCGACGAGGAGCGAGTAGCTGATTCCCGGTGCGTCAGGATAGTCGTAAGCATAAGACGTACTGTACACTACACCATCAGGAGTATCCGTGCGTCCGGTAATCACCGCCTTCCACATAACCGTGTGCGTCCAAGGGAACTGTGGACCACCAGAGTATGTGATGAGATAATTCGAGACAAGCCAATACATCAGCTCATCCCCTGGCTGATAATCGAAGTAGGCGAGCGGGTCCGGATACACGCGTCCAACACCAGCGCCTTCGACGCCGATGAGTCCGAATCGATCCGCGCCACGTGAGAAGCCGAGCAACCCGAACGACTGGCTGATGAGCAGCGTGTCGCCGGAAGAGAGTACTATCCGACGCACAGTGTCTTGCGTCCCAAACGACACTGCTGGTTCCTCGGCATCGACGAAAGCGAGAATCGGAGGATTCACCTGAAATGTCCATGTCGCGCCGACGCCAGCGTTAGAGTTCAGCGTGAACGTATCCGGTCCGAAGAAAAGCCAATCGCTCCCGGACCTGACGCACTCATAGCCCAGGAACTGGGGTTGGTTCACGCGGACGAAACACCCAGCGCACACGCTTCCGATCGCAGGGCATTCAGCGCAGACTTCCGCAACATTGTTCAGTTCGTACCTGTAACTGTCCACCCCCAACGTATCCACCGCCATCACACGGATCTGGTTGCTGATGGTGTCCGTGCCGTCGTTGCTGTAGTTGTAGCGGTACGCGGGATTGAGCAAGGCCCAGTTCTGAGCGGTTGCCGTAAAGGCCATGAATAGCGAAAACAGGAGTCCGAATCCACGCATGGTGATGTGAAGATAGCTGGGGGCTCCGGAACGCTGCCTACCCCCTCACCTTCTTCACCGTCTCGTGCCCATAAGGGCAGTGCCTGCAACGATTGCCGCAGCAGTAGCCCCGCTTCAGGTGGTACTTCTCCGTGAAGACCAGGTAGCCCTCCGGTGAGAAGTAATAGTCCCCCGGCTCCAGGCCCAGGCGGCTGAAGCGGTCGTCGTCGGGCTTGGGGGCAGTGCCGTCGCGGTCCATAATGCAGCGTTAACGATCAACCGGGGTAATGGTTCAATCGCTGGGCAAAGGTTCATGGGGTCACGCATGGAAACCTGCCGGTGGCACGTTCTTTCCACACGGGCCCGTGGACGGCTCTGTGGATGGATCGTGAATAAGCCCTTGGAGCCCCAGTAGTTTCGCTGCTTCCCGAAGAACGCCCTTCGCCCATGGCTTGCGCTGTTGATATGTGGATAACCCGCTTCGTACTGTGCCTCTTGGTCGGGCTGCCCTTGGCGCAGGCCCAAGGCCAACCGCCCAATAAGCGCTTCACTGCCGAGGAGTACATCGAGCAATGGAAAGGCGTGGCCGTGAAGAAGATGGGCGAGCATGGCATACCGGCCAGCGTGACCCTGGCGCAAGGGCTGCTCGAGAGCGGCAACGGCAACAGCGAGCTGGCGCGTACGGCCAACAACCACTTCGGGATCAAATGCACGCCCGATTGGACCGGCGGCAAGAGCTATCACGACGACGACCAGAAGAACGATTGCTTCCGCAAGTACCGCGATGCTTCCGACAGCTTCGAGGACCACAGCAAATTCCTGAAGCGGCCGCGCTACGCCAGTCTCTTCGAGCTGAAGCCCACCGACTACAAAGGCTGGGCGCGGGGGTTGAAAGCGGCGGGCTACGCCACTGACCCGAGCTACCCGCAGAAGCTCATCAACCTGATCGAGCGCTACGAGCTGCACAAGCTCGATCATGGCGTGGACGTGGCCTACAAGCCCACTGGCAAGGAGCTGCCCAAGAACGAGCGCACCAGTAAACCCGCGCCAGAGCGCAACCGGCGCCGACCATCAAGTGGCGGCGAGACCATCACCATCACGCAGGGCCGCAGCGTCGAGGTGTTCGAGGGCCGCATCAAATTCGTGCGCGTCAAACAGGGCGATACGTTTCGCAAGCTGGCGCAGGACCTGGACATGACGCACGGCATGCTGGCGCGCTGGAACGACATGGACAAGGAGGCGACGCTGAGCGAAGGCCAGATCATCTTCATCCAGCCCAAGCGCAGCAAGGCGAAGGATGCTGAAACGCACATGGCGCTCGAAGGCGAGAGCCTTTGGGGCGTGAGCCAGCAATACGGCGTGAAGCTGGATCGCCTGGCGAAGTACAACGGCCTGGCCATGGATGCAAAGCTGAGCGCCGGCCAGCGCGTATGGCTGAAGAAGCCGAAGCGCTAAGCGCCTTTCACCTTGTGCTCCATCACGGAAGCGATGGTGCGTGCGCGCTGCTTGGCCTCCTCGGCTTTCGCTCCCTCGAACAGGTCATCAACTGTGGCCTCCCAGTGCATGAGCCATTGCGCGAAGTGCGCGGCCTGCATCGGTTGTTTCCGCGAAAGGAGGATGTGCGCCGTCATGGGGTCGCCCTGGTAGCTGCGGTCGCCGAGCAGCACCATGCACCAGAACGAGACGATGCGGGGGATGTGGTGATCCCAGTCAAGCTCCGTGAAGAAGTGGCCGATCACCGCATCGGGCCGCACGCGCGTATAGAAGGCACGCACCAAGCGATCGATGTCATCGGCACCAGCGATATCTGTTCGGTTCAGCAACCTCCAACCCTCATTCGTGAGCCGACCTGTGTTCCGCTTCAATCATTCTCCCCCGTGAATCGCGCCACCTCCTCCTTGGTGCCGAAGAGCACCAGGATATCGCCCTTCGTTGGCACGTAATCGGGGTCCATCACCCCAAGCGCGCCCAGCTTGATGGTGCGGCGGCCGAGGAAGCTCTTCTCACTCTCCTTGCGCAGCACGGTCACCAGACCAAGCTGGCGCTGGCGCAATTCCTCGATTTGATTCAATGGCTTGCCCACGAACTTGTCGGGCACGACGATCTCTGCGATGATGAAGCCGCCGGGCAGCTCGAACTGGTCCACCAAGCGGCGCAGGTTCAGCTTGCGCGCGAGGCCCTCTGCGGCCTTCTCTTCGGGGTGAACGATATCCGTCACGCCCATCGAGTTCAGCACCATCTCATGCAGCGGGTTGATCGCCCGGCTGATCACACGCTTCACCTTCATGTTCACCAGCAGCGCGGTGGTCATGATGTTGGCGCCTTCATTCTCGCCGATGGCCACCACGGCGGCATCCACATCGTTGAGCGGCAGGGTGCTCATGGCCTGCGGATCGTTGCTCTCGAGGCACACAGCGTAGCTCACTTCGCCCTTGATGGCCTCCACCTTGTCCATGTCGTGGTCGATGGCGATCACCTCGTGCCCCATGCCGGTGAGCTTGATGGAAAGGTGCTTGCCGAAATTGCCGAGGCCGCACACTGCG
>DAORNP010000084.1:11979-16929 GCA_035441065.1 Flavobacteriales bacterium | reverse complement strand
CTTCGAGTTCGGCCTCGCTGCGGAAACCGGCGAGTTCTTGTTTCAGGATCGCCGTCACTTCGGCGGGTTGCACGTGTGCCATGGGGCTGATGCTTTAGATCTCGGGGATGTACGGGTTCTCGGAGAATTTGCGGCGCAGATCACCGATGCGGCGGCTCACGCTGCCATCGTACTGCTCGTCTCCGATGCGGATGGTAAGGCCGCCGATGAGCGACGCATCCACCACTTCTTCCAATTCTACTGTCTTGCCGGGGTGCTGCTTCTCAGCAAGCGCGCGCACCTTGGTTCGGGTGGCCTCGTTCAGTGGCGTGGCGCTCTTCACATGCGCCGTGACAATGCCGCGTTGCTTCTTGTACAGCTCGTCGAAGGCGGCGGCCACATGGGGCAGCAACGCCTCGCGGCCCTTGCGCACCAAAATGCCCATGAAAGCGCTGGTGATCTGGCCGATCCTCCCACCGAAGATCTTGTCAAGCACCCTGTCCTTCTTGTCGGCCTTCACCACCGGGCTGCTTAGCAGCACCAGCAGGTCGCGGCTTCCGGCGCATGTATTGGCCACCAAGCGCATGTCCTCATGCACGCCTGCGAGCACGCCCTTCTCCTGGGCAAGCTCCATCAGCGAGCGGGCATAACGGTAGGCGACCGGAGCGATGTTCATGACTTGCGCGTCTCGGCTTCGGCCATCACTTTATCCACCAGCGACTGCTGCGCGGCGCTGCTATCGAGCTTCTCCCTGAGGATGCGCTCGGCAACGAGGATGCTCAGCTCGGCCACCTGGTTCTTCATCTCGACAATGGCGGCGTTCTTCTCGTTCTGGATGTCGATGCGCGCACGGCTGAGCAGCGCGTCGGCCTCGGCCTTCGCCTTGCCCTTCGCCTCGGCGATCTCCTTGTCGCGGATGTCGCGCGCCTCCTTCAGCAGCACCTCGCGCTCTTCGCGTGCGGCGCGCATCAGCTCTTCGTTCTTGGCGTTGAGCGATGCCATCTCCTCCCGTGCGCGCTTCGCCTCATTCAGCGCATCGGCGATGCTGGCTTCGCGCTCCTTCAACCCGTTGAGGATGGGCTTCCAGGCGAATTTGGCCAGGATGAACAGCACCGTCAGGAACGATACCGTCATCCAGAAGATCAGGCCATAGGAGAACTCGATGAGCATGATGCTGGAGTTTGATCAATGACGAGGCAATGCCGACGGGCGCTCTTAGAGCACCATGGCCAGCAGGCCCACCACGATGCCGAACATGGCGGCGCCTTCCACGAGGGCGGCCGCCAGGATCATGTTGGCGCGGATGTCGTTGGTGGCTTCGGGCTGGCGGGCGATGGCCTGCATGGCGTCACCGCCGATGCGGCCGATGCCGATACCAGCGGCGAGTGCAGCGATGCCGGCGCCGATGGCGGCGAAACCGAAGTGACCATTCGCGGCGGCTTCCAGGAGGATCGAGAGGAACATGACAGTGTTGGGTTTGCGGGTTGATCTAGTGGTGATGGGGCTCTTCGATGGCGGCCCCGAAGTACATAGCCGAAAGGAAGGTGAACACGAAGGCCTGGATGAAGGCCACCAGGAGCTCAAGCATGCTCATGAAAACGGTGAACAGCAGGCTGAAGATGCTCACACCCCAGCCCAGCCCTGCATTGATCTCACCGAAGATGAAGATCAGGGCGAAGAAGCTCAGGACGATGATGTGGCCCGCAGTGATGTTCGCGAAGAGTCGGATCATCAGGATGGCCGGGCGCAGGAAGACGCCGAGGATCTCCACCGGTGTGAGGATCAGCAGCACCGGCTTGGGCACGCCAGGCATGGCCAGGATGTGGCCCCAATAGTGGCTGTTGCCGTTGAGCAGGGTGATGATGAAGGTAATCATGGCCAACGCGAAGGTGACCGAGATGCTGCCCGTCACGTTGGCGCCGAAGGGGAAGATGGGAATGAGCCCCATCAGGTTGTTGATGAGGATGAAGAAGAACACCGTGAGCAGGTACGGCATGAAGCGCTCGTACTTGGGGCCGATGTTCGCCTTGGCCACATCGTCGCGCACGAAGAGGATGATGGGCTCGATGAAGTTCTGCAGGCCACGGGGCGCTTGGCCAGGGCGGCGAGCGTAGGCCCGTGCGACGCTCAGGAAGATGAGCAGCAGCAGGGCTGCGCTCACGAAGATGGCCATCACGTTCTTGGTGATGCTGAAATCAATCGTTGCTTTCGAGAGCTCCTCATTCACCAGCGCCTCGTGCGCCGGAGTGCCATCGGCCGCATCGGTGGCCACGATCTTCTTGCCCTGCAGCATGTAGCCACCGTACGCCTCCTCGCCGTGGTGGAACTTGCCGCTGCTGAAGATGCTGAGGCCGCGCTGGCTGTTGTAGAGTATCACCGGCAACGGAAGCGAAGTGTGCCCCCAGAGGTGCCAGCCGTGCTCATCGGTCACGTGGCCCATGATCATCTCGCCCGGATTGAACTTGCCGTGGCCCTCGTCGTGAGGTGCGGTTTCCGCGGCAAGCGATGCGGACTCGACAGCGAGGCTGCTGTTGACCAGTTCAGAGTGAGATGCCACGCCCTCCAGGCCTTCGTGCTGCGCGGTGGCGGAGTCCAATACAAGGACTCCGATCATCAGGGAAATGAGGCGCAGCAAGGCTTTCAGCGGCATCACGTACAGGGGCTCCCCCTCTTTGCGGCCGCGAATGTAGGGGTATCTATCATTCGGCAGCACGATGGATCGCAATCACCGCCTTCCAGTCTCCCGAAAAAGATGGAGCATGGCACCGGCTACGCCCAACAGGCTTCCCGTGAGCGTGAACACCGGGAAGCGCCAATGCAGCTGTTGATCCAGCCAGCGGCCGCCGAAAATGAAGGCAAGCACGATGCCCAGCATGGTGATGCCCAGTCCGGTGTAGCGCAGGTAGCCCTCGACGCCTTTGTGCGATTTCCTCTGATCGTGCGGGCTGCTCATGCCTTCGGCAGCTTGCGCGACAGGCCGGTGAGGCGCACCGTGCTGAAGCCCAGAAAAGCCAAGTAGAGCAGGGCGAAGGCGATGGCGGTGGAGAGCACGGTTTCCCTGGGTGCGCGAACCAGCAGTACGGTGAGCACCCCTAACGAGAGAAGCATCTTCAGCATCATGCCCCCCATGAAGCGGCGCACGAAGCCCTTCGGGTCAGTGTTCATAGCGTGTTCCTGCCAAAGGTGCAGAGCGGTGGTGATGGCCGCGAACCAAAGCAGCATGAAGGCGTGGATGCGCTCAAGCGGAACCTGCGCACCATAGAAGACGAGCCAGAGCACTAGGCCTACGGCCGCTGTGAAGAGCAGGATGGGGGCAAGGAACGACCAGCGTTGGGGCGCCATGGCGAATCACCCGCTGCCGGGTGAACATTAGGTGAGCGAAACACCTGCTCAGCGACCGCCTTGCGCAGCTTGCTCAGGACGCGGGGCGCTTTGCAGGCGAACTGGATCCATCTCCTTCACCACACCACCGGCCATGCTGCAGTTGCCGGTGAACACAGCACCGGGCTCAATCGCCAGCTTCTTGGTGTTGATGTCCCCCTGAAGCTTGGCTGTAGCCTTCAGGCTGAGCAGGTCCTGGCAGTTGATCTTGCCCACGAGCGTGCCTTCGATGTCGCTGCTCTGGCAAACCACTTCGCCCTCGATCACGCCGTTCTGGCCAATGATCACGCGTCCCTTCGCGGTAACGGTGCCCTTCACCTTGCCATCGATGCGGATGTTGCTATCGCTGTTCACCTCGCCCACGATGGAGGTGCCCTCCATGATGCTGTTGATCTTGCCGGGGCTAATGGGTTCGCTGGGCTTGCTCATGGGTGCTGGGGAGGATTTATCGCTGCCGAACATGGGCGTTGGGCTTAGAGAGGTTTCGGGCTCAGCGGGCAAATATAGCCGCAGGGTTCACTTATCCTACTGACCGTCAAGGTAGTTCTGCTGGAAGAAGGCCTGGTATCCGGCTACGTCCTTGGCCTTGAAGAACGCCGGGTAATTGGCCTGGCTGATGGCGAAGGCCGGATAGCCTTGGTCCGCCAGGCCTTGGAGCATGTCCTCATTACCATAGAAGAGGTTGTGGTACTCCATGGCCTTCGCTTTTGTGGGAAGGGGAGTAATGAGAATCAAACGGCGTTCGGTATCCAGCATGCTCCCGGATACTTGCAAGGGGGTGTGGCCGAAGTAGGCGGCATTGAAGTCGGATACTGCAGCGCGCATGAGATCGATGTCGGTGCCGGCCACTGGCACCACCACGACGTAGGTCTGCGGCCCATCGTCCTTGGCATAGCTGGTGCCGCTCGGGGCCTTCGGCTTCGGGGCGCCACCGCCTGCGCCATCGAGGCTCGCGAGCAGTTCCTCGGCACGTGCGGCTTCTTCGGTGCCGGGGTATTCATCGCGCACTACGGTGAGCGCTGAACGGTATTCCGGGACATTGCGCGTGCCCCCGATGGCCATGGCCTTGAGGAAATGGTACTTCGGACGGAAGTGGTTGTTGGGTTCGTCGAGAATCACATGGTCGCAGGCGGTGATGGTGGGGAAGTAGGCGCGGTCGCGGAACATGCGGTACACTTCCCGGTACGCGGCCTCTTCGGCGGCCCGGCGCTCGGCATCCGCTTGGAGCAAGTTGGGGTCGCGCACCAAGCGTGCGAATTGTGAATTGGGCCAGCGCTCCAGGATGATGTTCTTGTAGGTCTCTGAGCCGAAACCATCTGGGGAGAAGTAGCTCTCGTCGCGCTCTTTCGCCAGGTAGATGCGATAGAGCTGATAGTGGCTCTCGGGCGTGTACTGGCATTCATCGAAGCGGTTATTGAGCACCTCGAAGCTCTCGATGGCGTTATCGATGTCCTTCAGCTGCTCCTTGTAGATCATGCCGCTGGTGTACAAGGCGCCGCAGATCCGCCCGTTCGAGGCAGCCAATTCCGCTTCGTCTTTGGGGATATCGCGCAGGTAGCTCTCCGGGTCCTTCCACTCAGCCTCCTTCCC
>DAORNP010000084.1:9681-11947 GCA_035441065.1 Flavobacteriales bacterium | reverse complement strand
CGCGCCTCATCCTCACCCTCGTCGTCCTCGATTTGCGCCAAAGCGCTGCCGCGACGATCCAGTCGGCGCCAATCGTCCTCGAGTTTCCGGTTGCCCCACTTCCTTTTGAAGTTGGCCATGCCGCGTGAGATCTGTTGCGGGTCGTAGAAATACCAGTTGCCACGGCCTCCTGCGGCAGGTGCGGCAGGTCGCCCAGCAACAGGTTCAGGGGCGGTTCGGGCCTCCTCCTCCTTACGGCGCTGCTCATCTTCAGCATCCTCACGTTGCCGAATGATGCCGCGGATCTTCTTCTGCAGTTCTTCCGGGTCGAGGCCGCTGAGGGCCTGCAGGCTGTCCTCGCGAGCGATGATCTCGAGCTGTTCCACCAGATCGCCGAGCACCCGGGCACGGGTATCCACCTCGTCGAATCGAACATGCTCGGGATCGAGGAGCGCCTTCGTGCTGTCGTAGTACTGCTGCGCTGGGCGGTATAGGCGGTCGTCGAAGTGGATATCGGCTAGCTTCAGGAAGCTCTTGGCCTTCTGCTTGGTATCGTTGGTGCTCACCTTCACGCTGGTGCGCAGATGGGCCATGGCGTCCTCCTTCTTCCGCTCCTTCAGGTCCAGCTCCGCCAAAGCGTAGTGGATCATATCGAAGTGGTCCACATGCTTATCGTCGCGCAACATGCCCTTCAGCATCTTGCGCAGGGCCTTGGTGTCGCCCTTGTTGAAGGCCAGCGCTTGGAAGATCTGCGCGTGGAAGGCCATCTCGTAGGGCGGCCCCATCTTGGCGACGGCCGCGAACTGCTCGATGGCCTTCTTTTCGTAGCCCTTGAGCGAATACAGCTGCGCCAGGACGAAGGCCCAGCGCACCCGCTCGCGCTTGGTTCGTGCCAATGGAACAGCGCGTTCGAGGTGCAGTATGGCATCATCAACCTTGCCCCGCTTGAGCTCCAGGTTGGCCTGCACGGCAGCTAGCAGGCCTTCGTCCAGGTGCTTTGGGCGCTTTTTGGCATTGACCACATGATCCAGCGCGCTTCGAGCCTTGCCGAACTGGTCGAGCTCGATCGCGGTGCGCGCTAGCCAGATCTGTGCATCGTGCTCCCGATTGAACCCCTTGTACTGGCGCGTGATGTGGGTGAACCCGCGTTCGGCCTCGGAATAGTTGCGCTTGTAGAACTGGCTGCGCGCGATCACGAACCACGCATCGTCGATCCAGGAGTTCTTCTCCTTGCCCTTGATCTCCATGCTGTGCCGCTCGATCACCAGCGAGCACTTATCGATGCACTTCTCCAGGTCGGGCGTGGCGCTCTTGGCCTGCTGCTCGCTGCCGTAGATGAATAGGGGCAGCACCTTGTCGAAGTCGTCCACATGAGCATCCTCGATGCCCTTCACGGTCTCCTTCAGCTTCTCGTTGGCGTTGAACCAGCCGTTGTCCCGCGCTGTGAGCCGGTGGTAGGTGCGATTCACGAAGCTGTCCTTGTCCTGCTTGCAGGCGACCAGCAGGCCTGTGCCCGCCAAGAGCAGGGTGAAGGAGGACCAGCGAAAGGAGATGCGCATCCGGCGTGGATAACTGCGAGCGGCCGAAGTTATTTCATGGCCGCCTACGACACGTGCGCGAACTTCGCCGCATGGCCCAGCCGGAGAAAAAGCCCAGCCGAAAGCCCGAACGAGGGCTGCTCGCGCGCCTGCGGAGCAAATACCGGCTGGTGCTCATCGACGACCGCACCTTCGAGGAGCGATTCAGCGCAAGGCTCAACCGGCTGAGCGTGCTGGTGTTCACGGTGGTGGCCTTCATCCTCTACGGTGCATTGGTGACCGCGCTGATCGTTTTCACGCCATTGAAGCGGTACATCCCCGGCTATAGCGACGAGGAGACCCGGCTGCAGGCGATTCGGGCAACCGAGCGGACCGACTCGCTGCAGTTGGCGCTTGTCGAGCAGCGAGCATTCATCCAGAACCTGCAGGCCATTCTCACGGGTGAAGTGACGATCGACAGCACCGCATTGAAGCGGCCAGCGGTGGTGAAGCAGGACCCTTCTGAACTTGGCCCCAGCGCCCCTGACAGTGCGTTGCGCGCGCGCATTCAGCGCGAAGAGCAGTACAGCTTGGTGGAAGGCAGGGGCGCCAGCGAGCGCCGCGAATTGGCCAGCGTGCTTTTCGTGCCGCCCGTGCAAGGCATCGTCACCAGCGCGTTCAACCGCTCCAAGGGCCACTTGGGCACCGATATCGTGACCGCACCCGATGCGGCGGTGAAGAGCTGCTTGGCCGGCACCGTGGCGCTGGCC
>DAORNP010000084.1:1233-9671 GCA_035441065.1 Flavobacteriales bacterium | reverse complement strand
GCGCCAGGCCCAGCGCCAGCGCCGCCCCCTCGGGCACGTCCTCGCCGTGCAGCACACCAATGGCTTGGTGAGCGTCTATAAGCACAACCGTGTATTGCTGAAGAAGGCGGGCGATCGCTTGAAGGCGGGTGAGGCCGTCGCCATTGTTGGCAATACCGGCGAGAACAGTTCCGGCCCGCACCTGCACTTCGAGCTTTGGCACAATGGCGAGGCGGTTGATCCGGCAGCGTACATGGTGTTTCAGTAGGTAGCAGAATGGCTGAGGGCTGAACGTTGCAGCTTGCACCCTCCTCAACACCCTTGACCCACAACCCCAACCCGTAGCTCCACAGTGTCCCTCAAGCGCACCATCGCCAAACCCTACGCGCGCTTCGTCACCAGCGCAGTGATGCGCCGCGCATTGGATGCGGCGAACACGCAGCAGCAGGTGCTGCGCGGCTTGTTGGCGAAGGGCGCATCAACCGCTTTCGGGCGCGAGCACAGGCTGCTCGATGTCGAGGATTACGCCGCACTGACCCAGGCTGTTCCGCTGCGCGACTACGAAGGCATCAGGCCCTACATCGATCGCATCATCGCTGGCGAGAAGGACGTGCTCTGGCCAGGACAGCCGCTCTACCTGTGCAAGACCAGCGGCACCACCAGCGGGGCGAAGTACATCCCCATCACGCGCGCTTCATTGCCCAATCACATCGGCAGCGCTCTCCGCGCCCTGCTCGCCTACATCGCGCATAGCGGCCGCGCCGACTTCGTCGATGGCAAGATGATCTTCCTGCAAGGCAGCCCGGTGCTTGATAAGAAGGGGCTCATTCCAACCGGGCGGCTCAGCGGCATCGTCGCGAATCATGTCCCTGGCTATCTGTTGAAGAACCGCCTGCCCTCCTTCGCCACCAATACCATCGCCGATTGGGAAACGAAAGTGGAGGCGATCGTCACCGAGACGATGGCTGCGGATATGCGGCTGATCAGTGGCATTCCCGCGTGGGTGCAGATGTACTTCGAGCGCTTGCTGGCGCGCACCGGGAAGAAGAACGTGCGCGAGGCATTCCCGAATTTCTCGCTCTTCGTGTATGGTGGCGTCAACTACGCGCCGTACCGAGCACGCATGGAATCGCTCATCGGCGGCAGCGTGCCAAGCGTTGAGCTATTCCCCGCGAGCGAAGGCTTCATCGCCTATCAGGACAAGAGCAGCGAGGAAGGCCTGCTGCTCGTGCTCGACAACGGCATCTACTACGAGTTCATCCCCGCGAGCGAATTGGGGAAAGCCTTGCCGAAGCGCTTGTCCATCGCGCAGGTCGAGGTCGGCGTCAACTACGCGCTCGTGTTGCACACCAATGCGGGCCTCTGGGGCTACGAGATCGGCGACACCGTGCGCTTCGTCTCGCTGTCACCGCCGCGCATCGTCGTCACCGGGCGCACGAAGCATTTCACCAGCGCCTTCGGTGAGCATGTGATCGCGGAGGAAGTGGAAGGCGCGCTGAGGGATGCGATGGCACAAGTGCCGTGCGAGGTGGCCGAGTTCACCGTTGCTCCGCAGTTGACGCCCGCCGAAGGGTTGCCGCATCACGAATGGTTCATCGAGTTCGCCGCGCCGCCTGCGGATATGTCGGCGCTATCAAGCGCGATCGACGCGGCTTTGCAGAAACGCAATCCTTACTACCGCGACCTAATCACGGGTAAGGTGCTTCGCCCGCTGGTGATCCGCGGTTTGCCGCGTGGCGCGTACGCATCGTGGATGAAGGCGCGCGGCATGAACGATGCGCAGAGCAAGGTGCCGCGGTTGGCGAATGATCGGCGCTTCGTGGAGGGGCTGAAGTGATCAGGCCACCTTCACCCGCAAGCCGTTGTTGCCGACCTCCACCGGATAGCTCTTCAGGCCCGCTTTGCTCGGCCCCTTCACCAAGCCGCCCTCCATGTCGAAGGCGCTACCGTGCCAGCCGCAAACGAGTTGCCCCTCCTTCTCCTTCAGTGGGCCGCCCTTGTGCGGGCAACGCAGCTCCAACGCGGTGTAGCTGCCATCAGCGCGCCTCACGATCATGAGCTTGTTGTCGAGGCCTTGGGCCTTCACGATCGCGGAGCCCCGGCTGTCGAGTGAATCGAGCGGCACATCCAGATGGCCATCGCTCACGGTGAGGGCCTTGGCTGATGAGCAGCTCTCCAAGGACAAGACTGCGGGTGCGAGCGCCAAGGCCGCGCAGGCCCGGCAAGCGTTCAAGAGGAAGTCGCGGCGATCCATGCGGATGTGGTTTGATCCGCCAATGTATGCTCAGGGCACGATCGGTCGAATGCCATCAACGCCAGCGAGCTTGCGTGTAACGATGGCATGCGTGGCCTGCACCATGCTGGCGGCCTGCTGCATGAGCGAATCGCGCAGCGCAGGCTGATCAGCGCTGAGGTTGCGCGTGCCGCGAGCGCGATGATCATAGAGCCGCACGACATCACCGTCGCGGATCAGGTAGCCGCGGTCGTTGATGGCGCAGATGCGATGATCGGCCATGAAGCAGGCGGCCGCATGTCCGCCAGCGATCAGGTCCTTGCCCAGGGTGTTGTTCACGTGCGGCATGCGAAGCAGCGCGAGGATGGTCTCCGGCAGATCCACCTGCGTTCCGTAACCACTGAGCCTGCCCGGCGCCACAACGGCGGGCGCATGGATTACCAAGGGCACATGGTGGTATGCGATGGGCACTTCATGCAAAGGGTCGAAGGCCTGTCCGTGATCACCGACGAACACGAATACGGTACTGTCGAACCAGGTGCGCGTGCGGGCTTCGGCCATGAATCCGGCCAGCGCACGGTCTGCGTACTCATACACGGCCTCATCATCATCGGGACTCGTGGGCGCGAAGCCAGTGATATCCTCAGGAGCCTTGCTCCATTTGTGGCTGCTCACCGTTAGCAGCGTGAGGAAGAGCGGCGCCTCGCTGTTGAGGTGATGCTGATCGGCCTTGCGCAGGGCCATGCGGTACAACGCATGATCGGTGACGCCCCAGCTATTGCGCGCATCGGACGCGGGGAAATCGCGCTCCGACACCAGCGCATCGAAGCCGTTCACAGGCAGGAAACCGTTCAGGTTATCGAAGCGCGGATCGCCGGGGCTGATGAAACAGGTGCGGTAGCCGTTGTCGCGCAGTGCACCGGGCAGCCCATGGAAGCGCTGTGCGGTCATGCTCGGATGCATCATGGGGTGCTGCGCTCCGATGGGCGGGAATCCATAGAGGCTGCTGAAGATGCCGTTGGCGGTGTGCATGCCACTGGAGAAGAAGCGGTCCATGGTCAACGACGAGTCCATGAGCTGCTCCAAGGAGGGCATCAGTTGCTTCGGATGGCCGTAGCGGTGCAAGCGCTGCGCGCTCAGGCTCTCGACGAGCACCAGCACTATGTTCAGTTTGCGCGGCGGCGCTTCATAGCGCGACATCCGTGCTAGCGGCGATGCGTAGCGGGCCTCCTCGATGCCCAGCTCTGCACGCGCCTCTGCGATGGCTTGATCATCATCCATCAACTGGATGTGGTCCTGGCCCAAGCTCTCCATGAAGCTGAAGGCCGCATTGGTGCCCAACTGGTTCAAGAAGGGTGTATCGCTGAAGAAGGCATCCTGCGCGATCAGCGGGTGCTGGTCGGGATCGGCGCTGCCTCGAATGCCCAGGAATAACAGTGCAAGCGGAACGGGAAGCAGCAGCCAACGCCTGGCCGCAGAGCCTTCGCTGTGCCGTTCAGGAGCTTGGAACACGCGCCCTGTGGCACGGGCCACCAGCCAAGTGGCCAACGCGAACAACAGCAATGCGCCGAAGTAGGCGGGCGTGGTCGCGAGTTCCTTCAATGCCTGCGCTGGATCGTGCAGCGTGACCAGTGCGGCATCGGTGATGCGCATGTTGGTGTAATCGAAGTAGGGGATGTCGGCACAAGCGAGGAAGAGCCACAGCGTGAACGGGATGGTGAAGCACCAGCGCGCTGAGGCCCAAGCCCATCGCCATGTCCCGCCCAACGCATGCGTGGCGCCGAGTATGATCGCGGGCACGATCAGTATCCAGGAGGTGACGTAGAGGTCGAAGATCAGGCCCCGGTCGAAGAGCGCGGTGAGCACATCGGAGCGGGTGGCATCGTGCCATTGGTCAAGGTGCAACAGGAGCAGTGCGATGCGGAAGGCTTGGCCCATGAGCAGCCCAATGAGCAGCAGCTTCAGCAAGAGGGCGATGTAGCGCGGCATCGGCGGCAAATGTCACGATTGATTGACGGTGCGATGATGAACGTTTCACACGACCGTTGGTGCCTGCGGAGCATTGCTGACTTTTGCCGCATGGCCAGCATCGGCACCGACCTTGTTGAGGCCGCTCGCCTGTTGCGCGCAGGCGAGGTTGTGGCCATTCCCACCGAAACGGTTTATGGCCTTGCGGCGAACGCCTTCGATGTAGCCGCAGTGCTCAAGGTCTTCGCCGCCAAGCAGCGCCCCAGCTTCGACCCGCTGATCGTGCATGTGGGCCAGCGTGCCGACGTTCATCGCGTAGCGCGCGAACTGCCGCCCGGAGCGCGAGCGTTGATTGATGCTTTCTGGCCCGGGCCGCTCACGCTGGTGCTGCCGAAGCAGGCCGCAGTGCCCGACCTCGTCACCAGCGGGCTCGACACCGTGGGCGTGCGCATGCCATCGCACCCGCTCACGCTGCAGTTGCTGCGTTCGCTCAACTTTCCGCTGGCCGCGCCCAGCGCCAATCCCTTCGGCTACGTGAGCCCGACCACCGCGCAGCACGTCGCAGCGCAATTGGGCGACCGCATCCCGTACATCCTTGATGTCGGTCCATGCCAGGTTGGCGTCGAATCCACCATCATCGGCTGGGAGGGTGATCGCTGGGTGCTGTACCGGCCCGGCGGCATCGCGCTGGAAGCCATCGAAGCGGTCATCGGTTCCGTTGCGCATGCCGTGAAGCAGGTGCTGCCCGCCGCGCCCGGCATGCTCGAGAGCCACTATGCGCCGCGCACAACCGTGCACGTGGGCGACATCAAAGCGCTGCTACCACGTTTCGCTGGCAAGCGCATCGGCATCATCAGCTTCCGCGAAGCGCATGCGGTGCATCACTGCTTGGTGCTCAGCGAGCGCGGCGATATGAGCGAGGCCGCGCGCAACCTCTTCGCCGCGTTGCGCGCTCTGGACAGCAGCGATTGTGAAGTGATTCTCGCCGAGCGCTTCCCCGAAGAAGGACTGGGCCGCGCGATCAATGACCGGTTGCGCAGAGCTGCCTCGCGCTGAGCGATCCTCAACCGGGCTTGGTCGATTCCTGCGCGCTTAACCGCCTGCCTCGGGGCAAGAATCCTTGTTTCCCACCGTTGCCCGCTTATCTTCACCCTGCACCAAACCCACTACCGTCATGAGCACCACCCTCAACTCCAAGGAACTGACGCTGGTGTACGACAGCGGCACCACGGAAGGACGCAAGGCATTGGCCTTCGCGTATTCGCTGGCCCCGAAGGTGAACAAGCAGGATGTGAGCGAGGTGAGCCTGAGTACCACCTTCGTGCGCCAAGTATTGAAGCAATTGAACCTGCGGCCAAAGGACCTGTTGAACCGCGCGCACCCCTATTACCAGGAGAACCTGCGGGGCCGCGACCTCGATAGCGAGGGCTGGTTGCAGGTGCTCACGCACAACCCCGCCTTGCTGAAGGCCCCTATTGCGCTGCAGGGCGATAAAGCTGTGCTCTGCGAACCGGCCTCCTTGATCTACACGCTGAGCGAGGCGCAGCGCAAGGCGATCTAGCCGGACTCCGGCTCCTTCGCCGCAAGAACGATCTTCGCGCCCCTCCCGGCGACCATGAGCGCATGGCCAGCCGGGCGTAAGGGCACCATGAAACGCATCGCCATCCTCGGTTCCACCGGCTCCATCGGCACGCAAGCGCTGGAGGTGGTGCGCGAGCAGAAGGAGCACTTCCAAGTGGAGCTGCTCACCTGCGGCAACCGGGTGGACCTGCTGATCGAGCAAGCGCTCGAGTTCAAGCCCAACGCGGTGGTGATCGGTGATGCCGCGCAATTGCCCAAGGTGAAAGATGCGCTCTTCCCACAGGGCATCAAGGCCTATGCAGGAGCGGAGGCATTGGAGCAGGCCGTCACCATGGCCGACATCGACGTGGTGCTCACCGCGCTCGTGGGTTACGCGGGCCTTCGGCCAACACTGGCCGCGATCAACGCCGGCAAGCACATCGCGCTTGCGAACAAGGAAACGCTCGTGGTGGCAGGCGCGCTGGTCACGAAGGCGGCGCGCGAGAAAGCCGTGAACATCTACCCGGTGGACAGCGAGCACAGCGCCATCTTCCAATGCCTCGCCGGCGAATGGGAGAACCCGATCGAGAAGATCGTGCTCACGGCCAGCGGCGGCCCGTTCCGGGGGAAGTCGCGTGCAGAACTCGCGCACGTCACCAAAGCGCAGGCGCTCAAGCACCCGAACTGGGACATGGGCGCCAAGATCACCATCGACAGCGCGAGCCTCATGAACAAGGGCCTCGAGGCCATCGAGGCGAAGTGGCTCTTCAACCTGAAGAAGGAGCAGATCGAGATCGTGGTGCATCCGCAGAGCATCATCCACAGCGTGGTGCAGTTCCGCGATGGCAGCATGAAGGCGCAGATGGGCCTGCCGGACATGAAGCTACCCATCCAGTACGCGCTTTCTTATCCCCAGCGATTGGCCACCACCTGGCCGCGCTTCGATTTTTCGAAGTACCCGGCGCTCACTTTCGAGCAACCCGACCTCGGCGCGTTCCGCAATCTGGCATTGGCGCTCGATGCCATGGACAAGGGCGGCAACGCGCCGTGCGTGCTCAACGCCGCGAACGAGGTGGCCGTGGAGCTCTTCCTCAACGATCAAGTCGGCTTTCTGGAAATGAGCGATGTGGTGGAGCATGCGCTTGCCACGTGCGCGTTCATCGCCGATCCGCAACTTGCCGACCTCGAAGCCAGTGACACTGAAGCACGCCGGCTGGCGCGTGCACATGCCTTGCCGACCGGCAGGCGCGACAACTGAACATGGAGATCCTGATCAAAGGAGCACAGCTCATCCTCAGCCTTAGCATCCTCGTCACGCTGCACGAGCTGGGCCACTACCTGCCCGCGCGCTGGTTCAAGACCCGCGTGGAGAAATTCTACCTCTTCTTCGATCCATGGTTCTCGCTGGTGAAGAAGAAGATCGGCGACACCGAGTTCGGCATCGGCTGGATCCCCTTCGGTGGCTATGTGAAGATCAGTGGCATGGTGGACGAGAGCATGGACAAGGCGCAGATGGCCAAGCCCGCCGAGCCTTGGGAGTTCCGCAGCAAGCCTGCCTGGCAGCGCCTCATCATCATGGTGGGCGGTGTCACCGTGAACCTGCTCTTGGGCATGCTCATCTACATCGGCATCCTGTGGGTGTGGGGCCGCGACTACCTGCCGAATGAGAACGCGCTCTACGGGGTGCATGTGAGCAAGAGCCTCGAAGCGCAGGGCATGCGCGATGGCGACCGTATCGTGAGCGTGAATGGCAAAGCGCCGAAGTCCATCGGCGAGGCGCAAGCGGCCATCATGCTCGAGGATGCGCGGGAACTGGTGGTGGATCGTGATGGTGAGGAAGTGCGCATCACGCTGCCCGTAGGGTTCAGCCAGATGGCCGTGGACAGCGGCGAGAAGGCGCTGATGCAAGTGCGCATCCCGTTCTATGTCAACAGCATCGTCGATGGGGCGGGTGCTTCACGAAGCAGCCTGCGCAGCGGAGATCGGATCATCTCTGTGGAAGGGGAGGCCACGCCCTGGTTCGAGGATTTCCGCGAGAAGGTGCGCGACCGCAAGAACGACTTCGCCGTGATCGGCTACGAGCGCGATGGCGCACGTGATTTCGCTGTCGTTCAGGTGGACAAGCGCGGCACCATCGGCGTGCAGAGCATGGCCTTCGACTCGCTGGTCGCGCGCGGGCACGGCTTCACTACCGTTCATGAGGAATTCACCTTCGTGCAGTCCATCCCAGCGGGCATCAGCAGCGGCATCGAGACCCTCGGCGGCTATGTGAGCTCGCTCAAATTCCTTTTCAGCAAGTCGGGCGCTGAACAGATTGGCGGCTTCGGCGCCATCGGCGGGCTCTTCAGCCCCACCTGGGACTGGCAGGTGTTCTGGAGCATGACGGCCTTCCTCAGCATCATCCTCGCCTTCATGAACATCCTGCCTATCCCGGCGCTCGATGGCGGGCACGTGGTCTTCCTTCTTTATGAGATGGTCACCGGGCGTCCGCCGCACCAGCGTGTATTGGAAGTGGCGCAGATGATCGGCATGGTGCTGCTTCTGGGATTGATTCTGTTCGCCAACGGGAACGATCTGGTGAAGGCCATCTTCAAGTAGGGTCGTCTCTGGGGGATATAGCGGCGAGTTCAATAGCGACGAGCGGCAAGTCATATCTGAGCCCACTTGCCGCTTGCCGCTCGCCAACTCGCCGCTTCCA
>DAORNP010000084.1:1003-1223 GCA_035441065.1 Flavobacteriales bacterium | reverse complement strand
CCGACTTCGCTTTCCCGTACGAACGGCCATGCCCCACGTGCTGCTGATCGAGGACGATGCCCTGGTGCGCAAGCTGCTGGAGAAGCGGCTTCTGCTTGCCGGGTGGGAAGTGACCGCCCTGCGCGATGGCCGCGACTTGTTGGCGCGCATCGCGGAGCGCCCGGCCGACCTCGTGCTGGTTGATCTTGGCTTGCCCGGCGCCGATGGCCTTACACTGGTG
>DAORNP010000084.1:0-870 GCA_035441065.1 Flavobacteriales bacterium | reverse complement strand
CTGATCCACAGGATGCGGCGGTTGATGGCGGCGTGATCGCAAGGTTCGCGCAAGGTCGCCACGATACGCTTGGGGCAGCCTAACATCATCACTTCTCCCTAACCTTGGGGAAGTGCAATTCAACGGTGAGATTGCAGCCATAGATTGCAGCAACGCTCGGTCGCATAAGCTCGCCTGGCGGAGCATCGATACGAGCACCATCACGAATAACAACCACACCGTGGGGTTCAGCGCCCACCCACACGGGACCTGCAAGATGCCGTATGAACCGGGCTGACACCTTCATCCCAATATCGCTCTTCTGCCCGGTCAGGTCGCGATTGAATGACTCACGCGATCCGATTTGTTCCGTTGACATGGTCCCGCTATATGATGTCCATGCAAGAGCTTGAACACACAGGTACAATTACAACTGGTAGTTGGATCCGCGTTTCACGTTCCCCCCCAATCCAAAATCCAATTCGTAGCGCGAGAGTTTCCCTGAGGATCGCCTTGTTAGGTCACTAGGCACGATGACACCGGAATACACTTTTGATTCCTCAACATGGCATTCGGCTACGTTGATCCCGCAGGACACGAAGACAGAAGGCCCGAACCAGAATGAGGCTCTCCCGCCCAATCCATTGCCTAAACCCACAGCGACTGCAGTTGTATTGATTGGCTGATCGAAAACAACCCGGTCCACGCCACCGTGCAGCCCAATACTCAATTGCTGCTGTGCGCTGGCCACTGACCCTACCCCGAAACAGAAGCAGTGAATCCCCATCACCAAGGCAATGTACGCTCGGGGATTACGCGGCAATTGAGCTTCAGCTCCCCTCGCTGCCGCGAGTCTGCGACTCGTGGATTCATTTTCCGTTGCAATCACCG
>DAORNP010000083.1:16701-16963 GCA_035441065.1 Flavobacteriales bacterium | reverse complement strand
ATAGATGCGACGGGCAATTACACCTACATCCTTTATGTGCCTGCGCCTTGCGAGAACGATACCGCGCAGGTGGTCATGGACGTGGTGGCACCGGTGAGCGCGGGCACCGATGGCAGCGCAACACTCTGCTCCAATGCACTGCCGTTGGCGCTCATGTCCGCGCTGGGTGGCGCGCCCGATGCCGGTGGGTCGTGGACTGGCCCGCTTGGTGCGACCGAAGGCAGCTTCGACCCGCAGACCGATGCGCCCGGCAGCTACACCT
>DAORNP010000083.1:0-16691 GCA_035441065.1 Flavobacteriales bacterium | reverse complement strand
CCACGGCACCCTGCCCTAACGCCAGCGCCGATGTGCTGGTGGCCGTTAACCCTCTTCCAGATGCGGGCAGCAACGGTTCCATCACGCTTTGTCCCGAGGCCGCACCGATACAACTCTTCACCTTGTTGGGCGGAACACCTTGGCCCGGCGGCACTTGGACAGGTCCTGGCGGCATAGCGAGCAACGGCATCTTTGATCCAGCTACTAGCGCGCAAGGCGTTTACACCTACACCGTCTCGGGCCTTGCACCTTGCCCGAATGCGGTAGCCAGCTCCACGGCAACGGTCTTCCTCATCGCACCTCCGAACGCCGGTCCGGATGCGGTGACCTGCACGCTTGGATCCACGCTGAACGCCACGGGCACCTGGGCCAGTGGAACGTGGAGCGGACCAACCGGAATCACATTCGCTGATCCAAGTTCGCCCACGAGCAGCGTGACGGCCACTGCAGGCGGTACATACACCTTCACGTGGAGCGTGCTGAGCAACGACGGCTGCGCCACGCAGGACCAGGTGACCATCACCTTCACCGACGCGATCGTGCCGGTGGTCGCTGCAACGGATGCCATTTGCAATGGCGCATGCAACGGCACGGCCAGTGTGGAAGCAACGGGCGGTAATGGCGCATACAGCTATGTATGGTCGAATGGCATCGCGGGCAATACGCCGACGGCCGCGAGCATCTGCGCGGGGTCATACACCGTCACGGTGCTCGACGTGAACAACTGCTCCGCATCGGCGCCCTTCACCATCGGGCAGCCCGAAGTGCTCGTGATCGATGCCATCGCCTCTGTGAACGAGACCTGCCCCGGATCGTGCGACGGCAGCATCACCATTATCGATCCGCAAGGCACGCTATTCAGCATCGACGGTGGCACCAGCTACCAAGCGAGCAACGTGTTCACCAACCTATGCCCTGGCCAGTACGCCATCGTGCTGATGGATGCGAACGGCTGCACGGCATCTGGCTCGGCCACGATCATCCGCCCGGCACCGGTGGTGGCCAACTTCGATTTCGCGCCTGAGACGCTCTTCGTGGGTGCATCCACCGCCGACTTCACGAACACCTCTTCACCCAACGCCATGAGCTTCGAGTGGGACTTCGGCGGACAGGGGGCGAGCTCGGAGGAGAACCCGACCTTCACTTTCCCCGGCGGGCTTGGCGATACCTACATGGTCTGCCTCACTGCCTATGACGCCAATGACTGCCCCGACACGCATTGCGAACCCATCGAGGTGCTGGATGCGCTCGTGGTCTGGGTGCCGAATGCCATTACGCCCAACGGTGACGGCGAGAACGACAGCTTCATGCCGATCTTCAATCTGCCGCACCTGGTGCGCGACTACGAGTTCATGATCTTCGATCGCTGGGGGCTGCTATTGAGCCAGAGCGAGAAGGTGCATGAGCCGTGGGGCGGCGACTATCAAGGCGAGGTTGTGCAGGAGGATGTGTACGTGTGGAAGATGAAGTGCAAGAACAGGCTCACGAATGAGCTGATCGAGCGCGTGGGGCATGTGACGGTGCTGAAGTGAGCCCCATGATGATGCAATCATCCTGAATGCCAAGAGCCCGGTCATGTGCCGGGCTCTTGGTTCTCATGTCGTACCGGCTGGAAGCCGGTGGCCCAGGTCAAACATCCAGCTTCGCGTACACAGCGTTCTTCTCGATGAACTCGCGACGAGGGGGAACCTCATCGCCCATGAGCATGCTGAAGACGCGATCGGCCTCGGCGCTGTTCTCAATCGTCACCAATCGCAGGGTGCGGCGCGTGGGGTCCATGGTGGTTTCCCAGAGCTGCTCGGCGTTCATTTCACCCAGGCCCTTGTAGCGCTGCACATGCACGCTCGCATCCTTGCTGCCGCGCTTCATGGCTTCGATCACCGCATCACGCTCTGCTTCGTTCCAGCAGTACACCTGTTCCTTGCCCTTCTTCACCTGGTACAGCGGCGGCGTGGCGATGTAGAGGTGGCCGTTCTCGATCAGCGCCTGCATGTGGCGGAAGAAGAAGGTCATGATCAGCGTCTGGATGTGGCTGCCGTCCACGTCGGCATCGCACATGATCACGATCTTGTGGTAGCGCAGTTTGGTGAGGTTCAGCGCCTTGCTGTCCTCCTCGGTGCCGATGGTGACGCCCAGCGCGGTGTAGATGTTCCGAATCTCCTCGTTGTCGAGGATCTTGTGCTGCATGGCCTTCTCCACGTTCAGAATCTTGCCTCGCAGCGGCAGGATCGCCTGGAACTCGCGGTTGCGGCCCTGCTTGGCGGTGCCACCTGCTGAATCGCCCTCCACCAGGAAGAGCTCACTGGCGCTGGCATCCTTGCTGGAGCAATCGGCGAGTTTGCCGGGAAGTCCGCCGCCACTGAAGGCGCCTTTGCGTTGAACCAATTCGCGGGCCTTACGCGCGGCGTGGCGCGCCGTAGCGGCCAGGATCACTTTGTCGACGATCTGCTTGGCATCGCGCGGATGCTCCTCGAGGTAGTTCTCGAGCATCTCGCTCACGGCGATATTCACCGCGCCGCTCACCTCGTTGTTCCCGAGCTTGGTCTTGGTCTGTCCCTCGAACTGCGGCTCCTGCACCTTCACGCTGATCACGGCCGTGAGGCCCTCGCGGAAATCGTCGCCGCTGATCTCGAACTTGAGCTTCTGCGTGGCGCCGCTGGCATCCGCGTACTTCTTCAGCGTGCGGGTGAGGCCGCTGCGGAAACCGGCTAGGTGCGTGCCGCCCTCGTGCGTGTTGATGTTGTTCACGTACGAGTGCAGGTTCTCGTTGTAGCTGTCGTTATAGACCATGGCGATCTCCACCGGGATGCCCTGCTTCTCGCCTTCCATGTAGATCACGTCCTCGATGATGGGGAGGCGCGTGCCATCGAGGAATTTCACGAACTCCACCAGGCCCAGCTCGCTGTAAAACTCCTCGCGCACGAAGCTGCCGTCCTCATTGGTGCGGCGCTCGTCGGTGAGGGTGAGCCTGATGCCCTTGTTCAGGTAAGCCAGTTCGCGCAAGCGCGCGGCCAGCGTATCGAAGTTGTACTCGCCCACCTGGAAGATGGTGAGGTCGGGCTGGAACGTGACGATGGTGCCGCGGTAGTCCGTGTTGCCAATCTCGCGGACGGGGAACTGCGGCTTGCCCTCGCTGTACTCCTGCTCATACTTCTTGCCGTCGCGATGCACCTCGGCGCGCAGCAACGAGCTGAGCGCATTCACGCAGCTCACGCCCACGCCGTGCAGGCCGCCGGAGACTTTGTAGCTGTCCTTGTCGAATTTACCGCCTGCGTGCAGCACGGTCATGACCACTTCAAGCGCGCTGCGGCCCTCCTTGGCGTGCATGTCAACCGGGATGCCGCGGCCGTTGTCTTTCACGCGGATGCCATTGGAGGGCGTGATGCTCACCTCCACCGTATCGCAGTGGCCGGCCAGCGCCTCATCGATGCTGTTGTCGACCACCTCATACACCAGGTGGTGCAGGCCCTTGACGCCGATGTCGCCGATGTACATGGCCGGGCGCTTCCGCACCGCTTCGAGGCCCTCCAATACCTGTATGCTGTCGGCCGAATAGCTCGCCGCCGCCTTCTTCTTCTCGCTCATTTCCAATGTGGTCTCAGACATGGTTTCTACGTTCAGGATACCCCTTTTTCAAAGGCTCCCAAAAGTACCGGTTCACATGCGCTTAACGAGGCTGTTTTCCCAACAAGGACGCGGGATCTGTTGATAATTAACGCTTGCGGGGGAGGGGTGGCTGACAGTGGGTCCGGAAGGTGGATCCGCGATGGGGGCGAGTGATGAAAAGGAGGCGACGGCCGCGGTCAGGGATAGCTTCGACAGCGCGGCACCGCGCTGTCGAGATCGTGGTTCTTGGAACCGATTGGAAGGAATTGGCCGCCCTCCCCCTCCTCAGAACGAATACGTCGCTCCCAGCATGATCAGCCCGCGCTGCGTGGGGTGGCGGTACCAGCGCTCGTACTTGCTGGCGCTGAGGTTGCTGATGTCGAGGAACATGCTCAGGCGTTTGGTGTAGCGGTACTCGGCGCCGAGGTAGAGGTCGAGGAAGCCGTCGAGCTGGGTGCGGGTGCTGAAGGTCACCACGGAACTGTCGGTGGGTGGTTCAGGCCCGCGGTAGGCCGGGCGGCGGCCGAGGAAGAGCGCTTCGGCCTTCAGCACCAGCTTGTCGCGCAGGTTGTGGCGCGCGGCGAAGGTGAGCCTGTATGGCGGCAGGTTCCAGGGCTCGTCCTGCACGCGCGTGGCATAGGTGTACACATCGATGCGGGCGCTCAGGCGCAGGTTGTTGGTGGTGCTGTAGGTGAGCTCGCCGCTGAAGTCCATGATCTCCACTTCGTCGTACACCACGTCCATGCGATCGCCGAAGGGCGTATTGGGCGTGTTCACGAAGAGCGGCATGTTCTCGTGCGAGCTGAAGCTGGCGCGCACATCGAAGCCGATGTGGTTACCGAAGCTGCCTCGCAGGCCGCCATAGAAGTCGTAGAGCTTGCTGGTGTTACGCTGCCGCGGCGCCGGATTGAGCCAGGGGTTCTCGCGCGTGAGGCTGCGGAAGCTGTTGCGGCGGCGGTCGCCATCGAGGCCCACGTAGGGGATCAGGATGTTGTCGAAGAGCGCGTAATGCGCGTAGGCCTGCGGGAAGAAGTGGAAGGTGGTCTCGCCCAGCGCATCAAGATAGAGGCCCACGCCAGCGCGCACGAAATATTTGCGGCCAACGGTGCGCACGCTGGGCATGAGGCCGATGAGCGTACCGTTCTGCCTGAACTCCGATGAGTCGGGCGATACCCGGCCGCGGAAGGCGTTGTTGTCGATGAGCAGCGTGGCGTTGTAGTACTCGGTCTTCTCCTGCTTGCCTGCTTCGATGGTGGCGCGGATGTTCGTCTCGCGGCTGCCGCTGAAGTTGCTGTAGGTGTGCGCCTCCAGGCCCACGTCGTGCGCGATGCGGCTGCTGTCCTCATACAAGCTGCGCACGCGGGCAGCGAAACCGATGTCGTTATAGAACTGCTTCAGGCGATCCTTGGTGCCATCCGTTCGGCTGAGCAACTCCTCATTAGCTTCATCACTCTCGTAGCCATAATAGCTGATGCGGTCGCGCTGGTACATGAAGCGGCCGCTGGCCTCGTTCTTCTGGATGATGTGGCGGTAGAAGGCATCGATGCTGTTGTTGCTGTATCGGCTCGGACCCACACCGTCCAAGCCGCCATTGCTGCTCATATGCTTCAGGTGGAAGCCGTAGCCGTTCTTCTTCGATCGGCCCTGGTTGAAATAGAGCTCGCCGATGGGCGTGTTGTAGAGGCCGTAGCCGGCCTTCACGAAGCCTTTGTACAAGCGGCCGAGCGCCTTCTCCACATTCAGCTTCGCGGCGGCCAGGCTGTCGGCGCGCGGCGCGATATCGGCCTTCACCGGCAGCAGGTCGTAGCTCACCGGCAAGGTGGGTAGTATGGTGTCGATGCCCTCCGGACGCAGGTCGATCTTCTGCGCATCGACGAGCGTGGGGTTGTAGATGCCCTGGATCACGTACTGGCCCTCGTTCTGGGCGAGCAGCACGAACGGCAGCAGGAGGGCGAGGAAGGAGATGATGCGCTTCATGGGTTATTGGCCGTTGCCGCCGGGCATGGGAATGGTGATGTCGTCTGATCCGGGCACCAGCTGATCGCGTGGCGCCTGGCTGGCATTGATTGAATCCAAGCGTTGACGGGCCTGCGCCACCAATTCCGGCTCGCGGCAATTGTCGATCACGCTTTGCAGCGTTGCGCGCGCCTGGAAGAGGTCGTTGAGCTGCACGTACACATCGCCGAGCAGGATGAAGGCACGCGCCTTCCAGTGATCATGGCTCGGGAACTTCTGCGCCAGCTCGAAGATCTCCGTCTCGGCCTTGCGGTACTGCGTCTGCAGGTGCCGGATGTAAGCCATGTTGTACTTGGCCTCTGCGCCGCGCGCAGTGGTGCTGCCTGCTGCCACGGCCTTGAACTTCGTGTAGGCCGCATCAAGCTCGCCACGGTCGGCAAGGTTGCGCGCGATGAGGATGTTGCCCTCGCTCTTCAGATCGGCGTTCGATTGGCTGTTGGCCACCACTTTCTCCGCAGCGGCCGCTGCTTCGGCAATGCGGCCCAACTCACGCAGGCAGCGCATCTGCCCCACTTGCGCCACCAGCGTGTTCTGCGGCGATGCAGCGATCGGCTCCAAGCGCCTGAAGTGATCGAGCGCGCCCTCGTAGCGCTTGTCGCGGAAGAGGATGTCGGCGGCCATGGCCGATGCGCTCTCCATGAATTGCGTCCCGTTGCGGCGGATCACTTCCTCCAGATCGGTGATCGCTTGGTCGTATGCGCCTGCGCGGTAATGGCAATCGCCACGGTAGTAGAGGGCGTTGAGCACGAAACCGCCGTTCGGGTATTTGCTGATGTAGTCGCCGAAAGCGCCGATGGCCTGCGGGCACTTCTCCTCGAAGTAGAGCTTCTCCGCGCTCTGGTAATACTTCTCATCGAACTCCAGGGTGCCGGGATCCACCCATTTCAGCGAGCGCACATAGGTCTCGTATTCGCTCACGCGGCCGAGCTCGATGTAGATGTTCTCCAGACCGGCGAGCGCATCACGCGATCCATCCATCGTGGGGTACTTGGCCACCACGGCCTTGAAACCAGCGATAGCATCCTCCGTGCGGCCCTGCCGCTTGTGGATGAGCGCGCTCTGCAGCATGGCCTGGCGTACGAGCGGACTGTTCGAATGCACGTTCACCACCTGCGTGTAGTAGCTCAGCGCTTCGCCGTCGTTGCCCTGCACGATGTAGGTCTCGCCCAGCTGGAACTTGGCGTCAGCGGCGTAGCGCGAGTTGGGTAGCTCGGCCAACAGGGCCTTCAACGTCGCGATCTTCTCGGGGTGCCTTCGCAGCAATCCCTGGCACACGCCCTTCTGGTACATGGCGTAGTCGCGGTCGGGTGATCCGGTGCGCATGGCATCGTCGTACCACTTCACCGCCTGCTCGTTGTCCTTCAGCACGAAATAGCAATCGCCCGCGCGCAGCATGGCATCGGCTCGTTGGCGCGCTTCGCCCTTGCGGCTCATCACATAGCGGCGGAAAGCCGTCGCTGCTTCGGCGTAGTCCTTCTGCTTGAGGTAGGCGTACCCCATGCCGTAACCGGCCTGCTCGTAGAGGTCGGTGCTGTACGAGCCGGGCGAGTTGCGCAGGTCGTCGTATTTGCGCAGGGCGGCGGTGAGGTCGCCCTTGCCATAGAAACTCTCGGCCATCCAGAAGTGCGCCTTGGCATTTGTGCCCTGATGCACGGGATACTTCAGCGCACGCTCGAAGAAGAGCGCGGCATCGGCGTATTTGCGGCCTTCGTAGAGCTCAACGCCGCGGTTATACGCGAGCTTCTGATAGGCCTCCTTCAAGCGCAGGTCCTTGTTCTGGATCTCATCGAGTGAAGCGAGCGCGTCCTCGTAGTTGCGTGTCTTCAAGTACACGTTCAGCAGGAACTCATACGCTTCATCGCGACGCGGCGTCTTCGGATAAGCGCGCAGGTAGCTGCGCAGCGCGGTGATCGCCTCGTGATAGGGATCGAAGCTGAGTTCATAGGCCAGCTTGGCGTATTGGAAGAGCGCATCCTCGGTCACCTTGGGGTCGCCCTTTGTTTCCCCCTCGCCGGGCTTGCCGATCTCATAGGCTTTCTTGAAGGCGTTGCGCGCGTAGTTCTTCTCGTTCAGCTTCAGGTAGCAATCGGCCATGTGGTAGCTGGCCAGCTGCGCGAGGCTGTCGTCGGCATTGGCCACGATGTTCAGCTCGGTGAGGGCTTTTGGGCAATCGCCGGTCTTGTAGTAGGCGTAGCCCAGGATGTAGCGGTCGCTGCGATCCACGCCCACGCGCTGGGCGCTCTTCTGCAGGTAGGGCAGTGCTTCGGCGTAATTGCCGCGACGGTAATTCGCTTCACCAGCCAACCGGTTGATCTCCGCCTGCCGCTTAATGCCCTGAGGGTCGGCCATGAGCGGCTTGACGTACTCGGCGAGCTCATCATACTTGCCCTGCACGAAGAGGATCTCGGCGATATAGACGGGAACCAGCTTGGCGAAGTCAGGGTTGCCTTCCAGTTTGCGGAAGCCTTGCAAGGCGGTCTCGTACTGCCCGCGCTCGTAATGGATATGCGAGGTGTAGTAGAGCGACGGCGCTCCGAATAGGCCCTCGCTGTTCTTCACCTGGCTGAATTCGCCCAACGCCTTTTCGCTGTTGCCGAGTTGGAAGTAGGCGTAACCGCGCTTGAAGTGGAACTCTTCGGCATCGGAGGCCCCGAGATCCGAGGCGATCACCTGGTCGCTCCAAGCGATCACCTCCTTCCAATCCTTCTGGTTGAAGCTGTGGCGGAAGAGCTCGAGCTTCACCAAAGGCACGTGAAGGTCCTCGGGGTGCTCCGTCATGAAGCGCTTCAGGCGGTAGCCCGCATCGTCGTTGAAGAGGCGCACGCTGCACAGGGCGACATAAAACTCGGCTTCGGTGCGGCGCGGGTCGTGCAGATCGGTGATGCGCTCCACCACGCGCTGGAACTCGTATTGGGCGGCGCCGTATTTCTCCATGCCGAAGAGCTCGATGGCGTTCAGCAGGTCGGCGTCCTGGTGGTCGTAATGGGCGGGGCGCTGCGCGCTGAGGGCCAAGGCCAAGGCGAGCGCGGCCAGCACCGCGAAGGGGCGCGGGATCAGGGTCATCATTGCGTTCAAAGGTCAAGGAGCGGCGTGTGGCGCATGGGCTAGGGGCAATGGAGATTTCCACCCGGAGTTGTTGGCGCTTCGCAAGCATTGGGCCGCTCAATCCAACGCGAACGGGGTGGCTCGTATTGGAGGCATGCGCACCTTTGCCTGCACCCATGTCATCCACCGCCCTCGTACAGCTCAACAGCGCGCGCATTTTCCAGCGCGAGAACCTGGTGCTCAACAACGTTGACTTCGCCGTGTATAAGGGCGAGTTCGTGTACCTCATCGGCCGCACAGGCAGCGGCAAGAGCAGCCTCATGCGCGTGCTCTATGGCGATGTGCCGCTCACTGAGGGCGAGGGCTTTTGCTGCGGCTTCGACCTGCGGAAGCTCAAGAAGGCGCAGGTGCCCTTCCTCCGCCGGAAAATCGGCATCGTGTTCCAAGACTTCCAGCTCCTGAGCGACCGCACCGTGAACGAGAACCTCTTCTTCGTGATGCGCGCCACCGGCTGGACCGACCGCAAGGCGATGGATGCCCGCGCGCAAGAAGTGCTGGAGAAAGTGGGCCTGGCCACCAAGGGCTACAAGATGCCGCACGAGCTCAGCGGCGGCGAGCAGCAGCGCGTGAGCGTGGCCCGCGCGCTGGTGAACGACCCCGAGCTCATCCTCGCCGATGAGCCCACCGGCAACCTCGACCCCGAGACCACCGCCGAGATCGTTGACCTGCTCTTCGCCATCAGCACAACGGGTAGGAGTGTGATCATGGCCACGCACGACTACTCGCACATGAAGAAGATGAACGCGCGGGTGGTGCGCTGCGAGGAGGGGAAGCTTTTGGAGTTGAGCGCGGCGGGGGCGGTGTGATCACAGCAGTGCAGCGATCCGCTCCGCATTCCGCCTGTTGCTGAAGCGCTCCTCCAGCAGTTCAACGCGCCGCTCCAGCGCCGCTCCATTGCAGGGCCGCGCCATGCAGGCCAGGATGCTGTCGCGCAACGCTTGCGGGTCATCGTGGACCTGGCAGAGCTCGGCCAGGCCCGAGCCTTCCACCATGGGCGTGTTGCACACCACATGACGACCGCTGAACAAGCAGAGCAGCAGCTTCAGTTTGATGCCCGTGCTCTGGAAGGTGGGCAGCACATTCACTTGGGCGCCACGCACCAGCGCGTGGATCTCTTCCGTGCCGATGCCCGCGCGCAGTTCAACGTTCGGCGACTTTGCAACGGCGCGTTTCAACTCGGCGCTGGCATCGCTGCCGGCGATGATGAGCTTCACGGGCAGCTCTTTAAAGACCTTATGCACCAGGTAGAGCGCGGCCTGGTCGTTCTCGGCCACACCCAGCGCGCCGTGGTAGAAGGCGAAATCGCCGAGGCCGTCGGGCACATCCACCTTCTCACTGGCATGGAAGGCCGGCACGTGCGTCACGTTGTGGAAGTGTCCATTGAAGTAAGCCTCGTCCTTGGGTGAGATCGCGAGCACCCGTGTGGCCTCGGCCAGCACCGGCTCGAAGCGCTGGAGCTTGTGCGCCTCGTTGATGAAGTAGGTGCGGCGGAAGGTGCTAGTAGCGGCCTTCGCCAAGGCGCCGTAGTAATCGTGCTCCACGTTGTGCGCGCGCACGATGCGGATGCGGCCATGCAACCGCGGATCGCCGAGGTGGTAGCAGCAGTGCAGGCCCTCGAAGAGGATGGGATGCTCGTCGGCGAGCAGGCGCTCCATCAGCGCCTCGCTGCGGCGGCTCACCACCACGTAGGGCAGCGCATTGAAGAGCTGCAGCTTGCCCAGGTTGCGCGGATAGTAGTGCACGCTCGCGCAGAACCGCTCCAACTCCTTCGCCTTCGGCCTTCCGTACTGAAAGCAATGCAGGTGCACCTTCACCCCCAGCTCCGCGAGCGCTTTCGCTTTGTAGTACACATCGATCACGCCCCCGTAGCTCGGCGGTGCGGGCACATCGAAGCTGACGATATGGAGATTTCGCGATCGATCGGTCATGAGGCCACCAATTCTCCCTCCGCGATCGATGTAGGAGAGTGAGAGGGTGAAAGGGTGCGAGGGTGCGCTTGCACCAATACGCTCACCCTTTCACTCTCGCTCCCTTTCACCATGCCATCTTTCAACTTAAGGACTATCCGCATGCTCATTCCCTAACTAACCCGCAAGACGCCCTAGTATCTCCTTCAACGCTTCCTTCTCGCGCTCGCCATCCAATTCAGTGGCGGCGAAAATAGCGGTCAGCCGCAAGGCATCGCGGCGCGCGCGATCGGCCATCAAGCGGCGCACCTCCGCAGCGATCAGTGCAGGCTCTACGCGCGGGATCACGATGCCCGCTCCGTACTTGCGCACGAGCCCGGCCACCTCGGGCAGGTCGCTCACGAGTGCGGGGATGTGGGCACGGAAGTAGTCGAAGAGCTTATTGGGCAGGCTGAAGCGGTAGTTGAGGCTGGTGTCCTTGTCGAGCGAGAGGCCGAGGTCGGCGTTGCGGGTGTACTGCATCATGCGCTCGTAGGGCATGCGCGGCAGCAGGCGCACGCGGTCCGTGAGGCCATGCTCCTTCACCAGCCGCTCCAGCACCGGCCACGCATCGCCGCCGCCGATGATCAGCAGCAGCGACTCGGGCAGCTCCTTCATGGCCAGCACCGCTTCCTCTCCTCCCCTGTCCACGTTGATGCCGCTGCCTTGCAGGATCAGGATGAAGCGCTCCTCGGGCAGGTCCAATTCCCGGCGCGATGGCAAGGGTCCGAGCTCCTTGTGCATGGGGATGTTGCGCACCACTGCTACAGCGTTGCCATAGCGGCTCTTGTATTCCCGCGCGATGCTCTCATTCACCGTGATCACATGCTTCAGCTTGGGGAATATCAAGCGCTCGATGGCGAACCACACGCGCCGCGCGAAGCGCCCTTGCAGCTCGGGCACCTCGGTGAAGTACTCGTGGCTGTCGTACACCAGCGCGCGTCTCCCCTTCGCCAGCCAGCAGGCCAGCAAGGTGTCGAGGTCGTTGGCGATGAGCAGGCCCGCGCGCGTGAAGAGCAGCAGCAGGAAGAGCCGCAGGTTGTACTCGGCGTAGAACAATGGTCCTTTGCGGAAGAGCAGCCGCATGCGCCGGGTGGCGTAGGGCCGCTGCAGCGGAAGGCTCCCGGGCTGCAATCGTCCCACCAGCAGCACCTCATGGCCCAGCTCGCGCAGCACCGTGCAGGTGCGGTGCACGCGGTTGTCGGTGCTGAGGTCGTTGGTGACGCAGACGATGGCGCGGCGCATGAAAGTTGGGTGTCGCACGAAAAACGTCACTCCTTCCTGGTGCGCATCGCACCGAACGGGAATCTGCGCGCGCCGTGGAAGATGGTGATCACATCGCACTGATCGCGGCGAGTCAGGTAGATGATCCGATAGTCGCCGACAATCGTCTCCCGTATGTCCTGGCGTCCGATCTCTGGGACAACGCGACCGCCCATGGGGAATACCGCAACGGCGTCAAGCGCGCGATAGAATCGCTGGATCATGCGGTCAGCATAGCGCGAAGCGCCATGATCGGCGACGTAACGGTGAATCCTGGCCATGTCGCGCAAAGCCCTTGCGGAGAAGGTCACTTCAGCCATCGCTGATGCTTCTTCTTCGCTTCAGCGAGCGAGACCACACGGCCCGCTTCAATATCCGACAAGCCCTCCTCGATCGCTTCCAGCAGCAGCACGCGATCCATGACGTCGTCAGCAGAGAAGCGCTCAGGCAGCTCTTTGATGGATCGCAGCACCTTCTTCTTCTCCAGCAGTTCTGGCATCTTCTTCATGGCCTCGAAGGTAAGGCTGGGACACCCGGTTATTGGAACGGCCCGGAGCAGTGCTCCGGGCCGTTCACATCCATGCTTCGGCAACTACCGCCCAACTTTCACCGCGCGCTTCACCAGCGGCTCGCCATCGAGCAACAGGGTGATGTAGTACATGCCGGGCTGCAAGGCATTGGTGTTCCAATTCTCCTCGTACTGGCCAGCCTCGCGCGGCGCATCGGCGATGAAACTGATGTGCTTGCCATCGGCGCTGTTGGCGATGAGCTGCATGCGGCCCGCGCGCTCCAGGGTGAACTGCACCGTGGGCGGCTCGCTGAATGGATTGGGAACGATGCGCAACAGCCGCGCTTGGGCGGGGGTGATCGAACCCTCGTCCGCAGCGCCGCCCGTGCTCGACCGCGTGCCGTCGTCGTTCGGGGAAGTGCAGCAGGCAGCGAGCTGCTGCTGAATGGCCGCGTTCTGAGCGCTGAGTTCTTTCACAGCCCCGATGAGGTAAGGAATCAAGGACACATAGTCCACGCCTTTGTAGCTCCACTGAGCCGCGGTCACATTCCCCAATGAGTCGTATTGGGCAGGGACGACAACCTCATGCACAGCTGTAGGAATCACCTGCTCAAGCTCTTGGGCGATAGGCCAATGTGCGGTTCATGATCCACGTTCAGTGCGTCGGTTGCAGCTGAAGTGAAGCTGTACGACTTTGGGGAAAGCTGGGCAATCACCGGAAGGCAAGCTGCTGCATCTGCTACATCGGTCTTTAATGCAGCATCCGACGGGTAAATCACGGAATTGACTGTCAAGCTATTCGTGATGTTCACGTTGCCCACGAACCAGCCCGCCCACGGATTTGCACCATTCGCATTGGCCCAGATACCATAGTTTGCACTCGACCCTCCTTGGCCCGTGGCAGTAACGCCACGCGTCTCCTGGCCTCCAAGCGCCGAGAAATCACCAGCATGATTCACATTGCTCGCATTAGAGGCTACACCTTGGAATGCCTTTGCGGTGGCCCCACCCCATGCAGTGCCTTCAACAGCGGTTGGAGCAGCACTTGCATAGGCCTCAGCTCTTACGCCAACTGCTCCGCCACCGCCGTTGCGCGCAATTCCCCAAACGCCGTAAAGACGACTGCTGTTCTCGGCGATGCCGCGCAAGCCTATATTGTTAACTCCACCATCGGCCATTCCCTCTCCTCCAACTGAAGTAAAGGCCCCGTTAGGGTTGTGGAACAATGCCGCGCGGTCGTTGCCAGGTTCGATCACCACCGCTTTCTTCACATGCAGCTTCGCTTCAGGAGTGGCAGTGCCGATTCCCACGCGATCATCAGCATCCGGGCAATCGTCGTCAACGCCGACCGCGGTGTACACATTATGCGAGACTCCAGGACCTGATACCCCATCGTTCTCCACGGTCCAATCGCAATCGGCGCCACCTCCACCAAACACGGATGGATCCACCCACTTCACCACGCCGCGCTCTTGGTTGCCCGGCGTCAAGGTGGTGCGGTCCACTACCATCACGAAGAACGAATCCACCGCCGCTGAATCATCGGGGAGCTGCCGGATGCGCAGGCGGCCATTGAGGATATCGACCCGCTCGGTGGGGTCCACGACCACGGTTGGTGTCAACTGGTTACCAGCGAAGAAATCGCCGATACCCATGTTCACATCAAAGTTGTTCCTTGGCCAAAGCCGGATCGCCTCCAATCCATTGGTTGAGGCCGCTCCCCTGGATTGGCCTGCATTGTACTGGGTGGTGAACACGAATTTCATCCTATCTACTCCCCACGGGCTGCCGTTGGGGTTATCGCTCCATTGGATCACGAAGTCTGTGTTGTCATTACCAGCGTACTTCTGCCCGATGTAGCTCTGATCGCTATTGCCCGTGAAGGTGATGCCATTGCGTTGCCATGGCCGGAAGCCCTGTGTCTGGGCATACACGATAGGGTTCACGAACCCAGTCTCCTCATCGATCAGATGCATCCTTGTAAATGGCGCTTGGCTTCCAGTGCCAGCGAATGCATCAGGCACACCACTCAACATGAGGAATCCTGCGCGGTTGATACCATTGAAAGGCCCAACGCTCCCTCCGGTCACGCTCCCATTCAACCGTGCACGCAGAACGTTCTGCGTGAGCAACTGAAGGTGCCCGGTAGGTGCATTGATGTTGAACTGGTAGTAACCGCTCTGATGGTTAGGGTCGGCGAACAACTGCCCCCGCTCGAAGCCCGCCGTGGTGCCGCCTTGGAACATGCGCCAGAACGTGTTGCCCGTGGTGGGCGCGTTGGTGCGGAAGACCTCGGGGGTATTGTTCCCCGCTGGCATCAGCTCGCCGTGGATCTGGAAGGCAGCCGGGTAGGGCGTGGCCGTAAGGTTTCCGATGGCCACCCCCCGGCCAATGTTCGGTGTGGTCGGGTTGGTGCGCCACCAGCCATTCCCACCTACGTTCGTGAACTGCTGGGCCGATGCCCATAAGGTTGCTGCGAAGACACCCATCAGCAGGGCCTTCGCTCTTCTATTGTAATTCATTGTATTCGGTCTTAACGACCGAGGAACACGCGCTCCGCTCTTCTGCTCCCGTTGCTCCGCTCAGCTGCCACGATGTACACCCCGCTGGCCCAGGTGCTGGTGTTGATGCTCCACACATCCGTTGCACCAACCGCTTGCTGAGGCACCACCAAGCGGCCCACGGCATCCACCACCCACAGGTTCAGCACCCCGCTTCCTTGCAAGCCTGCCACATGAAGGCTCCCCGCGGATGGGTCGCTCCACACACGGAAAAGATCCGAAGCGGCCCCGTCAATGCCGGCCTGTTGCGCACAATACAAGGGATCGCGCGACACGCACACCTCATCGATGTAGTAGTAGGCCAGGTAACCGGTGCCATTGGGATCCATCAGTGACCAATTGGTCTCCTCATCGCTGAAGAAATTGCCCACCACCACGTACCGGTAAGCCGAATCCGCCAAGAACGAACCGCTGATCACCGTCCAACCCAGCGTGTCCTCCACCACATCAGTCCCATACACATGAGCATAACCTGGGAGTGGGTCAAATGGACCTTGGACCCAATGTTCCATGGTGAAAAGCAGCCCAGTTCGTTCGTTTGCGTACCGACACCTTTCTATGAATGGAGCGCCCCGGCCCAAAGTGAGGCTCACCTTGAACGAGGCGAAATAGGTTGCACCGACCACCAGCGGCTCCGACAATTGAATACCGATACACTCCCGAGTGTACCAAGGCCAACCGTCATCATCGCTAAAGGTGTGTATACCCGCGTATGCGTCTCCATCAGCAGGCCATTGATCACCAAACATGTTCCACGGCACCCCGCAGGAATCCGGATGGCCGCAGACATGGAAGAGGTCGCACGATTCGATCCCTCTGAAGGTGAGCCAACCAACAGCCTTCTCGATCTCGCCTTGATCTTGCGGGCAACTACTGATCTCCTCAAAACTCCAATTGGGCACCAAGTTCTGGGGGCGCAGGCGCGGCGCAAGCAGCAGCAAGCAAGAGAGCAGCAGGGCCGAGCGCATTGTTCCTCTGGTCTTGTTCATGTAAACCTACGAATGCACGGCGCAAACCGCACGCATGCATGCCTTCCCTTGCGGCGGCCGGGAGGGGCCATTGCCCTTGGGCAGTTGCGGTCAGCAGACCGCGCCTAGGACTGGAATGGCGGTGTCTGCTCCATGGTGAAGCGGTGTTGTGGTTGAGAAAAAGAAGCTGAGCGCCGCGCGAAAAGCGCAACGCTTGCGGAACTTGCCGTGCTGAAGACTAAGCGGCTCTGCGGCTCTGCGGAGAAAAGGAGATATGCTTAGGCCGCGAGATCATGATGGTGAATGTAGCAGAAGAATTCATTCAGCGTAAGCCTGGTGGATAATTCGATGCATCTATAGCTCGCTACACGAACCTCATCCGGTCCGTGCCCCACGGGCTGCCATTGGCATTCTCGCTCCAATGGATCACCATGTCCGTGAAATCCACGTTGCCGTACTTCTGGCCGACATAGCTATGGTCCTGATTGCCCGTAAGCGTAATACCGTTGTGCATCTAATTGCGATAGCTGCCCTGCTGTGGAACGCCACCGTCGTGCAAGTGAAAGCGTGTGAAGGCGCTCAGCCCGTTGTTCCACAATGAGCCATCCGGGCTCAGGCCGAAGAAGCCTTGGCCCTGGATGTTCCAGACGTTCACGTTGTAAGGCGTGTTGGCATTCAAACGCGCGCGCTGCACGTTCTGCGTATGCATCTGGAAGTG
>DAORNP010000082.1:12742-17073 GCA_035441065.1 Flavobacteriales bacterium | reverse complement strand
GTAGATGCCGCCGACGCCGTTCTCGTCGCCCGGATACCAGTTCTGCACCGTCGAGTACTTGATGCTGGCGTCATCGAGCGCGACCAGCTCGACCACGGCCGCGTGCAACTGGTTCTCGTCGCGCATCGGTGCCGTGCAGCCCTCGAGGTAGGACACGCTCGCTCCGGCCTCGCAGACGATCAGGGTGCGCTCGAACTGGCCGGTGTGGCCGGCGTTGATGCGGAAGTAGGTGCTGAGCTCCATCGGGCAACGCACTCCGGGCGGGATGTAGCAAAAGCTGCCGTCGCTGAACACGGCGCTGTTGAGCGCGGCGAAGTAGTTGTCGGTGCGCGGTACCACGCTGCCTAGATACTTCTTCACCAGCTCGGGATGCTCCTGCACCGCTTCGCTGAACGCGCAGAAGATGATGCCCTTCTCCTTCAGTGTCTCCTTGAAGGTGGTCTTCACGCTCACGCTGTCGAACACCACGTCCACGGCCACGCCCACGAGGCGCTTCTGCTCTTCCAGCGAGATGCCGAGCTTCTCAAAAGTCTTCACCAGCTCGGGGTCGGCCTCGTCGAGGCTGTTCAGTTGCGGCTTCTTCTTCGGCGCGCTGTAGTAGTAAGCGTTCTGGTAGTCGATCTTGGGGTAGTGGATGTGTGCCCAGTGCGGCTCCTCCATTTTCAGCCAGAGGCGGTAAGCCTCGAGGCGCCACTCGAGCATCCACTCGGGTTCGTTCTTCTTGGCGCTGATGAAGCGCACGATGTCCTCGTTCAGCCCCTTCGCGGCCTTCTCGCTCTCGATGTTCGTGATGAAGCCGTAGGCGTACTCCTTCTCGGTGACCTCGCGGAGGATATCGTCGGTGTCTTGTGCCATCGCTCAATTGCTTGCCGCAGAGACGCAGAGGCGAAGGGAATGCGTTCTGCTATCGCGGTTGGATCTCATTGAATTGCTCTGCGTCTTTGCGTCTCTGCGGCTTCTCTCTTAAATACTGAAGCTCTCCCCGCACCCACAGGTCCGGTTGGCGTTGGGGTTCACGAATTGGAAGCCTTTGCCGTTGAGGCCGCCACTGAAGTCAAGGGTGGTGCCCAGCAGGTAGAGCAGGCTCTTCTTGTCCACGACCACCTTCACGCCGTTGTCCTCGAAGACCTTGTCGCCGTCCTTCAGCTGGTCGTCGAAGCCGAGGTCGTACATGAGGCCCGAGCAGCCGCCGCCCTTTACGCCCACGCGCACGAAATGGTCGGGTCCGCGGCCTTCCATGCCGAGGAGCTTAGTGACTTCAGCTTTAGCGGGTTCGGAGACTTTGATCATTGCTATCTGGAACCGGTCTAGATACCGGAGGGCCCCAAAAGTACGCGGCAAGGGTGCTGGTTTATGCGGCGATACGCGCACGACGCACGCACAGCGCTACATTATTGGCCACAAGATCGACGGGAACGGCGTCAGCCCGCCAGGGATGGGAGCGATAGCCTGCCGAAGGCGAAGCGCAGGCGCGCTGCCAGCGAGGAGGCGACCGAAGGAAGCCACCGGAGCGGCAAGCACGCCCGCTGAGCCGAGGCAGCTAAAGCGGACAGCCCGGCTGGCGGCCTAATGCTCCTGCTATTGCCCCTGCACCATGACCCGCAACATCCTGCACCTCGACCTCGACAGCTTTTTCGTGAGCGTGGAGCGCATCGCGCACCCCGAGCTGAACGGCAAGCCCATTTTGATCGGTGCCGACAGTGATCGCGGCGTGGTGGCCAGTTGCAGCTACGAGGCGCGCGCCTTCGGTGTGCGCAGCGCGATGCCCATGCGCATGGCGAAGCAGTTGTGCCCGGAGGCGATCATCCTGCGCGGCAACAGCGGCGCGTACATGAAGAAGAGCGATGAGGTGACGGAGATCATCCGCGAGAAGGTGCCGCTGTTCGAGAAGACCAGCGTGGATGAGTTCTATGTGGACTTCAGCGGCACGGAGAAATTCTTCGGCGCGCTGAAGCTGGCCACGGAGCTGCGGCAGTACATCGGCAAGGAGACGGGGCTGCCGAACAGCTTCGGCCTCTCGACCAACAAGACGGTGAGCAAGGTGGCCACCAACGAGGCCAAGCCCAACGGTCAGCTGCAGGTGGAGCGTGGAACGGAGAAGCCCTATATGGCGCCCAAGCCCATTGAGGCGATACCCGGCGTGGGCGAGAAGACCGCGCATCTGCTGCGCAGCATGGGTGTGGCGAAGATCCAGACGATGCAGGAGCTGCCCATCGATCTGATGCACCGCTTGCTCGGCGAGCACGGCCCTGTGCTGTGGCGCAAAGCGAACGGCATCGACGACAGTCCGGTGATCGCGTGGCACGAGCGCAAGAGCATCGGCACGGAGCGCACGTTTGAGCGCGACACCATCGACGTGGTGAAGCTGCGCGGCATGCTCACCGCCATGGCCGAGAGCCTCGCCTTCCAATTGCGCAAGGGCGCGAAGCTCACCAGTTGCGTGGCGGTGAAGGTGCGCTACGCCGATTTCGAGACGCACACGCAGCAGCAGCGCATCGGCTACACGGCCTGCGACCACATCATCCTGCCGGTGATCCACGAGCTCTTCCGCAAGCTGTACGATCGCCGCCAGCGGATCCGCTTGATCGGCGTGCGCTTCAGCCACTTGGTGGGCGGCGGCCACCAGATGAATGCCTTCACGGATACCGAGGAGGCGATGAACCTCTACCAGGCGATGGACCGCATCCGCAAGCGCTTCGGCGACCGCACCGTGATGCGCGCGGCGGGCATGGAGGCGCGCAGCATCGGAAGGATGGATAACCCGTTCGATGGGCAGGCGCCGGTGCTGCTGGCGAATAGGAGAACCTAGGCTCACTCCTTCATCACCCGCGCGGTACTGCCATTCGATGAACGTAGCAGATACACACCCGGCGGAAGGGCAGAAACATCGATCGTATTCCGGCCTTGTATCAACCGGAAGGTGCGGACCAATTGACCCCGTGCGTCAATGAGCATTCCTGTCGTTGAGCCTTGAGGAGGTCCAACCTCCACCTGGACACTACTGTTCGCAGGATTCGGATGAACGCGCAAGGCATTCTCGCCGATGGACAATTCCTCTGCGCTCACTGAAAGGTTGCACACCCAGGGCCCCTCATCGATCCACCGGACGTAGATGGCGACATTGTTCGCGCCAAAACACTCCAACCGATTGTGGCCCTCGAACGTATTCGGGAACACCGTAAGAAACCCTGCGTCACTTCCCACTCCTTCGATCACATGGGCCGGACCATCCCAATTCTCGGTGGATAGTGTCCACCGTTTATGATGGCCATCGGCCAAAAGGACACTGTCGATTGAAACCACTTCGATTTGTCCGTTCGGTGCGCCGAAGGCCTCTGGGTAAGAGCCAATCCCCATGTTGAAGTCGTACAGCAGATGCTCTTGATCCTCCCAAACCGGACGGATGAAAACCTTCCGTCCTGGAATATCCTGCCTCAATAAGGCATAGAGATGAGTCGGGTACGTGTACTCCCAGTCAACACACCAGGGAGGAACGGATGGCGGGTTGGTCTGTTGAACCCCGCATTCCAGATAGCTCCAAAGCGTGATGTAGGCAGTGTCATTCACCAGGGTATCCGGCCCCATCCTGATATGATTAGCGCAGGTATGGTACTGATACCCGCACTCAGCGGCAGGCTGCAACCACCCATACGATTCAACCCAAGCACCACCTGCCGTGGGGAATGGCCTGTACGC
Organism: Flavobacteriales bacterium; assembly: GCA_035441065.1. Classification (GTDB taxonomy): domain Bacteria; phylum Bacteroidota; class Bacteroidia; order Flavobacteriales_F; family PHOS-HE28; genus PHOS-HE28. The sequence continues at coordinate 13,377 of DAORNP010000082.1, read as the reverse complement.
CTGACCAGCCATCTCCAAGGCCAGAACAAGGGCGATGAGAACCAGTCGTAACCGCAGAGCCATGATGTGAAAGTATGATTCCTTGAGGTGTGCCGATTGCTGCAATGGGGAGTCGCATAAAATGGCCCCGGATTCAAACAGCAATGCCGGCCGATACGGATACGCAGGCGCCGGAGCTGCTGGCGAACAGGAGGACGTAGGCCTACTCCACCACCACCCGCGCCGCCCTTCCATCCTCCAGCTTCAGCAGGTACAAGCCGGTTTGCAGTCCCCGCGCATCAAGGCTGTTGCGGCCGGGGTTCAAGCGCATCGTTCGCACTTGCTGCCCGGCACTGTTCAAGAGCCGTGCGTTCTGTGCGCGCGCGCCATTGAGCTCCAAGTTGATCGCATCGTGCGCCGGGTTCGGCCAAAGCATCACTTCGTCTTTTACAGGAGGAAATGCCGTCATACCCGTGCTCAGTTCACCGATGCGCCCCACCACGGCGGCTTGCTGGCCACCCACATTAGTGGTGTGCGCTCCGTAGGTGAACTGCGTGGCCACATGGGCGGCAAAGTGAACGGCATCCGGCTCGGCCATGGCGGTGATCGTCTGCGCCTGCGCGAACCAGGAGGAGGGCATGCTGGTGCGCGCCCAT
>DAORNP010000082.1:12029-12732 GCA_035441065.1 Flavobacteriales bacterium | reverse complement strand
ACTCCATCGGTCGAGAAGGCCACCACGGTGATGCTGCGCGCGCCCAAGGTGAGGCCATCGCTCGCCACGCCGTTGCCCCAATCCAGTGAACCGCGAAGTGTTCCGATGAGGTATACCTGGTCGCTCGCATCCAAGGCGATGTTGGGGCCGTTGCTCCGTTCCAGATCGCCGGTGATGCCGTTGCTGGCAGGTGTGCTCTCCAAGCCCCACAGGAACTGGCCGGTGCTGTCGAGCTTGGTCAGGAAGATGTCGCTGCCCCAGTTCGAACCCTCGAAGGAAAGACCGCCCCAACTGGGTGAGGGCACCATCAGCACGCCGCTCAGGTAGGCGTGGCCATCACTGGTGGCAACGACAACGGGATCCTGGAAGCTGCCATCGGCCGCGAACTCCGCGAAACCCGCCGTACCGTCAGGCTTGTAGCGCAGCACGAACATGTTGTAGCCACCGTCGCTTTCCACAGCGAAGTCCTGCCCACCGAAGGTGAGCGTGCCGTTCTCGCACGATCCGCTCACATAGAGCCCGCCCCAGGGATCGAAACTGATGGTGCCGAAGCGGCGGATGCCGCTGATCGGGCGCACTTCCACATCGTTGCCGTCTTCGTCCACGCGCACCACCGCCCGTCCCAGAAATCCTGCATCACGTACCACAGGTTGCCGTCGGGATCCAGCGCGATGGAAGGCACCTCGTAGCCTGCGGGGTAGGT
>DAORNP010000082.1:0-12019 GCA_035441065.1 Flavobacteriales bacterium | reverse complement strand
GGCGCTCAGGTTCCGCATCCACAACGGCGCCATGGTGCTGAGGTCCCAGGCGAGCAGAAAGGTGTTCTCGGTGAAGAGGCCACCGCCAATGCCCGGCAGCTGCGACCCATCGCAGAATTCAAGCACATCGCCCATGAACTTGCCGGTGAAGTAGGCGATGCCGTCAGGGTCAACCACAGCGGCCTTCACGCTCACAGAGTCGAGCAGCAGGCACGAGAGCAGCAAAGAGCCGGATGCAGGGTCGAGCGCATCGAGCGCCACCGAGCCGTACACGGTCTGGCCGTAGATGAAGCCCACATCGACCGTGCGCATGGCCACGAGACGCCCTGGCGCTGAGGCCACGACATGCGCGGGCATGCCGGGGTTCAGGTCGAAGGCAACGGGATTGCTTTGGAGCCAGTTGACGGTTTGGGAGGAAGCGGATAGTGTGGCGGCGATGCTTAGGTGCGAGATGATAGCGCGCATGCGGTGATCATGGTTTCGGATGGGAAGACGCCGGCATGAAGAGAAAAGCTGCCTAGGCTCACTTCCCCCCGTACCGTGGATCCGCTTTCCACGGAGGCTTCTCCATGCTAATGGTGCGCAGCGCGGAGTGCCCGAATTCCTCCAGCACAAGGTCATCAGCAAGGCGGTGCGTGATCGGGCATCCAGCATTCGCAGGTCCAGAGAGACGTTCGCGCAACGTGCTTCACATCGCTGGAAAGCGGGCCATGAAGAGCGGCTTCACGCAGGCGTCGCTTCAACGCGCTACAGGGGGCATGCGGAACTGCGCGTCTGGAGCTGGAGGATTGCTCCGGTTCATCAACGCACAAGCTTTATCCGCATTCCATCTTCGGTTACCAGTACATAGCACCCCTGAAGGAGGCGAGTGGTGGCGATGACCGTATTCTCCGCTTCGGCTGGTCCACGCCATACCAGCCGTCCTGTGGCATCGTGCAATTCAAGCAATGTGCCTGGCAATAGGCCCGCCACCTGCAGCACATCACCCATCGGGTTCGGCCAAGCGCGAAAGCTCTGCCCGTGTTGTGCGATGGCTCCGGTGGACAGCACTTGCACGGTATCCGTGCTCCATTGGCAACCGATGGCATCGGTCACCACAGCGTGGTACGCGCCATTCACTGTGACTACAATCGACGCGCTGTCGCCGGACAACTGCATCCCATCCTGGTACCAGGACCAGGCAACGCCGCCGGCCACCCATAGCGAATCACCCAGCATCTGCACCGTGTAGCCGGGGCTTGAAGCCTCCATGATGGTCATGGATTCTGTGATCTGCTGGCCGTTGCCATCCGTCACCTGTACCTCGTAGGTACCCGGGCACATTCCGCTTATGGATGACGTGGTGGCCCCGGTGCTCCACGCATAAGTGAAGGGCGCATCGCCATTGGTGAAGACATGGGCAATGCCATCACAAGCACCCGGGCAAATGGCCGCTGCGTAGCTGCTCGCATCGAAGGTGGTGTCCGTGGCGGAGACCATCATCGCATCACCGTTCGCCACATCATCAATGGTGGTGCTGCCGTAGGTGACAAGCCCCCAGTAGTATCCGCCAAAGTAGAGTTGGTGCGGTGCAACGGCCTGTCGATGGATGCAGAGTGGAACATCACGCTGAAAGCCACCAGCCCTTTGCGCCCAGACCACCTCGCCCTCGCCGTCCATCTTCAGGATGGCGATGTCCTCGCCGCCGATGCTATTGAGTGAGGTGCCGAAGAAATCGACCGTGTTCAAGAACTGCACGCCCACGTACACGTTGCCCAAGCCGTCCGCAGCAGCCCGCCAGCCCAGGTCGCGTTGCGCGGAACCCGTGCTCCTGCCCCATTTGCAATTTCCATCAGCATCGAACTTCAGGATCATGAAGTCATCGTTGCTGCTTACGGAGGTGAGGGTGTCATCGGGCAGGAACATGCTTCCCCAGAGCCTGCCGACCATGAAGACGTTGCCCAGGGTGTCGGCCGTGATGCCCATGCCCTCGTGGTCGCCGGAGGCATAGCTGTTCGCCCAAAGCGCATTGCCAGCGAGGTCGCAGGCTAGCACGTAGGCCTTACCGGTGTTCGATGTAGTGGAGATCGGGAGCCCGTCGAATGCACCGACGGCGAAGCTGAACTGCCCGGTGATGAACAACCGATCACCGGCCACCGAAATGCCCCGGCTCGACTTCGACTGCCCGATGCCCGTGCTGAGCTTGGCCCAATTCAATGTGCCGGTGCTGTCGTAGCTGGCCAAGAAGATCTGGCGCTGGTTGTTGCTGGCGATCTGGAGCGGATCGAAGCGCACGGTGAAGCCCCCGACGAAACCCGTGATGAACACGTCCCCATCAGCTGAGACAGCGATGCCGCGCGCTTCATCGTTGGAGTTGCTGCCCGCACGGCGCGCCCACAGGCAGGTGCCATCCACATCGTAGCGTGCCACGAAGATGTCGTCGCCGACATAGGAGGCCAGGGTGATGCCGTCGCCGAAATTCGCGGTGCCATTGTAGCTGCCGGTGATGTAGATGCGGTCCTCCGCATCGATCGCGATGTCGTAGGCAAAGGCATCGTCGAAGGTGACCAGCACGCTGCGCACCCAAAGGCAGGTGCCGGAGGCATCGTACTTCACCAAGACACCGGCCGTGTTGCTGCCCGTGGTGATGGTGCCGCACCCGAATTGGGATGTTCCCCGCACGCTCCCTGCCCAATAGGCATTGCCCTGGCTGTCGGTGGCGATGCCCCAACACTGATCCACGTTGCTGCCGTCGCCGGCGCTGACGGCCCAGTTCCATTGCTGGGCGTGGAGGTGCTCGAACAGAACGACAGTTAGTGCGAGGATTGATAAGCGCATGCGCCAAAGCTATTGGCGCGCCACCGCTACTTCGCCCCGTACCGCGGATCCGGCTTCCACGGCAGCTTCTCCATGCTGATGGTGCGCAGCGCGCAATGGCCGAACTCCTCTTCCACCACACCGGTCAGCCTGTACACCCCGCGCCCCCGGAAGGGATAGCGCGCCGCCACCTGCGGGAACTGCGTGCTGTCCCAGAAATCGCCGGCGGTATCGATGAAGGAGCCGAAGCTCATGTAATTGCCCGATTGCGTGGTGGTGGTCTTTACGTGGATCATGTAGCCGAGCATCTGCACCTGCTTGCCCACGCACGAACTCATCTGGCGCGCGAGGATGGCCTCGGGCTGCTGGCTTCGGGCCCCGGGCACCTCCGTGCTCATGCCCTTAACCTGTGGCCCGTGGCTCGCAGCCGCATTCACCAGAGAGAACGGATCGCACAGCGGGAAGCCCAGCAATTCGAGTTCATCATAGGCATCGGCCAAGGGATAGAACTCCAGGTCGGGCAGCTTGGGCTCCTCCACGCGGGTGATGAAGAGATCGCCATCGGCGGAAACGCTCGCGGGCCTGTGCAACAGGGTGAGGTCCCACAGCAGCTGCGGCTTGCTCTTGCCGGTGAAGCGCAGGCCCCCCGCGCGGATCAGGATGCGCGCCTGCTCCACGGCCAGCGGCACGCGCCTCAGCAGGTCTTGCAGGTCGGTGAAAGGCCCATGGCGGCGGCGCTCGTGCAGGATCAGTTGCACCGTTTCGGATTCGAGGCTCTTGATGTTGGAGAGGCCGAGGAAAATGCGGGCTTCGGGCTTCGGGCCATGGGCCACGGGCTGGACAGTTCTACGCGATACGCTCGCGGCCTCCGCCCAGCCCGTGGCCCGAAGCCCATGGCCCGCTGCCTTCCACAGCGAGCATAGCTCTTCGCTGGCATTGATGCACGGCGCCTCAATCACCGCTCCTGCGCGCTTCGCTTCGTGCAGGTAGAACTCGGTATGGTAGAAGCCGCCGAAGTTGTTGGCCACGCCCACGAGGAACTCCAGCGGATGGTGCGCCTTCAGGTAAAGGCTCTGGTAGCTCTCCACCGCGTAGCTGGCGCTATGCCCCTTCGCGAAGCTGAAGCTGGCGAAGCTCTGGATCTGCCGCCACACCTCTTCGGCCTCGCCGGGCGGATAGCCGCGCGCTTTGCAATTCGCGAAGAAGCGCTGCTCCACCACCTTGAACTCCGGACGGTCGCGGTAACGGATGTTCATGCCGCGCCGCACCTGATCCGCTTCCTCGAGATCGAGCCCGCCGTAGAGGTGCACCACTTTGATCACGTCCTCCTGGTACACCATCACGCCGTAGGTCTCGGGCATGATCTCCAGCAGGCGCTTCGGGGCCAGCTTGCGGCGCTCGGGATCGTTGTGGCGCAGCAGGTACTCGCGCATCATGCCGCTCTCGGCAACGCCCGGACGGATGATGCTGCTCACAGCGACGAGGCCGAGGTAGTCGTCTACCTTCAGCTTCTTCAGCAGCATGCGCATGGCCGGGCTCTCCACATAGAAGCAGCCGATGGTGTCGCCCTTGCGCAGCAGCTCCTTGATCTTCTCATCCTGCTTGAAGCGCGGGATGTCGTGGATGTCGATGTGGGGCGCGGGTGCGAGGGTGAGAGGGTGCGAGGGTGAGAGGGTGGATTCTGTTTCACCCGCGCACCCTTGCACCCTTGCACCCTGCTGCCCATTCACCAGTTCCACCGCATCGCGTATGTGCCCCAGTCCGCGCTGGCTCAGCAGGTCGAACTTGTGCAGGCCCAGGTCCTCACACTCCAGCATGCTGATCTGCGTCACCGGGAATCCCTTCGGCGGACGGAACAGCGCGGTGAAATGCGTCACGGGCTTCTCCGTGATCACGATGCCGCCCGCGTGGATGCCCAAATGGTGCGGCATGCCGATCAGCTCCTTCGCGTAGCGCACCACGGCCAGCGCCACCTTGTCCAGCTCGTTGCTCTTCGCGTAGGTACTGGGCCTGCCACGCGCGTAGTAGCCGTGATCGCCTTCGCTCAGCGCATCGATCTCCGAAGGCGGAAGCCCCACAGCCTTGCCGAGTTCGCGGATCGCGCCGCGCCACTGGAAGGTGGTGTAGGTGGCGATCTGCGCGGCGTGGATGCCGCCCGCGCTTCCATCTGAAGCGTTGTACTTGCCGAGCACATAGCGGTACACCTCGTCGCGGTCCTTCCAGCTGAAGTCGATGTCGAAGTCGGGCGGCTTCTTGCGCGCGGGGTTGATGAAGCGCTCGAAGTAGAGGTCGAGCTCCATCGGGTCCACATCGGTGATGCGCAGGCAATAGGCCACCAGGCTGTTGGCGCCGCTGCCGCGCCCCACGTGGAAAAAGCCCCGGCTGCGCGCGTAGTCCACGATGTCCTGGTTGATGAGGAAGTAGCTGATGAAGCCCATCTGCTCGATCACGTCCAGCTCGTGCGCCATGCGCGCCATCACCTTCGGGCCCGCGTTCGGGTAGCGGTAGCGCAGGCCCTCGAGCGTGTCGCGGTGCAGCTTCGCGCGGTCCTCCGCGATGCTCGCGGTGAATGCGGCGCGCGTCTTGTCGCTGCCGTCGAATTCGATGCTGCATTGCTCCAGCAGGCGTTCGGCGTTGGTGAGTAGTTGCGGATGGTCGCGGTAGATACGGCGTGCCTCCTCCTCGCTGCGGAAGACTTCATCGGGCGTGGCCAGCTCTTCCTTCGGCAGCATGCTTACCACGGTGTTCTTCGCTACGGTGCGCAGCAGGCGATGCACGTTGCAGTCCTTCTTATGGCGCAGCGTCACCGGCATCAGCGCCACCAGATCTTCCATCCGCTTCGCCCACGGCGAGAAGGGCAAGCGCGTCAGTTCGCTCGGCTTGATGCCTACGCGCTCGGTGGGCCGCAACAGTTGTGGAGCATTGCTGAACGGGTAGATGAAGAACACCTCATCCAGCTCCGGTGCGCGCTCAGGGATTGGAGCGTCATCCAGCAAGTGCGGACTCAGCAATTCGTTCAGTTGCTGGAAGCCCACGTTGCTCTTCGCGATGCCGATGTACAGCAGCTTCGGTCCTTGGCGGAACTCGATGCCCGCCACTGGCCGCACCCCATAGCGTTTCGCATCTCGCACGAAGTCCGGTATGCCCGCCGAGCAATGGATGTCGGTGAGCGCGAGGGTGCGCACGCCAGCATGCTGCGCTTCTTCCAACAGCGCATCGGGCTTCATCACGCCGTGCTTGAGGCTGAACCAGCTGTGGCAGTTGAGGAACATCGGAGGCCACTGCGATCGACGTTTTCCCCGTCGATCGCGGCCTCAGAATGTATGGAGCACAACGTCCAATGCCGACAACGAGCCAGTACCTCAGCGCAGCAGCACCAACGGCTGCACCATCCGTGCTCCGTTCATGCTTACCTGCACCATGTAGCTGCCATTGGGCAATGACGGATCCAGTTCAAGAGTGGCCCGTCTGCCGGTGATTGTCAAACGCAGCTGTTGTACCCGGCGTCCGCTAGCGTCGAGCAGGGCGAGCTCCGCACCGGGCGAGGCCGCATCGGCAAAGAGCAGGTTGACAGAACCCGCTGAGGCGGGGTTCGGATGCAGGAGGAAACCGCTGCCGACGCTCGGAAGATCGGCCAGATGGGTAATAACGCCCTCGTCATCGGCACCTTGGCGGGTCAGCGGTATTCCTCGAAGGTCGCCGTCGATGTCGCGCGGCACCAAGGGATGCGTGGCACAGGTGAAGGTGTTGCCCGTATCCAGGTGCAGGTCGTCCGGCGCGATGAACAGGGGCTGGGTAACGGCGGAGGCCGCATCGTAGCCATAGGTGGCCGTGAGCTGGGCCAGGGTCAACGGGTCGAAGTTCACGCGCACCCACTCGTTGTTCAGAGCGGTATTTGAGCTCCAGTAAACATTGTTGTCCAGGATGAAGGTGCTGTTGTCGCTGTTCCAGCTCAGGTTCAGTACGCGATCATTGCTGGAGACAATGTTGTTGCGGAAGACGAGTTCCTCCAAGCCGGAGGTTCCCGCACTGAGGTTCACCACGCCGTTGAAGGAATTGTGCAGGACGTCGGCCTTGGCCGTCGGGTGGTTCATGGTGATCTGATTGAGGCCGCCGAAGAACTCTTCAGGACTGTTCAAGGCGATGAACATGTTGTTCGCGATCAGCGAGCGTCCGGGCAGGGAACCACCAGGACCCAGGATCACGTTGGCACTGCCTCCGGGGGCACTCGCGTAGTAACCGCTTCGCCGCACGAAGTTGCCGGTCACCACCATGGGCCCGCAATCCACGCCGCCCACATGCAGGCCGCGGTATTGGAACAGCGAGCTGATGGATGCCGCGCCGGAGGTGATGCGATTGTTCTCCACCCGCAGCCCGCTCTGCTTGTTCACGCAGAAGACCCCGTTGGTCGCCTGGTCGAGGAAGCGGTTGTTGCGGATGATGATCACTGAATCGCGCTGGGCCTGGTTATCGCCGAAGCCCCGGTAGCCCCATCCGCCGTAGCGCACGGTGTTGTCCTCCACGCGCAGGAAGGAGACGCGGCCCTCCTCGAATATGCCGAAGCCGAATTCTGCCGGGAGGTTCTCCAGCACGCAGCCGAGCACGTTCACCCGGGTGCAGCCATTGCGCACATGCACCAAGGGCACATTGCTCGCTATGGGATCCGAAGGGCGCAGCGTGAGCTGCTGCAAAGTGAGGTGGCTGGCGTTCGGTAGCAGGGTCCACGGCGCGAAGTTGTCGGGTATGCGCCGCTTCAGGTACAGGACCACAGCTTCCGGATCGTTGCTTGCCGAGCGGAATACAACGGTATCCGCGAGTGAGGTGCCTGATATCGGCCCCAGCGCCACTTGGTCGTAGTAGGTGCCATCGGCGACGGTGATGTGCGTGGTGCCGCTCACGCCGCAGGCCATCAGTACCTTGTTGGCGGCAAGGAAGGAGGGGAACTCCGAGCCTACAGGCCCCAGCGTGTAGGTGCCCGCGATGGGTGTGGAACACATCACCTGCTCGATGTGCAGCGAATCATTCCACGCGCTCTGGTCGGCACTGCCGTTCACATGTCGCACCCAAGCCTCGATGGTGTAGTGGTTGCGCGCACCCAGCACCGGTGAACCGATCACCACGCCGTTCACGCGTTGCGCATAGGGAAGGCTTCCGGTCCAGGTATGGCTTTGCACAGCACCACCGTTGATGCGGTAATCAATCACGATGCTCGTGGCCGTGACCTGTCCCATGTTGGAGAGGTCAACCCGAAGGTCGCGCGCGCCGGCCGGGGTGTACAGTGTGTCCGCCAGGGAAAGCGCCTCCAGCGCCACATCGCGCGACGTGGGGTCGTATGCGCTGAAGCACTGCGCGCCGCAGCCGCCGGTGGACACCACCTCCACCTTCACGTTATCCGTGCAGGTGGCGCAGGCCATGGCGCGGATGTGCGTGTACGCACCGGTAAGGCCGTCCACACTGGCCATGTGCAGGTTGCCACAGGCATCGGGGCGCATGCGGTAGGCGATCTCGCCCTGCGGCGTGGCCGTCACATCCACCTGTTGTAGGATGCCATTGTCACTGTAACGCATCAAGGCGCGATCGGCATTGCCTGCGGCAACGAGTCCGGCCAGTGCTCCACCGGCGCTTGGGAACACACCGGTGTTGAGGTAGGCAGCGATCAGGTGCGTGGTGCCATCCGCAGCAACGGCCAGGTCGAAGGGCTCGAACTTGTCGGCGGCGGCATGCCACTGCAGTACGCCATTCGCTGCTGCCTTGGCCACGAAGCCGTAATCCGCGTTCGCAGCACCCAGCGGATGCTGCGTGTTGCCGGCGATGATCACTTGGCGGGCACGTCCACACAGCCGGTAACTTCCGTCGTTGGCCAGCTCCATGCGTTGCAGTCCATCGATGTTGCCACCCACCACGCTGAAGGCTTGCGCGAAGCCGGTGCCTGGCACGTAGCGCGCACCGAACACCTGCACGCTGTTCGTCACAACGTCCAAGCCCGCATTGTTCAATACCGGCGTGCCGCCGAAGCTGTAGGTGGTGGCTCCGCGCTGCGCGGCCATCAGGCCCGAAAGCAGCAGTTGACCGTTCGGCGCCAGGCCGATACGCGGGTCGCAGCGGTATCGCTGTATCGGGTCGGTGTTGCCCAGGTCGAAGTTGATGGCGAAGCCGGTGGCCGCGCTGTCCGGGTGGAAGGCACGCCCGAACGTGGTCGACTCAAGCAACTGTCCATTGGGGTCCACCGCGAACAGGAACGCGCTGCCCGCATTCGGCTGTGCGGCCGCCGCAGGGAAGAAGTGCCCTTCGCCCGAGGCCAGTTGCATGAAGCCGCCGTTCCATGAACCGTGGCCGGCCACCCAGATGCGGTCATCGTTTCCAGCGACCACGCCACGCATGTTCAAGGTGGGGCTGGCGATGTTCCAAACGGGCTTCCCTGTGCGGTCGAACTTGATCAGGAAGTTCTTGTGCGGCACCACCATGTCCTGCACGGTGGACGAACTCGATACGCTGGCTACCGTGACATAAGCGTTGCCTTCGGCATCGGCGGTGATGCCCATGCCATAGGACCGAAGACCGCCTACATTCGGCTGGCGATGTTCCCAAAGCACTTGGCCTGCGCTGTCCAGCTTCATCGCGAAGAAGGCGCGATGATCGATGATCGGGGCATGTTGCTGGCCCGTGAGGTACACGTTGTTGAAGCGGTCCAGGTACATGTCGCTGATGTACAGCCCGCCGCTGGCCGTGCCAATGCCGCATAGCGGAAGATCCACTGTGTTGGCAGCAGGCACCACGGTGATCGTGGCGCTGCGCTGGGCCGCGCACACACCGCTGCCCAAGGTGGCATTGACCACCACGTTGCTGGTGCCGGGTTGGGTGTAGGTGATGACCGGCGGGTTGGCGCCGCTGAAGGTCTGCGGCACGGCTCCGTTGCCGAAGTCCCACTGGATGTTGTTGTAGACCCCGGGCACCGAGTTGGGGTCGAAGGACTGACCAACCACCAGTGCTGTATCGAGCACCGAGATGCTGAAGAGTTCGCTGAACACGTTGAGCACGGCAGGGTTCGGCAAGGTGGCCGGGCAGATGAGCCCCGTGTAGTTGACCCGCAGGGTGAAGGTGTACTGGGCAGGGAGGCCAGTGGTGATGGGAGGCAAAGGGATCTCGATCGTGCCGCCATTGCCCGGCACCACTGGCGATGCGGGGAGGCCCAACGTCGTGTAGAAATAGCTGTAGCCCGGTGACAACGTGTTCTGGATGATGAGCGATGTGGCGCCCGGCACGCACAACGAATCGGTCGCCAGGGCGAATGTGGTGCCCGGTGAACTGTTGAACACGGTGAAGTTCACGGGCACATCCAAGGTGGAGTTGCCGCATACGGAGGTGCGCACTCCCCGGATGAGGAGCGTGGTGGTGGCACCAAGGCTGGTGGCGGTGAACGTCAAGGGTCCACCCGTTCCGATCTGCGGGTTCTCCTGTGCAACGCCATTTTGCCAAAGCTGGTAGCTGGTGCCAGCTTGGGCGTTGGCAAGGGTGATGGTCGTGGTGCCATTGGGGCAGATGGTATCCGGGTTTGCAATGGCCGTGTACGGGTTCACCAGTTCGGCGGAGAATACCGTGATCGTGGTGCTCGCGGTCGCATTGCCAAAGCCGTTGTTCGCCACCATGGTAACGGTGTAGTCGCCTGGTGCGGTGAACACATTGCTGAAGGTGGCTGTGCTGCCAGTAGGTACACCATTCACCGACCAGGTGTAGGTGTGGGCCGGGTTCCCCGTGGTGCCGAAAACGATGGGCTCGCCGGTGCACAGGATACCAGTTGGCGGGATGATCGCTGCGAGCGGAAGTGCAGGGCCGCCGCCATTGCCGGTGCGGATGGCGTAGCCGTTGTTGCCGATCGCGATACCGTTCTGCGCATCGTAGAAGTCCAGCGCATTCACGGTCTGGTAACCAGGCAGATCGAAGATCTCCCAGTACTGCCCGGAGGTGGTGGAGCGGTAGAGGCCATCTTCCCGCGACACGTAGAGCGTGCTGAAGTTCACCACCTTCAGCGCTTCGATCGCGCCGTCGAACTGTCCCACCTGCGTCCAGCTAAGACCTTGGTCGAGGCTGCGGAAGATGGCTCCGGTGGGCCTTGCTGCATAGGCGACCGATGGAATGGCATCCAACTGATAGAAGTCTTCCGCGTTGTTGATCGGCGCCCAGAGGGCTCCGTTGTTGGTGGATCGCATCAACGGCCCATCGCCTCCCGCCAGTAAGATGCTTCCGCCGGCATTGGCCACGCTGAAGAAATCGGTGGTGGAGCCGTTGAGCACGGAGGTCCAGGTAACCCCGCCATCGGTGCTGCGCAGGATGCGTCCGTTCCGGCCCCCGGCTACGCCGATCGGTGCCTGGGTGAAGTCGATGTCCGTGGTCTCATCCAATACACTCACCTGCTCTTGATGGACCACCGAGAACGAGACCCTGGCATTGGTGGTGCGCTGGATCACTTCGCCATCGCCCAGCGCCACAAAGCCGCTCACCACGGCCGTGTTCGCATCGAAGGCGTGAATGGCCCCGTAGGTTCCCAGACCAGGAATTCCGGGCGGTATCGATACGGGCCGCTTCACGAATGCATTGCCGCTGTTCACGGAGTAGTACACCGTGTCGAACCCTCCGATCCATACGTTCCCGTCGGCACGGTAGTCCAAGCCGAATAGCGGCTGTGCCGTGTTCAGGTTGAGCGTTGTCCATTGGGCGCGGGCGGGAAGCGTCGCTATCAATAGAGCGCTGAGCAGTTGGAAAGCGTGTGAAATGGATGGCATGTTCGAAGGATGGGCGGTGAAAGTAAATGGTGGGTTTTGGGCTGCCGGTGTGTGCTGGGTTAAGCCTTGCCACACAGCTCCCGGAGGCGTTGGCCCATTGCTCGGCTTGTTTAGCACCTTCGCACCGCACATTGGCCCTGAGCCAAGGCAGATCAAGCATGTCAGACACCCCCTCCCGCACCGAGCTCTCCGCCCTCGGCGAATTCGGCCTCATTGAGCGCCTCGCTTCGCGCGTTCACCTTCAGCACGCATCATCCGTGAAGGGCATCGGCGACGATGCCGCCGTGATTGACCCGCAGGGCCAGCACCAGGTGGTCACCACCGACATGCTGCTCGAGGGCGTTCACTTCGACCTGAGCTATGCGCCGCTGAAGCACCTGGGCTACAAGGCCGTGGTGGTGAACCTCAGCGATGTGTACGCCATGAATGCCGAGCCGCAGCAG
>DAORNP010000081.1:16478-17252 GCA_035441065.1 Flavobacteriales bacterium | reverse complement strand
ATGTGAGCCACATGGGTGAGTTCATCGTCCGCGGCCCGGGTGCCCTTGACCTGATCCAGAAGGTGACCAGCAACGATGCCAGCAAGCTCACCGTGGGCAAGGTGCAGTACAGCTGCCTGCCCAATAAGACCGGCGGCATCGTGGACGACCTGCTCGTGTACCGCATGCAGCACGCCGATGACCATCACTACGTGCTCGTGGTGAATGCCAGCAACATCGAGAAGGACTGGAACTGGATCAACTCGCTGAACACCTTCGATGCGCAATTGGAGAACATCAGCGACCGCATGAGCCTGCTGGCTGTGCAGGGCCCGAAGGCGGTGGATACGCTCAAGGGCCTCTTCGCCGAGGACATCGCCAGCATGCCCTACTACACCGCGATGTACGCCGAAATGAAAGGGGTGGGGCTGGTGCTCATCAGCACTACCGGCTATACCGGCGCAGGCGGCTACGAGGTGTACATGCCGAATCCACTCGCAGAGAAAGCCTGGCACGCGGTTATGGAATCGGGCAAGCCATTCGGCATCAAGCCTGCGGGACTCGCCTCGCGCGACACGCTCCGGTTGGAAATGGGCTTCTGCCTCTACGGCAACGACATCGACGATACCACCTCGCCAATCGAGGCTGGCCTCGGCTGGATCACCAGGTTCACCAAGGACTTCACCAATAGCGCCGCTATCAAGTCCCACAAGGACAACGGCACCGCGCGCAAGCTCGTGGGCTTCGAGCTGATCGATCGGGATGGAGCAATCTCGGGGCCCTTCACCCTCTCCC
>DAORNP010000081.1:16094-16333 GCA_035441065.1 Flavobacteriales bacterium | reverse complement strand
AAGGTGGTGAAAGTGCCCTTCCTGAAACAGGATTGACAACCTTGTGAGCCGCACCCGTGCTGGGTATCCGGCACGGAATGCTTATCTCTGTGGCATGCAGGAGCCCATCCGCAACAGCGATTACAAGTACCGTGTGGAAGTGTGCTTCGTGCCCACTCAATTCCCGCTGTACGCGCAGGACATGGGCATCGTGGTGGTGATCGATGTGCTGCGCGCCACCAGCGCCATGGTCGCCGCCT
>DAORNP010000081.1:15697-16036 GCA_035441065.1 Flavobacteriales bacterium | reverse complement strand
GGCCGCCCGGGCTACATCGCCGCCGCTGAACGCAATGGCGAAGTGGTCGAGGGCTTCCAGTACGGCAACTCGCCGCTGGCCTACATCGGCAAGGACCTTCGCGGGCAAACCATCGTGATGACCACAACCAACGGCACCAAGGCCATCAACCTGGCCAAGGATGCACCGAAACTGGTGATCGGCTCATTCCTCAACCTCACGGCCCTGAGCGATTGGCTGGTGAAGCAGAACGAGAACGTGCTGCTGCTATGCTCCGGCTGGAAGGACAAGTTCAACCTGGAGGACAGCGTGTACGCCGGTGCCGTGATGGAGCGCCTGCTCGCCAGCGAGGCCGCGCTG
>DAORNP010000081.1:15321-15650 GCA_035441065.1 Flavobacteriales bacterium | reverse complement strand
GCGCGCGACAATTTCCTCAGCATCCTCAAGGCTGCGCCCCGCCGCCGCCGCATCGAGCAATTGCATCTGCTGCCCGATGCCAAGTACTGCCTCACGCCCGATCAGAGCCGCGTGATCCCGATCCTGAAGGAAGGCGAGATCGTGCGCATGGCATAGGAACCGGCATGCTGCAACGCACCGTCATCTGCCTTTTGCTCCTGAGCGCCTTGGCCGTGCTGGTGGCGCCCAGTGCAGCGCCCGACGCCCAAGCATGGGGCTTCTACGGCCACAAGCGCATCAACCGAATGGCCTGCTACACGCTGCCGCCGGAGATGTTCCCCTTCTTCAAG
>DAORNP010000081.1:12935-15245 GCA_035441065.1 Flavobacteriales bacterium | reverse complement strand
CACGAAGCCGTTCGCCACTACATCGACATCGACCACTATGCCAAGGGCGGCGAGGATCCCTTCGCCGTGATGCCGCGCAAATGGGCCGACGCCGTGGCGAAATTCAGCGAGGACACGCTGAAGGCATACGGCATCGTGCCGTGGCACATCGACGTGATGCACGATCGGCTCACCCGTGCTTTCGCGCGCGGCGATATTGACCGCATTCTCCGCTACGCCGCCGATATCGGCCATTACATCGGCGATGCGCACGTGCCCTTGCACACCACCGAGAACTACAACGGCCAGCTCACCAACCAGCATGGCATACACGCCTTTTGGGAGAGCCGCATCCCCGAGCTCAGCGCCGAAGGCTACGATCACCTCGTGGGCCGTGCCGAATACATCAAGGACCCGCTGGACGCTGCCTGGCAGGCGGTGCATGACAGCCACATGCTTCTCGACAGCGTGCTGGGCATCGAGAAGCGCCTGAGCCAGAGCTTCCCCGAGGACCGGCGATACAGCTTCGAGGAACGCGGCCGTGGCGGCATGCGCCTGCCCTCGCGCGAGTATGCCAAGGCCTATGAGGATGCCATGATGGGCATGGTGGAGCGGCGCATGAACGCCAGCATCATCTCCGTAGGCAGCATCTGGTACACGGCCTGGGTGAATGCCGGCCAGCCTGATCTGAACCGGATGGAGCAGAAGGACGTGAGTGATTCACTCAAAGCGGTGCTGCGCGCCGAAGAGGAATTGTGGAAGTCACGGCAGAGCGGCTATGGCCGCGACCATGAGTAGGCCTTCGTCGGAGGCCTCGATGGCTTGATGTTCACCGCTGCGCTCCCAATCCTCCGAAAGTGCGCTTGCCGGTGGACGGGCGCTGTGATCGACTTACGGAATCGTTTTCCACCATCGCCTAGTTTTCCACCGATCGTTGCAAAGGCTCATCGACGGATCTACATTCGTCCCAGTTCTTTCACAGCACACCTGTACGAGCATCAATCGGCCGCGAGGCCGTCAACGTGAAGCCCGCATAGGCCAGCAGTTCATCGGAACCAACAATTTCCATCAGGGACCGCACCCTGAGCGGCCTACGGCGGGCCTCGGCCACTTTCGGGTGGCTGCCTTCGGGCACAACGAGGATTACGGAAGCCATCATCGCGGTCCCGCCCATGTGATTTCATGGGTTCCTTGAACGTGGCTCTGTGCGGGCTTTTTCTTGCCCTATTCTGAGTGGGAGGGAAGCAAGGCCGAGCAGGCGCTTCGTAATGCGATCAACCTGCCATTTCAGCCACGACTCCAGCAGGGTCCTTCACGTTATCCAACATGCTGAGCACCTTGAGCATGACCCGGTCCAAGAGGGTATCCGGGCAGCTGGCCCCGCTGGTGAGGATGATGGTGAGCGGGCGCTTCGCCGGAAGCCAATTGCTCGTGTTCTCGAGTTCGTGCTCCGGGTAGTTGAAGTGCTGGATGGCGTCCGCGGTTTGGATCTCGCTCTCGTCCTTGATGAAATAGGTCGGGAACTTGTGCTCCAGGAGTTCCACCAAGTGACTGGTGTTGCTGCTGTTGTAGCCGCCCACCACCAGCGCCAGGTCGGCCTCGGCCTTCAGCAGTTCGTTCGTGGCCTCCTGATTGTCGTTAGTGGCGTAGCAGAGCGTGTCGCGCGTATCGGCGAAGTGTGCCTTGAGGTCAGCGTCACCGTGTTTCGCGATCATCACCTGTTTCAGGTGGTCTGCGATGGCCTGCGTTTCGGTGGCCAGCATGGTGGTCTGGTTCACCACGCCGATGCGAAGCAGGTCCTTGGCGGGGTCGAAGTCCGGGGTGCTGCGAGTGCCGAAGAGCTCATGGAAGCGCGCTGCGGGCAGTTCACCGGTAATGATGCGTCCCAGTTCCAGCGCCTCGGACATGTCCTTGATGATCACGGCGGGCGCACCAGCGGCGGTGTGGCTGAAGGTGGCGCGTGTCTCCTCGTGCTTGGCCTTGCCGTGGATCACCACGGTGTAATCCTTCTGGCCCAGCTGCGCGCTGCGGTTCCAGACCTTCTCCACGAAGGGGCAGGTGGTGTTGTGCTTCAGGGGGTCGATGCCGATGGCCTTCAGCTTCTCTTCGGTCTCGAGTGTGGTGCCGAAGGCGGGGATGATCACGATGTCTTCGGCCGTCAGTTCGCTCCAGTCCATCAGGGGCTGGCCGTTGGTGTCCTGGATGAAGCGCATGCCGCGTGATGAGAGGTCGTCGTTCACGGCCGGGTTGTGGATCATCTGGCTGAGCAGGAAAATGCGTTTACCGGGGTTCTCTTCCAGCGCCTTGTAGCTGATCTCGATGGCATTCTCC
>DAORNP010000081.1:7352-12915 GCA_035441065.1 Flavobacteriales bacterium | reverse complement strand
GTGGCGGGCGAAGACGAAACGCACCGCGCCCAAGTCGAGCAGGGTGGGGCTGAGGTCCTTCTTCTTGGGGTCCTGTGCCTTGCGCCACGCCTTCAGGCGGCCGATGAGGTTGCTGCGGTAGTGCGTGGGGATGGAGAAGGTGCGCATGATGGCCGACTGTGCCTTGGCAAAGGTGTGTGCCGAGGAAGCAAATTATGGTCAATCGAACCGCGTTGAGCGGGCCGGTGAAGTGTGCGAACAAAGAAACATGAGCCGAAGTTCGCGCCAACAAAGCAAGATGCCCTTACCGCAAGGGCAGGATTTCAGTTGTGCCGGGTTAAGCGTCAAATCCGGGTATCACCGGTTGCGTTCCCAGATGATATCCTCCTTGGCAGCGGGCAGTCGCTCCAGATCAATGGCCACCAGCTTGCCGCCGGTGCGCGCATGGAAGGGCCTATAGCCGGCATCGCGCAGCAGCTTGAAGATGGCGCCGTTCAACTCCACACGGTCGGGACGCACTTCGGTCTCAACAAGGATGGTATCGATGGCCTTTTCAGCGATCATGCGCTGGGCACCTCGCAAGGCAGGCAATTCGGAGTCCTCGATGTCGAGCTTCAGGAAGTCGATGTGCCGAATGCCATGCTCGGCGCAGAACGCATCGACCGAGGTTACCGGCACCTGGACGGGATTGCTATCGGCGGGGTGCCCGGCTTGTTCCAAAGCGGCATACCCCCGGGTGATCACGCGCGGCGTGTCGTAGAAGGTGAGCGATCCCGTTCGGTCCGTAAGCGCCATGGGCAGCAGGCGCCAACCGTTGATCGTCTCCACGGTGTTATTCCGATGGATGCGCTCGAGGCATCGGGGCGAGGGTTCGAAGGACCAGACCTGACCGCCGGGTGTGACCATGCCCAACACTTGCGCCGCGAAGTAGCCGATGTTGCAGCCGGGATCAAAGACGACCATACCGGGTTTCAATCGCCCGTGCAGGTAGGCCATCACATTTTCCTCATACAGGTCGTACAACATCATCCGGTGGTACTGCACCTCGCGGTCCAATTCGACCCGAATGCCATTGATTTCGCGCACCGTTACCGGTTCGGCCACCCAGCCGCCCAGCGAATCGGCCAAACGGTGTCGGCCCCGAATCGGAAAGGTTCGACAGAACCAGCGGATAAGGGCTTGAACCAGTTTCTTCATGGAATCGGCGGCGAAAGTAGGCGCGGAGGGTCGTGTGACTGAACTGAACGACCAGTTGACGAAGGAGCGAGCTGAAATGTCGCGAATGGAGTTAATAGGCAGGTATTCAGATTGTTGAAGGTTAACATAATATAAATTATGCGTCAGAATAGTCTAATCTCGAATGAGGTTCGATACCGTTGCCGCAACCCTGCTTCACTCTTAGGCGACCGTGTTCAATCAGCAGGCCCTCCCACGGGTCGTTCTTCAGCAGCCAAGGGCCGTCGAGATCCAGGATCTGGGCTTCGCTGGCGAGCTGCGCCATGGTTCCGCAGCCCAACGCGCTTTCACTCATGCAGCCGAGCATCACCCGAAGATTGAGCCTGGTTGCCTGTTTGGCCAGTTCGTTTGCCCGATCCAAGCCTCCGCATTTCATGAGCTTGATGTTCACGCCGCCGAAGCACTCAGCTACGTGCCCGAGGTCCCGGATACCTTGAAGCGATTCGTCGGCCATCACCAGGGTTCCGGTGATTTCGCTGAGGTCTCGATTCCATTCGTCGTGCTCGGTCCCGAACGGTTGCTCTATCCCCATGAGTCGGTTCCTGGGCACTGCTTCAACAATTCGTGCAGCCTCGGCAACACTCTTCAATCCCTGATTCCCATCTATCAGAATCATTGAATCGGAGCTTCCGACAACTGCCATTATTCTCCTGATAGCCTGTTCATCACCAGCCTTCATCTTTAGCGAAACTCCGGGTGGCAATTCGTGCAGCCGTTCCACTGCTTCCTCTGGTGTGCAAATACCGATGGTCATGACTGTTGCCGGGCACTCGCGACCCGCGAAACCAAGTTGAACGGCCAGGCTTCGCCCGTTCCTTCGGGCCAGAGCATCAATCAGGGCGCTGTGAAGTCCCGCCCGTGTTGCTGGTGAGCCTTTCAGGGCTGCGAGTGCATCCAGGTCTTGCAGCAGTTCTTCGAGGGCCCATGTCCGTGCGAGGGCGATCTCCCGAAGTCGTTGCCGTGCTCCGCTCACGTTCTCCTGCACATAAGGCGGCAGGGTGATTTCGCCGTGCCCCGTGATTCCATCTTCTTCAACCCGCACGAAAAGCGCATCGGTGCCGTCGCGCAAGCCATGCGCCGTGCCGAACGGATGCTTGAATAACAGGCGATATGGGCAAACCTTGATTCGAAGCGCCATGCCCTCAAAGAAAGAAGCCCGGATCCGAAGGTCCGGGCTTCTCGATTCGCAATCGTTCCCTATTTCACCAAGTAAATGATCCGGGTGAGCCACTTGCTGCTGTCCGGCTCGGCCATGGGATCGGTGATGTACTCTTCGATCACGTTGGTGTGATGCGTGAGTCCTTGGGCCTTGATGTACTCATCCATGGCCATGTGCGGCGCCATCATGCCGCCATAGCCGCCGTAGTAATCGATAACGAGGGCCTTGCTGGCAGGCGATTCGTACAGATCAACACCCTTCAGCTTGGACTTGGCGGTAAGGGGTACCGGAATGGCAGCGATCATGTCAGCGGTCTGATTCGCCTCGTTCCACTCGAAATACACGCCGCTCGGCGGGCCCGATGGCTCCGCTTTCGCCTTCCCAATGGCTGCCATTCCCGAGCCGAAGCCCTTCTCGAATACGCTCTTCATATCGGCCAAAGACACCACTTCGCGCTTGCCGACGTATAGCGTCGCCGGCCAATCGATGGAATTGATGGCATAGCTGGGCTTTGCCGCCATGGCCTCTTCGACCTGTTCTTTCAGTTTGCCCAAGCCCTTCTCGAAGTCCTTGCCCAGCATGGCGTCCATATCCATGAAGCGGCCCCAGAGCCGACTCATGAAGTTGTGCTCACCCTCCATGGCCCAGGTGACCTTGGTGCCATCGCCATCCGGGTTCAGGGTCAAGAAAATATCGCTCTCACTCTCCATTGGCTCAATGAACTTCAATCGCGTGCGCACCAACGAATTGCGCGAAACCGAGTCGATGCGCTGCTCGCCTTTCCCCACTTCGTTGTTGCCTTCCCATCGAGCAATCGCACCAATCTGACCATCGGTGCCATCCATGCTCTTCTTCATGCTCGGGTCCAGTTCGTTCCACGGGCTCCACTTGTCCATGGCACCCAGCGTCGAAATAGAAGGCCACACATCGTCAATGGGCGCTGCGATGGTCACCGAACGCTCAACGCGGTAGGTGTCGTCGCCTAGGAAGCCAAGCGCAGCCACCATGGCGCCAATGCCAAGCACGAGGATGAGGATGATCTTCAGGGCTTTCATGGTTTGGGGTTTGAATCCGAAAGATGCCACCGGTTCGCTCAGAATCAAGGCCCGGCACGGATTTTTCCCACCTTGGCCGAACCATCCATCACGTACCCTGTCATGAACACCCTGTTGAAGACCGCAACCGTTGTCGCTTCCATCGCCTTGCTCACCCTTGCTGGCTGCAAAGGCAGCGGCACAGGCCCGCAAGGCACCAAGGTGAAGCAGCCCTTCAGCGGCAATAAGTATGAGAGCAACGGCACCTGGTTCCGCGGCACGGGACAAGGGGTTAGCGTGAAGCAGAACATCGCCAAGGGCAAGGCCGATATCGAGGCCAAGAACCAAGTGGCCAGCCAGGTGGGCACCAATATCCGCGCGGTGACCGACCAATACCTGGGGCAAACCGAGAACGCCAAGGCCGCCGACGTGGCCGATAAGTTCCAGAGCCTGATCCGCGAGGTGATGAACACGGAACTGGCCGACCTCCGGAAGATTGGAGAAGAGACCTACTTCAAGGAGGAGACCAAGGAATACACGGTGTATGTGGCCTACGAGATCCGCAAGGCCGCCATGCTGCGCTACATGAAGCAGAAGGCTCGCGCCGAACGCAAGGTGAGCGAGCAGGAACTGAAGGTGATGGAAGAGATCCTCGACCAGGAGATCAAGCGGGCCGAGGAGCTGGGTGAGTGATCACCAGGCCACGAATCGGCCAACCTCAGGGGCCTTCTCCCCTTTCGGCCATGCGCGCCAGATGTATGTGCCATCCGGGAGATCGTGGAGATTGACTTCGTGGCGGGCGGAATATCCGCTCTTGCCAACGACGCGACCGAGGGCATCGAGCAACTCGAGTCGCATCGGCATCTCGCCCTGCCAAATAGCAGAACGGCGCCCAGCATCGTAGTTGAAACGGACGCTCGATTCCATGCTCAGTTCTTCCAAACCGACAGGAATCGCATTCACATCGAGGCCGACCACAATGGGGTCATGGTCGCTGCTGCGGAAGGCATTGGGCTGATAGAAGGCGAAATTGCCGTCGCGGTAATCAAGATTGGGAGGCTCGTCGCTGTTGATGTTCCATACGGCTGCACCTGTCACGGCATCGGCCATGGCCTCCGTGGCAAGGGCGTGGTCTATAGAACCTGACCTGTTCTCGTAGATGTAGGTGTGGGGCTGAGGCACCCCTGAGATCAAGTCTATTAGGCCTCCGGCGCGCAACCGGTCTATCGGGTCCTCCTGGTCGTAGGCGTTGAAATCGCCCATGATCAACTGTCCCGGTATCCAGGTGCTGCTGCGGATACCAGCCCAATGGGTGAGCAACTCTGCCGCTTGCTGGCGCCGGCGAGCATTGTAGCAGCCCTGTCCATCGCCTTGGTCCAGGTTGGTGCCGCTGGCGTTATTGCACAATTTGCTCCGCAGATGCACCATGCTCAGCAGGAAGCGCTTGCCCGATGCATTCGCCTGGAAGCCCTGCGTGATCTGCGCCCGCTCGAAGGTGCTGGTATTGAGCGCCCAGGTTACCGTTACCGGCGTGAGCGCTTGCACACGATAGAAGATCACTGAGCGGGTGAAGGAACCCGGCGCGTCGTGGTCGATCTGCGCATATCCGCCACCTGCGGCGGCATTGAGGCCAGCTAACAGATCGGCCGATGCCGGGTCGTTGTTCTCCAATTCGCACAGCACCAGCGCATCGGCATTCAGGCCCTGCAATGCGGCAACCAGTTTGGTGCGCTGGCGCATCAGCTCGTTGGCGTTGCTGGCGCCGTTGTCTCCCAGTGTGGTGAAGTAGTTCCGCACATTCAGCGATGCAATGCGCAATTGCCCGCCCACATTCGGTGCCGAAGGCCGTTGCTCATGCTGCAAGGGAACCATGCCCACCGGATGCAAGCGAAAGCTGTTGAAAGCATAAGTGAGCACTCCCGTGAGCGCTGTGACTGTGCTTCCGCAACGCACTGTCCCTTGCGGGCCGATCAGTGGCGGCGGGTTCGGGTAAGTGCTCGTGCGGCCATCGTCGAGCAGTATCGTGCTTCGGCCATGCAACTCAGCCAGCGCAGTGATGGCAGCAACGTTTCCGGTGCCGGTGCTCGTGGTACCGCTTGGTGGGTTGTCGTTTGGGTCGAGCACATCGGTGGGTTGGAAGAGCCGTTGAGGCGAG
>DAORNP010000081.1:5787-7342 GCA_035441065.1 Flavobacteriales bacterium | reverse complement strand
CAATTCGCCGTACTGCGCCCAGCTGTCGTTGCCGGTAACCGCCAAGCTTTGCGGAAAGCGCAACAACATGCCTTCATAGCGCTCCCAGTTGGCCAGGTTCGTAATGGGCAGATTGATTTCGGTTGGCGGGACGGTACCGGAACCGATGACCGCGATGTTGGTGACGTTCGTGAGCTCGGTGAGACCCTGGAATTCAATCACGGTGCCGCTGACGCTCACGCGCTGGCCTAACGAGATGCCCGATGTATTGGGGTTGTACACGAAAAGGCCATTGCTCGTAGCCGGGTCGCTGTCGCAGCCGGGATCCTCGATGAAGAAACCCTGCACTGTGCCGCTGCCGCTGTAGATCGCCGTCACGATCCCCGTGGTGAATAAGGACTGGTCCGCGTAGGGACTGCTTGTTCCGCTGCCTTGGATCGCACAAATAGGCGTCTGCGCATGACCAATCAGAGCAATCTGGGCGCACAGGAGGACAAGCACTCTTAGCATGGCGCGAAGGTCGCGCTCCCCCACTCCTTCCGCTCCTGGCCGTCGGCACCTTTCCACAAGCCGTTCATCATAAACAGGTACCTTGCCTTGCATAGTACCAAGCCTTGCCCGCATCTTTGCCGCGCAAGACGAGATCCCCAACGCCATGAGAGTCGAGAACAGCAAAGCACAGATGCGCCGGGGCGTGCTGGAGTATTGCATCCTGAGCGTTCTCGCGCAGGGTGAGCTCTATCCCTCGGACATCATCGCGCAACTGAAGGATGCGCGCTTGATCGTGGTCGAGGGTACCCTCTACCCCCTGCTATCCAGGCTGAAGGATGCGGGCTTCCTCACCTACCGTTGGGAAGAGAGCCGCAGCGGCCCGCCACGCAAATACTACAAGCTCACCGCCACCGGCGAAGCATTCCTTACCGAACTGGACCAGACTTGGGACGAACTCGCCCAAGCCGTGAAGAAGACCACCCGCAAGAACCGATAGCCCAACCCCGCTATGAAAAAGACCATCAACGCCCACGTCAGCGGCACCGTGTTCACCTTCGAGGAGGATGCCTACGAGCAATTGCAGGCCTACCTGGCCAGCGTGCGCGTGCAGCTCGAGGGCAATGCAGGACGTGACGAGATCATGGCCGATGTGGAAGCCCGCGTGGCAGAGCTCATCGCTGATCGGCTCAAAGGAGGGCGCCAGGTGGTCGCCACAAGCGACGTGGACGAGGTCATCGTGGTCATGGGCCGTCCAGAGGATTACGGGGATGGCAGCAGTGGTGCTGCCCACAGCTCATCGTCCCAATCCAGCGGCCAACGGGGATACAAGAGGCTCTTCCGCGACCCTGAGGATAAGTGGGTAGGAGGTGTCATAGGCGGCCTTGCGGCCTACATCGGCATGGATCCGCTTTGGCTGCGCATCACGATGATCGTGTTCTTCCTGCTCGGAAGCGGCACGCCCATCCTATTGTACATCCTGCTCTGGATACTGGTGCCCAAGGCCGAGACCGCAGCAGATCGTTTACGCATGGGAGGTGAGCCCGTAACAGTGGACAACCTCAAGCGCGCTTTTGAGGAAGGCGGC
>DAORNP010000081.1:5411-5757 GCA_035441065.1 Flavobacteriales bacterium | reverse complement strand
GGGCGTCGATGGGGCAAGGAAGCCAAGCGCCGCGGAAATGAAGCCGGCAACGTGCTCGCGAAAGTGCTCGGATTCGGCATCGTGATCCTGGGCATCAGCATGCTCCTTGGCCTGGTGAGTTCCGTGGCTGGTGGGGCCTTTGGATTATGGCAAGCCACATGGGGCACGGATGAAATGAGCACCATGGATCTGGCAGCGCTCGTGTTCCCGAGCCAAGAGCACGCCTGGTGGATGCTGCTCGGATGCCTGCTCATCTTGCTCATCCCGATCATTGGGATACTGCTCGGCGGCTTCAGGCTGCTGCTCGATACGATCACGCCCAAATGGCTCTCGTGGTCCTTGGCGC
>DAORNP010000081.1:2599-5388 GCA_035441065.1 Flavobacteriales bacterium | reverse complement strand
GATCATCGGGGGCTTGGCTTTGGCGCGCGAATACCAGCGCGATGGTGAAACCACGGAGTCCGTTGCGCTCGAAACACCCACGGATGGCGTACTCTACCTCGATGCTCTCCAGGCTGCGCAAGGCGACGGCAAATGGCGCATGAGGCTCAATCGCAACCACTTCGACCTGGATGCCGATGGGCTCCTCATCGAGAACGACTCCATCGCCTGCGAATGTGCCGACCTGGATGTGGAAGCGAGCACCGACAGCCTCTATCACCTGGTGCTCAAACGCGAATCGCGGGGACGCAGCGGCAAACAAGCCGCAGCGAGCGCCTCCCGCATTGCGGGGGAATTCCGCCAAGTGGGTGATGTGTTGAAGGTTTCCCCGGTCATACGCTATGCACGCGAAGACAAGCTTCGCGGACAGGACATCCAATACACCTTGCTCGTGCCGGTGGGTAGCAGCGTCTTCTTCAGGCCCGGTGCCAAGCACATCATCTACGATGTGGACAACGTGACCCGGACAAGGGACAAGCACATGATCGGTAAGGCTTGGACCATGACGAACAAGGGATTGCAGGAAGGCATGCCCGGCGAAACAATCGCACTGCCCGGCGATGCGCCCTCTAATGCGGGATCGGAGAGCACCAAAGGCACGGCGAACTCGAACGGAATTGAGGCAAGCACCCAGATGCCGCTGCGCCTGCCATCGCTCTTGGGGCTAATGCGCTTGCCCGTTTGTTGTTGCGCGGTTGGCGAGGGGTTGCTTCACCGCGCACCCATGCGCCCTGCTGCTCATGCGGCGGGGCGCATTCCATCCAAGATTACTCCACCTGCATCGTCGTCGTTGCGACCCGTCCACCAGCTGTTACACGTAGGACATAGCTGCCCTTGGCGCAATCCTGTGGTATGCGCAGCTCGGCGCGATCAACCGGAGAGGCATGCCTTTGCTCCGTCACCACGCGGCCATCCACGCTCAGCAATTGGATCAATGCGCTTGGCATTGATTGATCGAATTGCACGAAGGCCGAGCCGCTCGCCGGATTGGGCCATGCCCTGAAGAACGGCGCCGATGGATATTCATCAACAGAGGTGAGCACGAAGCTGCTCTCAGCCACGTTCACGGTCCAACTGGTGTTATTGCGCTTCTCCGTCACCATGGCGATCACACGCAGATTGCCCGCATCCCATTCCTCGGGAATCACCATGCTGTACTGATGGCCGTAGGTAGCGCCAGCCGCAGTGGTGGCAGGAATCACGCTTGCCGTGCCGCTGGCTCCGCCCATCACCTCGCGGACCACCTGCTGATGAACATAATTGCTCCCGCCCGCCACCTGCACACCTGGGATGTTGTCCTCTACCACGTATGCATTCACCACGAAATCCCCCGAAAGCGCAGCGGTGAAGCCGACGGTCAGATCGACCGTGAGCACGCGCTGCCACGCATTGAAGCCGGCCGTGATGCCGATGCTCGCCGGTGAAACGCCTTGCTTGCGCAAATCGGCCCAGCCGCTCCACAAGTCGTAGTTCGCATTATCCGGAAGCGTTCCGAATTCCTCCTGCTCCATAACTCCGGCCGGCGAGTAATTCGCATTGAACTGCTGCCAGTATGCCGTGCTGCTGGCACTGCTCAGCTCGTCCCCGTTGTGGTGCTTGGCGACAATGATCAAGGGGTCATTGTTGAGCGTGTTCGTGGTTTCATTCGGTATGGGACAGAATTGGCACCAGGTGCCCGTGTACTGCTCCAAGAGCACCGTCTTCGTGGCCCATGCGTTGAGCACATCCACCGGGAAGAAAAGCGTATCGTTGGCGTGATTGGTATCGCCCACGCCCACCACCCACACCTTCAGGGTGCCGCCGCTCGCAGGCACATTGAATGGCGCAGGGTGCGTGTAGGGCCAGTATTGTCCGGGCAGGATCCCTGTTGTGCTCTGCGTGTTGCCCACTTGAATTGGGCCATTATTGAATCGCCAATCCACGCGGAAGGTGATCAGCGGGGTGGTGCCATTCAGGTTGCGTACGCGCGCGTTGATCGGCCAAGGCTCATTGGCCTTCCAGTAACGCGGTACGAAGCTGGTATTCAGGTAAGCGTCCTGCGCATGCCCAACGAGTGCATTGACGAGGAGGATGAAGCAAGCGATCCGGCGCATCGGTGTTTGTTAGCGCGACGAAAGTAACCGGCCGCCGCACTCCACTACCTTGCACGGCGAAGCACCTATCGAGGAATCCCTTAGCCGCAACTGCTCCATTCCCTCGAAAGTCCAATGAAACGAGTCTCCGTTCTGCTCCTCCTCGGCACCTTGCTGAACGCTTCCGTTTGTGTGCCCAGCATTCGCGGTGGCCCGCCGAAGGTCGAGGGCATCACCTTGCCTCCGGGCTTCAGCATCAGCGTCTTCGCCGATGAAGTGAAGAATGCGCGCGCCATGTGCTGGGGCGATGAAGGCACCCTCTTCGTGGGAAGCAGGAGCGCTGGCATGGTGCACGCGCTTCGCGATACCAACAGCGATGGCAGGGCCGATGAGCACTACATCGTGGCCAAGGGGCTGAACATGCCCGTTGGTGTGGCCTTCCACAATGGTGCGCTTTACGTGAGCTCGGTCGACCGTATCCTGAAGCTGCCCGGGATCGAACAGCGCCTCAGCGACCCGCCCGCTCCCGAAATTGTCACGCAGTCATTCCCGAAGGACACGCATCACGGGTGGAAATTCATTGCGTTCGGTCCGGATGGAAAGCTCTATGTGCCGGTTGGTGCGCCGTGCAACATCTGCCTGAGCGAAGACAGTGTGTATGCCTCCATCACTCGTATC
>DAORNP010000081.1:0-2409 GCA_035441065.1 Flavobacteriales bacterium | reverse complement strand
CCTTCTGCCACGCCGGCGATGTGCCCGACCCCGAATTCGGCAATCAAAGGTCCTGTTCCGATTTCGTTGAACCTTCCGCGAAGCTGGGGCCGCATGTCGCGCCCTTGGGCATGCGTTTCTACACCGGCAGCATGTTCCCCGAGCGCTACCGCAACGCCATCTTCATAGCCGAGCATGGCAGCTGGAACCGAAGCGCCCCAATAGGGTACCGCGTAGTGGCGGCATTCCCGCAGGCCGATGGCACAGCCACCCAGGAAGTGTTTGCCGAGGGCTGGTTGAAAGGCAGCCGCGCCTGGGGCCGTCCGGTGGATGTGCTGGTTGCACCGGATGGCTCGCTGCTGGTGAGCGACGATGGCGCAGACATGATCTATCGCATCACGTATTCCGGGATGCGCTGATTTTTTCGTGACCCAATGCCATAGGTCGCGTCTCCATGCTCGACGCGGCGGCGGAAGGGAGAGTCCACCGTTCGTGGTCCGGAAGGCGCTTCGGCGCCTTCTGTCACTTAAGCCTTGGCAAGAGGCCTTTTATCGAGCCAAGACGCCTTCGACCATCGGCTCTCATGGAGCGCATAATAGACGGCCCAGCAGGTGAGCGCGCCTAAGGCCGACCCCATCACCGTGTCTTGCAGGAAGTGCTGCGATAGGTAGATGCGCGCGTAACCGAGCATGCCGGCCAGTATCGCGAAGGCCACCGCGAATCGTGGCTTGCCCACAAGGATCGCTAACGACATGCACATGGCGAAAGCCGCTGTCGTATGACCACTGGGGAAACTGTTGTGCGCATGGAGGTCGATGCCTTCGACCCAAGGCATGCCGACCAGTTGCTCGCGGAACATGCTGGGCCGATCGAGGTCGCTGTATGGGCCATGCTTCAGGAACTGAGCGAACAAGGCACTTACCAGCGCGCTCAAGCCAACCAGCAGGAAGGCGCGCCAGCCTTTCCAGAACAATGCGATGAAGGCCAGTGCTGTTGGCACGAGTCCATCGGCTACGTGCGTGAATGCAGCGAAGAAGCGATCGAGCGCCGGCGTATGGCAACCATTCATCCTGCTATGGATGACGAACTTATCGCCCGTTGCTGCGAACCAGCCACCCACGAGGAACAGCAGCAGCCAGCAAGCCATGAACACCTGCACCGTTCGTTTCTCGTTGCGCATGGTGCGAAACTAGGCTCCTTACGCTGGTAAGTTCGCGCTATGGCTTCCGCAGTGCGCAGAGTCTTGCTCAGTATTGCTGCTCTATCAGCTGCGACATCCATGCGCGCTCAGGGCTTCGTAAACACTTATGGGGGGCAGTTGAGCGAGGAGGCCATGGGTGTGGCATTGTCGAGCAGCGGATTCCTTGTGGCCACACGACTGTACATGGGCCAAGCTGCCGGGCATCAAGCGCATCTGCTTCAATTGAGTTCAACTGGAGCGCAAGGTTCGTGGCTTCAGCTCCCGGGTTCGGATGGCCGTGTTTTCGTGCAGGCCATGGACGAGGGCACCAGCGGATCGGCATTCGTTGCGGGCAGCGCATTCCCCGCAGGCCAGAGCCATCACGATGGTTTCGTGGCCAAGCTCGATGGCGATGGCGGGTTGCTCTGGCACACACGCCCATCGCTCGATGGTGACCAGCAGTATTTCGCTGTGCGAGGGCTTCCCGATGGGGGGTGCATCGCCGCTGGCGTGCGCTCCATCGGCGAGGGACACGATGCATGGGTCACGCGCTTCTCGGCCTTCGGGCTGGTGCAATGGCATCAGGCCATCACCGATTTCGCTGATGTCGAAGCGCATGGCATCACGGTGCAAGGGAATGATGTGATCCTCAGCGGGCGGCAACTCAATTTTGGCGGGAGCACCGATGCGTGGATCGCGCGCTTGAACCTCTCCGGCGACGTGATCTGGACCAGCTCATGGGGCGGCGTCCGCAATGAAACAGGGCGGAGCGTAACGGCTATCGGTCCAGGTGCATTCGTGCTCGCGGGCACCACCAATAGCGATGTGCCATTCGATGTCACCGAAGCGCGCTATAAGGACCACATCTACCTGGTGGCCTTCGACCTCAATGGCGATTCTTTGTGGACCCGGGCCATCGGCGATACGGTCTTCGATCGCCGATGCTTCGCCATGGATCTGGCTCCCAACGGCGACCTGCTTTTGGCGGGTGAGCGCGCATCGATCCTGGGAGCGAAGTTCGCTCCGCTGGTCGAAGCCAACGCGATTCTGCTCGTCTTCTGGCTGATCGTGTGGTGGCTGTCGCGGCAGAAGATTTTTGTGAGGATCTGACCGCGCGATCAGGCGATCTCGTACAGCTCGTAGGGGGCTTCGCAGGGACAGCCGCGCGAGACCCACATCTGGCGGGCTGCCGGGCGAACAATGACCGAAAACACGGTCGACCAGAAACCATGGTTTGGGTCGTCGTTCGC
>DAORNP010000080.1:16775-17253 GCA_035441065.1 Flavobacteriales bacterium | reverse complement strand
AGCTGCGCCGCCACAGGCGCAGCACATGGTTTTCAGTGCTGCGCTGCCGCCGAAGGCATAGGCCACCGGAACTGTGGGCGCCGCGCCGATCTCCGGGATGAAGAGGAATTCCACGATACCATGCTCCTGCGCGGGGATCAGGCCCGTGCCGGTCACATCGCTCAGGTTGGTGAGCTGCTCGGTGTTGATCTGGAAGAAGCCGTTGCTGGGCACACCGTCGGTATCCTTGATCACGATGTTCACCGTGAGCGAATCCAGCGCATCTGTGGGGTGACCGTTGAAGATGTCGAGTGTGCCGCGGAAGGCCTCGCGCGTCATGGTCACGGTCTGGCTGAGCTGCACGGTGACGGAGGCGCAGACGGCGTTGGATTGGGCTTCGACGATCTCATAAAGCGTCCAAACCCCAGTGGTGTACATATCCAATATCGACGAGTAGCCATGATTGAGCGCATAGTCGAGTGCGTTGAGTGCTGTGTCC
>DAORNP010000080.1:16387-16703 GCA_035441065.1 Flavobacteriales bacterium | reverse complement strand
TGGTTGGCATAGGCCTCCAGCGATGTGTTCCACTTGGTGAAGAATGCACTCAACAGCATAGGGTCGATATCGCTGCCCTGCATGGCCGCTTGGATGGATGCTTGCGTCGGGGCATCGAATGGCATCTGTGCCTCTTGGTATGGAGCCAGTAGCGGATGCAGGTCGTACCATGCATCGCTTTCGATGAGGTCGCCGTAGCCGTATCTCGACCATTCCTGCATGGCTTCCATGCCCTCAATGGCCATAGTCAGGTCATCCGCGATTTCCTGGTAGATCGAGTTGCTGGATCGGTTTGTTGTGGATCCAGCGGCCACCA
>DAORNP010000080.1:15975-16328 GCA_035441065.1 Flavobacteriales bacterium | reverse complement strand
AATCAGTTCGCTGACCACTGACATGGCGAGCGATAGGTTCTCTTCCTCGGGCGAGTTGAAGGTGCTATTGAAGGAATTCGTTTGGCCGCTTCCGCTGAATGGGAGAAGCCCTGATGTGATGTTGTCTCCTTGCCCTCCGAGTCCGACGAGCCCAGGAATACAGGAAACCATGCTCACGGCGGATTCAGCACCCACCATGCATTTGGCCACATCATATACATCCAGGCAGCCGGTGCAGTTCGGCATGAGTTTGTTCAAGAACGGCGTTAAGCAGTCTGCGATGGCCATGGCCAGGTCCTTGACGCAATCGTCGCAACCTTTCTTCGGTGTTGTGAGTGGCCAACCGTTGAATC
>DAORNP010000080.1:14781-15955 GCA_035441065.1 Flavobacteriales bacterium | reverse complement strand
TCCAATGGTTACGGGATCGGGGCAGCCTGGACAATTGGGTGGAGAGCCTTGGTCACCAGCTTGGCCTGGTTCGTTCGGGTCGTAGATGCACACCCTACCCCGTATAGGTGTGCTCTTCGAACCACGCTCCCAAAGTCCCGTGGTGAAATTGCAGTGGTAATACCAGCGGGTGCCTGTATACAGCTTGCAGCTCAAGCCGGAACGTTGCATGCCATGTCCAGTGATTCCTAAGAAATCGGCGATCCGCTGATCTTCGTCGATGTTCTCCTGTCCAGCCATGAGCGGGGTCTGTCGAACACGCATCAGCACGGGCACTTGAATGCTCGTCAATGCAGGAATCGTGGTCGGCGTGTAGTTCGTGATGAACTCGTACTCCGGGTCGTTCTCGGGTAGAAGCAGTTCCACACCGAGGGCATTTATCAATCCATGGTTGGTCAAAACCGCGTTGAATGCGAAAACCTCACTGCCGAACAATTGAGGGAACGTATCCGGCAGGATCAAATCGACCACAGGTACCGGGACATTGGTTTGAAAGACCATTGTCAACGTGACATCATACTGATCCTGTATCGCCGTCGGCACCACGTTCCAACTGAAGGTGATCGCCTGGTAATTCAGGAAGGTGGTCCTGTTCAGCGTCGCTCCAGGGTTGATGGTCACAGGCTGATCGTAAGGCAGGTGCTGCGCCTTGCTCACGATCAAGCGGTGCGTGCCTTCCGGAATGTTGGTCGCCGTGAAAAGGCCGTTCACATCCGTGATGCCTGAGGCGAGGAGCATATTCGAGTAAGCATGCCGCACTTCGACGCTCGCGCCTGCCACGTGCGGTTCGGTCGGATCGAAGAAGGTGAACTGGTTCACGGCGTCAACGGTGAGGGTGCCGGTGGTCACGCTCACTTTCATGAAACTGAAGGGGATCACCAGGCTGTTGCTGTTGGCTCCGTTCAGTGCGATCGTGCCGTTCACCGGGAAGTCGAAGGGTACGCTGACGTGGGCAAGGAAGCGCAGGATCACCAAGGCGCTGTCCCCGGGTGCAATGGCGGGCATGTTCACCGGCGTCATGGCACTCAGCCAGGGGGCTTGCGGTAGCGATAGGCTCAATGCACCGGTGCTTCCTGCGCCGATGTTGCGCACCTTGAACTCAACCAATTGTTGCCCCATGGCCTGCGAGACGGTG
>DAORNP010000080.1:14493-14747 GCA_035441065.1 Flavobacteriales bacterium | reverse complement strand
ATGCTGGCATTGATCAGCCCGCCCGGTGCCTGGCAGTAGTAGTAGAAGTCCTGCGGCTGGATGCTGCCTTGGTCGCTGACCACCTGCAAGCTGCCCGCTTGGAAATTGAAGCCTGGGCTCAGCACAGTTCCGCTCACCTCGTAGGAGATAGTCGCACTTGCGCCGCCAGCAAGGACCGGGACCGTGCTGAAGCTGAAGTTCGATCCCACTGGTGCGTTCGAGGGAGTGAGGGTGAGGTTGGTGAGCGGTGCATC
>DAORNP010000080.1:11306-14483 GCA_035441065.1 Flavobacteriales bacterium | reverse complement strand
GGTTCTGGATGGTCAGCGTGCCTGTGAGGGTGTCACCGATCAAGGTCACGAACTGAGGATATGCGCCGTTGTTGATCCGCACACCGTGGATGTCGAAGGCGTCCTGCTCGGTGGTCTGCTGCATGCCGGGGAAGCTGGCCCCCACGGTGTAGTGGCCGCTCTCGTTGGCCAGCGGAACGAAGCTGGCGGTGAACTGTCCGGCGGCATTCGTAGTGGTGAGCACCTCGCGACGCAAGCCATTGGTGAGCACGTACACTTCAACCGGCTCGTTCGCTGCAGGGCTCGCATCCGGACGAGTGGCGGTACCAGTCACTGGGATCGTGGTGCCGCGCAGGAAGGTGCTGCCGGCCACCTGCCCAAAGGCCATGTAGCTCGGCGTGATGCTCACCGTGAGCGGCGCAGAAGTGTTGTTGGTGTAGGTGAGTTCGCTCACGCTGGCAGAAGGATTCACCTGGATCAGCAGCTTGTGCGCGCCAGGGGTGTTCGGCACAAGGGCCGCCCCGCTGATCTGCACGTTGCCACCCGCCACAACAGGGGTGTTGATCGTGTAGTCGAAGAGGAGGATGTCGTTCGCATCGACGCTATTGTTCTGCGAGAGCACACCGCGAACGGGGACGCCAACGATCGAATTGGCGAAGCCCGTATTGGCCACCGTGGCTTGCCACGTGATGGTGGTGAGCGCGGCCCACGGGCTGCTGCTGGCGCTCAGCGCGGTCACGACCAGGTCGGGCTGATTCACGTCCGTGACGATGCACCAGGTGATGCCCGGGGAGAAGCCGCTTGCCGAGGCTTGCACATACACCTGCTTGCTGCCATCCGGCGTACCGTCGTTCACGGTGGTGATGGGCACATCGAGGAAGCTCGCGCCGATGGGGATGATGACTACTGCAGGAAGGGTGATCTCGTTCACATCGGAGGAGAAGAGCGTCACGCTCAGCGCCTCGGTGGTCGGGGTGTTCCGCTGCACGCGCAAGGTGCCAGCGCTGGCCAGTCCTTCGGCCATCGTGGCGGGGTTCACGGTCACGCTCAACGATGGACCATCGTTGTCGGCCACCACCAGCGTAGTGTTCACGTTACCTGCTGTGGCCGGCGGTGCGCCGCATCCGCAGCCTGTGATCTGCACCGCTGCATTGATCACCACATCGCGGAAGTCGTCCACCACGGCGTTGTCCACCACTCCGATAGTGAAGGTCTGCTGGTTCGCGTTCGCGGGCAGCGAGATCGATGCAGGAAGGAGCAGCGCATTGGCCAGGCTCGCGCTCAACTGCGCGGTGAAAGCGATGGGGCTGCTGCCAGCGGTGCGCTGCAGGGTGGCCTGCACGGCGAAGGCTCCTGCGCTCTCGCTCACGGTGTCCGTTTGCAGCACCAGCGCGAGGCCGGGCACATCGTCATCGGTCAGAGCGAAGGTGGCCGTGGTGGGTGAATGGTTCGCAGCACCGGCGGTGATCGTAACGTCGATGTCGAGCTCCGGCAGCTGATCTTGCGGCAGGTTCACCGTCACGTTCGCGGTGGTCGTGTTCGCCTGAATGGTGACACTCGCGGGCACCGCGAAGCGCGCCTGGTTGCTGCTGGTCAGGAAGATTTGCAGAGCGGCCGTGGGAGCGAAGGAGGTGCTCACCTGGAAGGTCACGCTCGTGCCTTCACCGGTGGTGGCGGGCAGCCCTGTGATCGAGAGCGCTGGCGATTCGTTGTCGATGATGGTGAGGTTCCGTGTGGCGGACAAGAAGCCGCTCGCCGATGCGGTGAGCACCGCCGGGATGGGCCCTTCGAGTAAAGCGTTCTCCGTGGCCACCAGGGTAAAGCTGCGCGCGCTCTGCCCTGCCAGGATGCTGAGGGTGGGAGGGAAGTCGAAACGCTCCGATTCGTCGATGCCGATGCTCACCACTTGCGCCTCGGTAATGGAGCCCGTGCGCTGCACGACGATAGGGATACCGGCCAGGCTGCCTTCGTTGATGCTGGTCTGCGGCACCAGCAGCTTGAGGAGCTTGCGCACCACCCAGGTTTGCGCTTGTGTGCCGATGTTGTTGGTCGCGCTGTTCGGCAGCTCGGTGAGGCCGGTGCCGGGGATGATCTCCACCACGAAGCGCGCCTCATCGCCCACGTTGATCAGCGCGGGCATCACCAGTTGCACGCTTCGTGCGAGCATGGCGCTCGGTGCCGAGGGAGTGCCCGAGCTATGCGTGCCCTGCCCCAATTGCACGCGGTTCTGGCCGGTACCCGATTCCATGTAATAGCGCTCGGTCCAATTCACCATGGCGTTGGCATTGCCGAGGTTGAGCACCTCCCAGCTCAGCGTGATCGTCTGATCCGGTGCGATGGTATCGTTCGGGGCGCTCACGTTCTGCACAGCAACGTCAGGGCCTTCCAGCTCGCACACACAGCTGTTGTTCCAGATGCCGGGCAGGCCGCTGGTGGTGCATGCGCTTCCGGGCAACGCGGTGCCACCAGGCACACCGCTGCAATCGATCAATTGGCCCACGCATTCGCAGAGGGCATTCAATGCATCGTTGCCGGTCGAGGGGTTGCCATCGTTGCACGCGGAACCGATCTGGCCTGTTACGCTGGGACAGCTGTCCACGCAATCGGCGATGCCGTCACTATCGCTGTCGATATCAGCATTGCCGCAACCGCATTGACCGGCTGTGGTCTTCAATGGGTCGTTCGGGCAGCCATCCACGCAATCCGGCGTGCTGTCGCCGTCGGTATCGGTCTCCGCATTGCCGCAGCCGCAAGCCAGCGGCGTGATCTTCAGCGGGTCGTTCGGACAGCCATCGTTGCAATCCGGTGTGCTGTCGCCATCGGTATCCGTCTCCAGGTTCCCGCAGCCGCAGGCGCCGGGCGCTTGTTTCAGCGGGTCGTTCGGGCAGACGTCGGTGTTGTTGGTCACATGACCCGCAGGAGGGGCGCAGGCCGAGACGCTGTTCGCGGAGGCATCACCGAAGCCATCGCCATCGGTGTCGGGCCAGTAGTTGGTGAACACCAGGCCATCGTCCACGCCATTCGCGCAATCGTTGTCCAGGCCGTCGCACACCTCAGTCGCGCCGGGGAAAATATTCTCATCGGTGTCGTCGCAGTCGCCCCCGAGCAGCACGGTGCCGGGTGGCTGGGTGCATCCTGATCCGATCGTGGCAGGATCTCCGTAGCCATCGCCATCCGCATCGGTGTAGTAGGTCACAT
>DAORNP010000080.1:9046-11296 GCA_035441065.1 Flavobacteriales bacterium | reverse complement strand
CGCTCACGCCGTCCACATTGCCAGCGAGCTCATGCACGCGCAGATCCGCGATCTCCTGCGCCGTGAGTGCGCGATTGTAGAGCCGCAGGTTGTCCATGCGGCCGTTGTAGAACTGACTCGCGCTGGCGGAGTTCCGGCCGATATGGAGCGGGACCGTTGTGGTGATGTTCTCCACGGCATGCGTGCTCGTGGCATTGAGCACGCCGTTCACGTACACGCGCATCGTTGTGCCGCTGCGGGTATACACGATGTGGTGCCAGGTGTTGTTGCCAAGTCCACCTGTGCTTGTTACAGCCTTGCTGGTGTTGTTGCGGCCGTGGAAGACACCGGAGCTGGGGAAGTCCACGAAACATTGCAGGCCTCGATAGGGCGCGCAGCACGATTCGCCCTTGTCGAAGATGTTGGCCAGGCCCCCTGCGGACCAGTTCAGCCAGACCGAATACGAAAAATCGCCGGTTCCCAGCGCCAAGGAGCTGTGGTCGGGCACCAGCACGTATCGGCTGCTACCGAACTGGAACGCGCCACTGGAAACACCGTCCATCCCGGTCGTATAGGATGCGCCACTCGGTGCGGATCCATTGTTCCCGTTCGTGGTCCTGTCGT
The DNA here is from genome assembly GCA_035441065.1 of Flavobacteriales bacterium. GTDB lineage: Bacteria > Bacteroidota > Bacteroidia > Flavobacteriales_F > PHOS-HE28 > PHOS-HE28. Next base: position 10,693 of record DAORNP010000080.1, on the reverse strand, counting down.
TCAAGTTGCCGTTGAAGAGCCATTGCGCCACCAATCCGTTGGAGAAACTGGTGACCTCATCCACCTGTCCGTTGCAGTTGTTGTCCAACTCATCACAGAGTTCGGGAGCGCCCGGGTAAACGGTCGCGTTCGCGTCATCGCAATCCGTGTTGTTGGTGACATGGCCCGGCGGCACAATGCACACGAAGCCATCCACGGGAGCACCGGCGCCGAAGCCATCACCATCGCCGTCCACGTAGTAGATCTGGGGCACATCCACTACACCACAGCCGCAGGCGCCGGGCGCTGTCTTGTTCGCATCGTTCGGGCAGCCGTCCTCGGCATTGCAGGTGCCGTCGTTATCGCTATCCTGGAAGATGCCGACGCAGTCGCACTCCGTATTCACCACATCGTTCGTTGTGCAAGCGTCTTCGTCATCGCAGGCCATACCCGGGACCACACCGCCGGGGCAGCTGAACGGCAGGGTGCTTTCCCCATCGGCCACGGTGAACTCCCGGAAGGACGAGACACCGGTGGCGTTGCGCGTGTAGGGATTGCTGCCAGCCGCTGCGCCCAAGGCCAGGGCCACCCAGTCGCTACCGTTGTAGGCATGCAGGCCGCTGTTGGCCCGATCGAAGTTCGCGCCCTCATCGGTAGCGTTCCATTGCAGCTGCACGGTGGCCTGGTTGCCGCCTTCGGTCTGTTCGGAGAGCGTCCAGGTGCGCTCCACCTGATCGTTCTGCACCACGGGGCCTTCGGGAACGCCGGGTGCGCTGTACTCCATACGCACATCGTTCGCCACGCGCGCGCCGAAGCGCTCGGCAGGACCGCTGGTGTTGCTCAAGGTTACCGGCAGGTAGCTAGCGCCCGTGCCGATGGGGAAGGGGTAGTTGACGCCTCCGATGGGCAGGTTGCGCTTGAAATCGCCCGTGCCGTTGGTGACGATGTGGTTCGTCGCATTGCCGCCCACAAGACCTGCGAGCGCCGTGTTGCTCAGGATCAGATCGTTGTTGCCCAGGGTGATTCTGCCGTTGGTGAGGGTAAGCGTGCCAGTTACCGTTTGCGTGCCGCCCAGGGTGAGTCCGTTGGCATTGTTCAGCGTGAGGTTGGTGATGGACCCGGTGCCATCCAATGTTTGTGCTGCTGTGCCAGCGAAGGGCAGGGTGGTGAGCGTTACGCTGCCGTTGTTGGTGAAGGTGGGACCGGTGAAGGAGGTGATAGTGCCGGCGAGGGTGCCGCTGTTCTGCACTGTGCCCGCGAAGGTGCCTGGCGCGATACTGAAGGTGAGCGTGCGGGTTGCGGCCACAGCAATGGAACTGGTGGCGGTGTGAGAGTTGGTGCCGTTGAAGGTCCATGACCCGCTGCTGATGTTGAGGGCGCCGTTATTGGTAAAGATGAAAGGTGAAATAGTGTTGAATGCGCCCGTCCCGGTGTAGTTGATGGTGCCGTTGTTCGTGAGGTTCACAGCCACGGGGTTGCCGATCCCCGAGAAGGAGATGTTCAATGTCCCTCCCGATGCGTTCAGCAAATGTCCTGTTCCCGACTGAGTGATCTGCCCTCCGCTCCATGCAATCGTGCCGTTGTTCGTGAGCGTGCTGGCTAACGTCTTCGTATTCCCGGTATAGAGCGAGATCGAAGCGCTTGGGTCAACGATATAGCCACCTGTTC
>DAORNP010000080.1:8720-9032 GCA_035441065.1 Flavobacteriales bacterium | reverse complement strand
TGAAGATGCCGCTTGCGGGGAACGTGATGGCGCCCGAACCGTTCCACGTGCCGCCAATAAGCTCGACCGCGAGAATGGACACGGTCCAAGGGAAGTTTTGCGTAAGCGTATTCGCGATGCGTAGTATGCCGCCCCCAGTGATCGAAGCGGAATTGCCCAGCGTGGTCGCCACGTTCACTTGCACCACGGCTCCGGTTGCAATGCTCAATGCCCCATTGCACGACACCGCAGTGTTGTTGAAATGCCACTGACCGCTATTGACGTTCAGCGTTCCATTGTTCGTGAAGTTGAAGAAGGCGTTGAAGTTGCCGG
>DAORNP010000080.1:7453-8600 GCA_035441065.1 Flavobacteriales bacterium | reverse complement strand
CCACCGCTCCAATTGATGGTGCCGTTATTGGTGAGTGTGCCACCAACGGTCTTTGTGTTCGTTGTGTAGATCGAGATTGACGCGCCTGTGTCAACGCTATAGCCACCTGTTCCGCTTAGCGTGCCGGCCGTCCAATTGAAGATGCCGGTCGCTGGGAAGGTGATGGCGCCCGAACCGTTCCACGTACCTCCGATGAGTTCAACCGCGTAGATGGAAACTGTCCAAGGGAAATTCTGGGTGAGCGTATTCGAGATCCGAAGGATGCCGCCACCTGTGATTGAGGCGGAGGCACCCAACGTGGTCGCTACGTTCACCTGCACCACTGCACCGGTAGCAATGTTCAACACCCCATCGCTTGACACCGCTGAGTTATTGAAATGCCATTGTCCGCTGTTGACGTTCAGTGTGCCGTTGTTCGTGAATGGGAACCATGTGTTGAAGTTGCCGGAGTGGGTGTAGTTGATCGTTCCATTATTGACCACGGTCACCGCCAAGGGATTGGTTATCCCGGAAAACGTGATATTGAGCGTTCCCCCGCTCGCATTCTGGATGTTGCCGGTTCCGACCAGCTGCCCTCCGCTCCAGGCGATCGTACCGTTGTTCGTGAGCGTGCTGTTCAGCGTTTTACCGCCAGTGATCATATTCAGGGTGGCACCGAGGTCCACGGCGTAAGTGCCGGGTCCGCCAAGGGCGCCCCCAGACCAATTGAACGTTCCACCAACATCTATGGTGAATACGTTGCCTGAACTGGTCGACCATGTACCTCCGGCCATGACGATGGCTAGGCTGCTGTTCGTCCAGGTGATGTTCTGTGCAAGCGTAGCGCCCCCTAGCCGGAAGATTCCAGTCCCCGAGAGCGCTGAACCAGCATTGAGCGTGCATGTGCCTGTGGTCAGGTTGAGAGTTGCTCCACTCGCAATATTGATAACACCCGTATGGGTGGTCGGGAAATTCCAGTCCCACTGACCTGCGTTGAGGTTGATCGAGCCGGAATTCGTGATTGAAGTGCCCGCATTCGGTGTGAGCGTGCCTGTCCCGGAGAAGTTGATCGTGCCGTGATTCGTGATGGCTTGGTAGAACGTGTTGTTCCCAGTTACGCCGGTCATGTTGAAGACCGCACCGGCATTGTTCAAGAATGTGCCGATCG
>DAORNP010000080.1:7070-7304 GCA_035441065.1 Flavobacteriales bacterium | reverse complement strand
CACCGTGCCCCCGGTCCACGTGACAATGCCATTGTTCACCAGTGACCCTGTAACAGTGCCTGCTTTCCAGACCAGGAGGCCGTTGTTCGTGAAACTCACTGCAGCCGGAATGGTGATCGCATGGCTCGCAGCCATGTTCCAAGTACCATTATTGACCACGGGCCCCGCTGCATTGATCGCGGTATTGCCATTCACCGTGCCGTTCTCTTGCACGATAACCGTCGTGAATATGGA
>DAORNP010000080.1:6452-6910 GCA_035441065.1 Flavobacteriales bacterium | reverse complement strand
GCAATGGTCAATGTGGCACCGAAGCGGATGATCAGATCGTCGATGCTGAAGTCCCCACCTGTTTGGCCTGAGACAGTTACTGTGTGCGGTGATCGCACATCGATCAGGGTGCTGTTGCCAGCGATCGGGAACTCTGATGCATTCATCCAGCCGCTCCCATCATTCACCTCCCAAATGCCTGGACTGGTCCAATTACCGCTGGCCACCGTGCGGTAGTCCTGGGCTTGAACTTGCAGGCTGCAGAGCGCGATGATCGTGGCCAAAAGCAGTCGGAAGGGCGTCATCAGTGGCGACATGGGACAAGGGATTTTCGGTAGGGTTTCCGAACGACTAAGCACGCCCCAATACAGAGGCCGGGCAATACTGGTAAACCATGATTTCGTGCGGCTCCGCTTGGATCATCACAAGCGCACAACAAGCGCTGTCCCGGTGCGCACCCCGGAAGCATCGATGCCTAC
>DAORNP010000080.1:6046-6436 GCA_035441065.1 Flavobacteriales bacterium | reverse complement strand
CGAGGCGAGGAACGAGAGGTCGAGCACAAGGCCCAAGGCTTCAACATCAACACGCACTGTGCGAAGTGTCCGACCGTTCATGTCCAGTATGCGCAGTTCACGTAGTGCGTGAGGCCCATCCTGTGCGGGCCAGCGCACCTCCACCATGCCATCCGTGGGGTTCGGCTTCACGGTTAGCGCGGCATCACCACTGCTGCACGCGCTCAGGGACAGCATGGCGAGCACTTCCTCGCGGCCGTCAAGGTCAACCTGGCGCAAGCGGTAATAGGTGATGGAAGAGGATAGGGGGTGTTCATCGCGCCAGGTGTATTCGATGACCTGTTGGCTGTGACCAGCGGCAAGTACTTGACCAGCGGTTTCCCAATACTCGGCATCACCGCTGCGCTCGAT
>DAORNP010000080.1:5215-6026 GCA_035441065.1 Flavobacteriales bacterium | reverse complement strand
ATCAGGAAGTGGCTGCTGTTGTGCTCAGTGGCGGTGGCCCAGGTGAGCAGGGGAGTGCCTTCAAGGCACGCAGCCTTCTGGTGGAGCAACTCCACGGGAAGCGTGCTGAAGGCGCATCCTTCGTTCCAAATGCAGTAGGCGTTCCATGTGCGTGGTGCCGCAGTATAGAGCCATACCCGGTTGTTCGCATAGCTGAATCTGTACAAGGTCGAAGTGGTTGCTGCCGCAGGCAACTGGCTCATGCCTGAGAAAGCACCATCGCTTCTGCGGAATAGCAGGATGCGCTTCGCCACATGGTCGAGCAGGCCGATCTCATAGTTGTTCTGGCCAGTGTAGATGACCGTCGAAGTATTGACGTTGACCAGCGAAGTGCCAGTGAGCGGAATGGTCGTGATGAGCGTAGCGGTGGTGCGGGAGTACACATGCAGGTTGCCCGTTTGATAGAACAGCACCGTGTTAGTGTTCCAGTCATACGCGCCTATAGCGTTGGTATTCGGCTGGTTCATGCCAGTGAAGAAGATGTTGGCCGCACTGGAACTATTGGCATTGCAGGAAGCATCGAGCGGTATGGTGGCCCAGCCAGCGGTGTTGAACAGGTTGCACTCCAGCTGCTGGGTGTTCGGGTTCCACCACATGCCGCGCATGTCAAGACCCGTGTTGGTTTGGTAGATGCTGAGACCGCCAGCAGCATTCCATGTCTCCAAGGGATAGCCTGTGTTGCCGGCCCGTAATGAATAGTATTTGGCACAGCTGGGCCTCCAGGTCACGGCACTTTGATTGCCCGATGACGCTGTCACGAATACGAGTGAGT
>DAORNP010000080.1:4831-5186 GCA_035441065.1 Flavobacteriales bacterium | reverse complement strand
AATTGAGCGCAAGCATTGGAGATGATGACGCAAGTGAGGAGCGCTGTGTGCCATGCGCGAAGCGAACTGCGGAGAGGAAGTGCATGTGCAGCGAGCATGATTCGAATTACGTGCGGCGGCTTTGGCTGTGCAATCATGGTATACCATGATTTTGCCACACATGTCATCAACGCAAGTCGGGGTCAAGCGCGAAGAGCTGCCTCGCGGGAGCTAGTCGTGCGATTGGATGGAGTTTCACAGCCCTTTGGTAGGGAGCGGCTGTTGCTGCGGATAAAAGCTTTGACCATCGGTGCAATGCTCCCTCCACCACCACGCGTTGTTGCCAGGCACATGGTCTGGCATTCCGCTGAAGGCG
>DAORNP010000080.1:4387-4658 GCA_035441065.1 Flavobacteriales bacterium | reverse complement strand
GGTTACCTGGCAGTCGGGTGGCAGTTGAATGATCGCGCGCGTGTTCTCCTTGGGTGTGCAGTTGTTGCCGTTGTCGTTGGCGATGGCAGTGGTGAACACCCAGGTTCGGTCGGTGGGGCGCTCAACGCGCGTCTTTGCGACGATCACCGCGATATCTGCAGTTGAGGCGGTGGTGGAATTGGTCAGGCCTGGTTTGTTGCCGCCGGTGAAGCCGGACTGACCAGCGGGTTGCGTGCAGCAGGAGTTGCTCTCCGGGCGCGGGCTCTGTGCG
>DAORNP010000080.1:3298-4369 GCA_035441065.1 Flavobacteriales bacterium | reverse complement strand
ATCATCATGTGGCCCATAACAGCGAGAATCAGGGAAAGAGCGGTTGTGCGTTGCATGATGATGGCGTTGTTCGTTGGTGCCACGAAGCACCGCATGTCCAGCATCCATCACAATACTGGCAAACCATGATTTTCGTCCCTATCAGGCCCGGTGCGGGATAACTTTTGTTACTCCGCCACCGAGCACTCCACGCTCACGGTGGTGTCCTTGCCCGGCGTGCTGTCCACCTGCACGGTGGCGCCGCTAGCCATGGCGTGCGATTGCACCGTGCGCTGGCGCACGCCGCCGCCGCCCAATGATCCGCTGCCGGCACAGCCAGTGGCCCCGGACTGCGCTCCGCCCATCCAACGGGCCATTTTCCGTCGCTTCAATCGGCTGATGGACGCAATTGAAACCGGTGATCAGACAACCTTCAAGCCAGTAATTGGACGCTTGCATAACCGGCAATTGGACGCTACCTTTGGCAGCATCCTGGATCCAATGACCAACTATCCCCGCTACCTGACTTCCAGCCTGCGAACTGCGCTTAGCGACACTCCGGTGGTGTGCATCCTGGGTCCGCGGCAGTGTGGCAAGACCACATTGGCGCGTACGCTGGAACCAGGCTACGGCTACCTGAGCTTCGACGATGCCGCCACACTGGCCTTCGCACAGAGCGACCCCGTGGGCTTCGTGGCCGCCTTGCCCGAACGGGTCATTCTGGATGAAATACAGCGTGTTCCGGAACTGCTGCGCACCCTGAAGTTGGCGGTCGACCGCGATCGGCGCCCGGGGCGTTTCGTGCTCACCGGCTCGGCCAACCTGCTGCTGCTGCCCAAGCTGGGCGATTCCCTGGCTGGGCGCATGGAGGTGCTGCAGCTGCATCCGCTCACTGCCGCCGAGATAGCGCGCAAGCGCGGCCGTTTCCTTGCAGAACTGCTGGCAGGCGAACTGAAACCCAAGCTGTCCGCTTCATCGGAGGATGAACCCTCAGCATGGGCGCGGCGCGTGGTGGCTGGCGGGTTTCCGGAAGCTGTTGCGCGCACCGAGGCACGTGCGCGTGCCTGGCACCGTTCCTACCTGCGCTCACTG
>DAORNP010000080.1:2808-3246 GCA_035441065.1 Flavobacteriales bacterium | reverse complement strand
AGGTCGCTTGCTCGAACTGATGGCCCTGCGCACAGGCGAACTGCTGAACGTGTCGAGCCTTGCCAATGACCTTGACATTCGTCGCGAAACCGTGGAACACCATCTCGCGGTATGCGAAAGGCTCTACCTCATCCATCGCTTGCCCCCTTGGCACCGCAACGAGGCCACGCGACTGATCAAGACCCCGAAGGTGCACTTGGTCGATAGTGGATTGGCCGCCACGCTTGCGGGCTTGGGTACAGTAGATCAACTGGTGCGACGCGAGCGCTTTGGCCATCTGTTGGAGACCTATGTGGTGCAGCAGCTTATGGCACAGGCTGCTTGGACCGAACCCGACCTGCGCTTCTGGCATTACAGGGATAAGGACCAGGTCGAGGTGGATCTGGTGATCACTCAAGGACGAAAGACCTGGGGCGTTGAAGTGAAGGCAGGAGCTAC
>DAORNP010000080.1:0-2640 GCA_035441065.1 Flavobacteriales bacterium | reverse complement strand
GCAACTCACTCCACCACAGGGCACTCCACGCTCACCGTGGTGCCCTTGCCGGGCGTGCTGTCCACCAGCACAGTGGCGCCAAGGCTGGCGGCGCGGCTGCGCACATTACCGAGGCCCATGCCGTCATTCTGTTGCGCGGTATCGAAGCCCACGCCATTGTCGCTCACCACTATGCTCAAGCGCCCCGGCGCACGCGTTACGCCGATGCTGAGCTCACTGGCCTTGGCGTGCTTCAGCACATTGCTCACCAGCTCCTGCACGATGCGGTAAAGTGCGATCTCCACGCTGCGCTCCAGCCGTTGGTCCAGACCGAACGCTTTCAATTCGACGTGCATGCGGCCGCTGATGTGCAGTGTGTCGCGCAAGTCGGTCAGGGCCTTCTCCAAGCCGAAGCGATTGAGCGTTGCGGCGGCCATGTCGTGGCTGATCTGGCGCAGCTCGCTGGTGGTTTGCTCCAGCAGGCGGTTCACCTTCTGGTACTGCTGGTCCTGCTGCAACTGCTCCACACGGTCCTCGATCGCAGCCATGTGGGCCTTGATGCCACCGAGCATGCTGCCGAGGCGGTCGTGCAGGTCCCTGCCCATGCGGTCGCGTTCGTTCTCCTGGCCTTCGAGCATGGCGTTGATGCTCTTGAGTTCCTGCTGGGCGAGGAGTTGATCCACTTGCTTGTCGTGCAGTTCTTTCTGCTGACGGGCCAGGCGCTGTCGGTTGCGCATCGTGCGGTAGAGGAGGAGGGCGATGAGCACGAGCAATGCAGTTGCTCCAATGAATGCGTTGCGCTGGATGGACTTGCGGCGGTCCTCGGCGGCGGCCAGGGCAAGCGCTTGGTCCTGTTCCGCGATCCGGCGTTCCTTTTTCTCCGAACCGTAGAGCGCCTCCGACCGAGCGAGCTGATCGTCATAGCGCACCATGTTCAGCGAGTCGGCGAGCGCCACATGGGCCTGCAAATGCTTCAGAGCATCGGTGGTCCGGCCCAGTTCGTTGTACCAATCGTGCAACTCGATCAAGATCTCGGCTTCCAGGGTGCCCCATTTCATGCGCCTCGCGACCGTCAGCGCTTCCGCCATTTGTTGGAAGGCCTCATCCTTACGGCCGAGCGCCCAGTATTCCGTGGAAAGGTGCTGCAGCACTTTAGCGCAGAGCATGGTCTCGCCAAGGCCATCGCATAACGACCGTGCTTTCTGGAAGTGCGCCAGCGCGAGTGCATGCTCATTCAGCTTGCGATGGATGAAGGCCATTTCGTTGTGGAGCGATGCCCTGAATTCCGGGCTCCGGTCTCCCACTTCGGTCAGCAGGCTGTCGCATAGTCGCAACGCAAGCTCATATCGACCGTCCATGATGGCGGTTATGCTGAGGTTGGCCACGGCATTCTGCATCAACATTTCGGAGCCGCTGGCGCGTGCCAGTCTAAGCGACTCGTTGAAGTGCTCCCATGCCTCAGTGAAGCGGCCTTGGTTCAGGCGGATCAGCCCCATGCCGTTCTCTGAGCCGCATTTGCCGGTCGTGAATTTCGCCGAATCAGCCATCCGGGCGTTCTGCGCGAAGAGGGTGAATGCCTCGTTGAATCGGTCGCCCATGTAGAGCAAGGCCTCAGCCTTCACGTTCCGGAGGCCGATGCGCTCCCGCATGAAGCCCGTATCCGGCAGCATCTTCGATCCCGCCTCGGCTTCGTGCAGCGCGCGTTCGGGATCACCGAGCAGGTTGAAGGCGTTCGACGTGAGCCGATGAGCCGTGGCATGGATGGCGACCTCTTCAATAGGTACATGGGCCCGGATGCTGTCGAGCAGCTCCAGAGCGGCTCGGAAGTCGTCATCGCGCAGTGCGGCCGTGGCCAGGGCAAGCAGTCCGAGATGGTTCTCGCGCTTGTCTTGAGAAGTTGACCAGGACTTCCCGATGGCGCGGAGCTCCTCAGCCGCATTCTGCTGTGCGACCATGCGATACTTCTCGTACGCGAGCCATTGTTGAGCGCCAGCGTGCGCCGTCGCAGTGGCCATGCTCACGATCAGTAGCAGACGGATCAGGAGTTCAGGTCGAAGCGTCTTCATCGCAATCGTCATCGGAGGAATGCTTGAGCAGTTAGCTGTTGAGTTCCTATTGCGATTGGAATGATGGTGCGGCATGGCTTGCCAAGTTGCGGAACTTTGGCTGAAGCAGCCGTTCATTCCACCACAGGGCACTCCACGCTCACCGTGGTGCCCTTGCCGGACGTGCTGTCCACCTGAACATTGGCGCCCAGGGCAGCAGCGCGGCTGCGCACGTTGCTCAGCCCCATACCGTCGGATTGTTGCGCAGTATCGAAGCCCAGGCCATTGTCGCTCACCACCACGCTCAGGCGGCCAGGCGCGCGCGTCACGGCGATGCTCAGTTCACTGGCCTTGGCGTGCTTCAGCACGTTGCTCACCAACTCCTGCACGATGCGGTACAATGCGATCTCCACGCTCCGCTCCAAGCCTGTGCCGGGCGCCGACCCGGTACGCTGGTCCAGGCCGAAGGTGTTCAGCTCTACGTGCAGCCGCCCGCTGATGTGCAGCGTGTCGCGCAGGTCCTTCAGCGCCTTTTCCAAGCCGAAGCGGTTCAGGGTGGCCGCGGCCATGTCGTGGCTGATCTGGCGCAGCTCGCTGGTGGTTTGCTCCAGCAGGC
>DAORNP010000079.1:17058-17299 GCA_035441065.1 Flavobacteriales bacterium | reverse complement strand
CGGTGATTTCCATGTCCGTGGCCTGCCCTTCGGCGCCGCCCATGGGCTGGTGGATCATCACCCGCGCGTGCTTCAAGGCGCTGCGTTTGCCCTTTGCACCAGCGCAGAGCAGCACAGCACCCATGCTCGCGGCCATGCCGGTGCAGATGGTGGCCACATCGCAGTTGATGTACTGCATGGTGTCGTAGATGCCTAAGCCAGCGTATACACCGCCTCCGGGGCTGTTCAGGTAGATCTGGAT
>DAORNP010000079.1:8489-17022 GCA_035441065.1 Flavobacteriales bacterium | reverse complement strand
CCAGGAAGAGCAGCTAGGCTTGGATGATGTTGGCCACCTGGTCGTTGATGCCGGTTCCGAGGAAGATGATCCGGTCCATCATCAAGCGGCTGAACACGTCCATCTGCGCCACGTTGAGCTGGCGCTCCTCGATGATGTACGGGGTCATCGAACTGGTGATGGTCGATGCCGTGTAGCTGTGCAGGGTATTGCTGCTGATGCCGCGGTGCTTCACGGCGTATTTGGTGAATTCGTCTTTGGGGAACATCGCTCGGGTTTGTGGCGAAGGAAGCGCAATCACGGCGCCGCCTTATGCGGTTTGGGCCAAGTTTATGAACTCATCGAGGCTGACCCGACGCTCCTTGGGCTCGAGCAGGGTGCGGAAGTGGACGGTCATCTTCTGCTGCACGATGCTGTCGCGCATGCGCTGGAGCTGCTCACGGTCGCCCAGCATGCGGGCGGCCATTTGCTGCAGGCGCTCATCGTCGGGCGCGGGCATGCCGTATTGCGCGAACTGATCGGTGATGTAGCCTTTCGCGAAGGCATCCATCTCTTCGCCCTTGGCCTCAAGGCCGTATTTCTCCACCACGCGATCCTCCACCAAGCGGCGCTTCAGGGCATCGGCATAACCGGTATAACCCTGCTCCACTTCGTCGGGCGTGGTGGGCTTCTCGCTGGTCTCCAGCATCCAGCGCTTCAGGAAGGCATCGGGCAGGTCGATGCGCGCCTGCTCATGCAGCGCCTTCATCACCAGGCGGCGGAAGATGCGCTCGCTGTCCCTGCGGAACATGCCTTCGAGGCCCTCCTTCACTTTCGCGCGGAAGCCGGCTTCGTCGCTCACGGCGCCTTCGCCATACATGCGATCGAAAAGCTCCTGGTTCAACTCGGCGGGCGTCATGCGCTTGATTTCCGCGATGCGGAAGATGAAGTTGCCCTCCAGATGATGCACCCGGTCATGATCAACGCCTAGCATGCGTGCCAGATCGTCGTGGCCACGGCTCACTTTGTGGGGATCCACCACCACATCGTCGCCCACGGCCTTGCCGGTGAGCGCGTTCCGCGTGGTTTCATCCTCCAGGAATTCCAAGCTGATGGTGGCGCGGTGCATAATGCCGCCTTCCTTGATGGTGCCATCGGTGTTCAGCTCGATCATGTCGCCGAGCAGCATGTCCTTGGCTTCGCTGATGGCAGCGGCTTCGAGCTTGCCGTAGCGGCGCATCATGTCCTCCACTTCTTTGCTCACCACATCATCATTCACATCCACCACGGGCAGCTCCAGCTTCACCTTGTCCAGTTCGATCTCGAAGACAGGCGCCAGACCCAGCTCGTAGGCGAACTCGAAGTCGCCAGGCTCGTCCCAATTGTTGCTTCCGTTGCTGTTATTCGAGGGCAGGGGTTGGCCCAGTACGCGCAGGCCATTGGTGCCGATGTAGTTGCGCAGGTTCTCGTCGATCAGGCGCTCCACTTCATTCACAAGCACGGCCTTGCCCACCCGTTTCTTGATCAGGCTCATGGGCACTTGGCCGGGCCTGAAACCGGGCATCACGGCTTGCTTGCGCTGCTCTTTCAGGGCTTTCTCAACGCCGGGAGCGTAGTCGTCGTGGCTCAGTTTCACCTTCAATGTCGCGGTAAGCGCGCCGGTGTCTTCTTTCAGGATGTCCATTCGTGGTCGTTGTTCTCAGTTCGTACGGACGGGGGGACTCGAACCCCCACACCTTGCGGTACCAGATCCTAAGTCTGGCGCGTCTACCAATTCCGCCACGTCCGTGAAAATCGGAGCGCGAATGTAGATACTTGGTTGCGCCACGGCGACGGTGAAACGCCCCGGCTACATTCGCGCTCCCAACCCATGGCGCATCTGCGATTCGACCCCAAGGAACTGAGCATCGGCGCGCTGCACGGTCATCTGGTGGGCGCCATCGGCCCACGGCCCATCGCGCTGGCCAGCACCATTGATGCGGAGGGCCGCCCCAACCTCAGCCCCTTCAGCTTCTTCAATGTCTTCGGCGCTAACCCGCCGCTCATGATCTTCAGTCCTGCGCGGCGCGGACGCGACAACACCACCAAGCACAGCTATCACAACGTGAAAGCCGTGCCCGAGGCGGTGATCAATGTGGTCACCTACCCCATGGTGCAACAGATCAGCGTGGCCAGCGGCGAATACCCCGAGGGTGTGAACGAGTTCGCAAAGAGCGGTCTCACGCCGATCGCCTCGGAAAAAGTGAAGCCCTTCCGCGTGAAGGAGAGCCCGGTGCAGTTCGAGTGCCGCGTGCAGCAGGTAATCGAGACCGGAACTGGCGGCGGCGCGGGCAACTTGGTGCTGTGCGAAGTGGTGATGATCCACGTGAGCGAGGATGTGCTCGATGCCGACGGCAAGATCGATCAGCGCAAGATTGACCTTGTAGGCCGCATGGGCGGGCATTACTACTGCCGCGCGCACGGCGATGCGCTCTTCGAACTGGCGCAGCCGAACACCAACTTCGGCGTGGGTGTCGATGCCCTCCCGACCGAAGCACGCCTGAGCACGATCCTCACCGGCAACGAGCTCGGCAAGCTCGGCGCAGCGCTCACGATCCCCGATGAGACCAGCGTGAACGAGTACAAACTCACCGAGCTGAGCGATACCTTCATCGCCCTTCAGGACAGCCCACAGGAACTCATGGCCGCCCTTCACCGAAACGCCCAGCTATTGCTCGCGCAGGGCCGCGTGGAGGAGGCCTGGAAGACCCTGCTCGCATTCAACTCACGCTGAGCCTCCGCTCGGCATCATCCGAACATCAGCACACCCTACCATGGCACAAGTCACCATCTCCGGAACCATCAAAGTCGTTGGCAAGACCCAGCAGGTCAGCGAGAAATTCAGCAAGCGCGAACTCGTGGTCACAGAGCAAGGCGGGCAATACCCGCAACTGATTCCCATCGAGTTCAAGCAGGACAAGACCGGCTTGCTCGATGGCTACAATCCAGGCGACGAGGTGACCGTGACCTGCTATGTGAACGGCCGCGAGTGGACCGGCAAGGATGGCGTGACGAAGTATTTCCTCAGCCTCGCTGGCAACCGGATCGAGCGCAGCGGCGCAGGCAGCGGAGCCACAAGCGGAGGAGGTGCGCAGGCCGCTCCTCCTCCCAGCATGGCCGACATGCCGCCCATCACGGCGGAGGGCGAGGACGATCTGCCTTTCTAGCGGACCTTCCTGCCCTTCCACTTAGGCCGGATCACAAGCGAAAGCAATGCGATCAGCGGCGCATACACGCTGAAGGCGATCAGGGCGAAAACGTTCATCACAGGTTGAGCTTGAACACCGATTGTTCGTTGAACATCGCGCACTAGGCTTACCGGCGGCAATAGCCATAGCAGCCAGGCTGAAGCGAGCAGCAGCAACTGGTAGAATCCGTTCTGACCCATCGAGCTCACCAGGTCGAACCTGACCGTGAAGTAGAGCAAGACCCACGGAAAGGCCAGCCCAAGGGCTCCGAAGCAGCTCATGGCACCGATGGCGCCGCGCATCTTACCGGCCCATCGGAGCCGCTGCGCGAAGAACTCGCCCCATGCGCCAACCGCATCCGTTGTCACAAGCACCTCACGATTCAACAGCGCGCCGATACGCTTGCCGTGCGCTTGCATCCTCCGCAGCAAGAAAAGGTCGTCGCCGCTCGCGAAACGATCGCCACCGAAACCGCCCACCTCGCGGAACGCAGCTCGTGTGAATGCGAGGTTGGCGCCATAGGCCATCGTGGGCGCACCGTTCAATGCACTGCCCAAGGCCATCCCGAGCAAAGCCGCTTGCTCCGAAGCCTGCAACGCACCGAGAAAGCCATCCCCTTTCGTGAGCACAGGCAGAATGAGCATATCGAGCCTGTTTGCGCTAATGGTCTGCGCAATAGCCCGAAGACGTTCCTCGCCAAAGGCCGTGTCCGCATCGGTGAGCACGATGATGTTGTGCTGCGCTGCATCGACACCGGTGGTGATAGCGGCCTTCTTTCCCGCACCACGATTGCTGAGCACATCCAACTGCGGCCAGGCGGCGCGCATTCCTTGAGCGACCGAGGCTGTGCGGTCCATGCTTCCATCATCAATGACGAGCACCTGCAGGACTTCTTTCGGATAGGCTTGCCGGTGCAGATCCTGCAGCACACCGGCAATCGCATCTTCCTCGTTGCGTGCGGGAATGATCGCCGTGATCGGAGGCGGCAGTTCCTTTCCTTCAGCATGCTGCGCGTTTCCCTTCGCGATGGCATTGCGCCACCTGCCGATCACCAGCGCCTGCGTCAAAGCAGCCACGAACAAGGCCAAGGCAATTAGCAACCCTTCACTCATTCGCGTGCGCTGCGTAATCGGGCCACCAGGAGGATCACGCCGCCAGCCATGGCGGGCAGGCCCAGATTGATGAGCCACAGTACGGTGGAGGCCATGAACACGCCTTCCTCATTCGAAGCGCTGGTTGCGAAGAAGGCCACCGCTACCGATCCGCGGACGCCGAGTTCGGTGAGCATCACCGTAGGGATCAAAGTGCTCACGAGGAACACGGCCGGAATGGCGATCAGCGCATCAGCGACGGCAACATCGGCCAAGGCGCCAAGTAGCAAGGCGAACTGCACGCTGAAGACCGCATATCGCGCTGCACTGATCAGCAGCACACGCGTGAGCATGCGATTGCCGAAGCGCCCAAGCACCGCTGCATGGCGCTCCCATCGTTTGATCACCGGCACGCGCGCAATGGCACTGCGCAGCAAGTCGGGATTGAAGTAGAGCAGCACCGTGACCGACGCCACCAATGCGCACAAGCCCACCCATGCCGAAGCGGCTGGAGACACCCGGTCGTGCTCCGCGCCGAAGAGCAGCGCGATCAAACCGAGCAGGCCCAGCACCACGGTGACCACGAATTGCGCGATGCTGCCCAACGCCGTGGCGAAGCTCGCAGCGATGCGATGCTCAGGCGCCAGGAAGAGCACGCGGCCCACGAACTCTCCTACGCGGTTGGGCGTGATCAAGCCAATCGGTGTTCCTGCGAGCGTCGCCATGAAAGCGCGCCATCGCGAGATGCGTTCCACTTCGCACACGAGGATGCGCCACTTGCGCGACTCGAGCCCCCAGTTCAACAGCATGAGCACGCTAACGACTGCGATCATGAGCAAGGTGCGCGGTTCGCGGAACACTTGGGTCATGGCCACGATATCAAGATCGCCTTGCTGCCGTGATAACCGCACGTAGAGGAATAGGCAGGCGAGCAGGAAGACTCCCCAACGGAGCAATAAGAGGGTTCGGCGGCTCACGGTACCTTCGGCGCGTTGCGGTGAAGACGGCGAAAAGTACCCCGGTGGCCCCACCTGCGGAGCGCATCATCCTCGGCATCGACCCAGGCACCACGGTGATGGGCTTCGGTGTGCTGATGGTGGAGCATGGCAAGGCGCGCCTGATCGAAGCCGGTGCCATCCGTTTCCCCGCAGCCGACGACCATACCTTGAAGCTGCGCGCGATATTCAGCGAGACACTCGCCATCATCGAGCGGCATCACCCCGATGAGCTGGCGATCGAGGCGCAATTCTTCGGCAAGAACGTGCAGAGTATGCTGAAGCTCGGGCGCGCACAAGGCGTAGCCATCGCGGCGGCGCTGCAACGTGAGCTGGCCATCACGGAATATGCGCCCAAACGCGTGAAGCAGAGCATCACTGGCAATGGCAATGCGAGCAAGGAGCAAGTGGCCGCCATGCTGCTCAGCATCCTCAATCTGCGCGCACTCCCATCGAGCACCGATGCCACGGATGCGGTAGCGGTTGCCGTGTGCCATCACTTCGCTTTCACAGGAAGCGGACTGCGCACCTCGAAACGCAGTGGTGGCGGCGGCGGCAGCAAAGGCGGATGGGGCGCGTTCGTGCGATCCAATCCTGACCGAGTTCGCTAGGCTTTTCGGATGCGCTCCGCTAGCGCAGCAAGCTCCTCTTGAGACAGCTTGAGCTTGGGCTTCGTGAAGTCCATGTCGCTCATGCGATCCAGAGGAATCAGGTGGATGTGCGCATGCGGCACCTCCAAACCGATCACGGACAATCCTACTCGGTCGCACGAAACCACCCGTTGGATGCGAGCCGCTACCTCTTGCGCGAATGGCATGGCAGCAGCGAGCACGTCGGACGGCAGGTCGAAGAAACGATCCACTTCCAGCTTGGGCACCACAAGCGTATGGCCCTCGCGCAACGGTGCGATGTCCAAGAAGGCGATGAAACGCTCATCCTCACCCACCTTGTGGCAAGGAATCTCGCCGTTGATGATTCGCGTGAAGATGCTAGGCATTCGCCAGGCTGATCTCGATGACCTCGAAACGCGTAGTTCCAGCGGGTGTGATTACCTCGGCCACTTCGCCGCGCGCCTTGCCGAGCAGGCCCTTCCCGATAGGAGATGTCACGCTGATCTTGCCCATGCGCACATCAGCCTCGCTCTCGGCCACGATGGTGAATTCGCGCTGGCTGTTGTTGTCCACGTGCCGCACCATCACGCGCGTGTGGATGTAAACACGGCTGGTGTCCATCTGCGAGCTATCGATGATGCGGGCATTGGCCACCACCTCCTCCAGCTTGGCTATGCGCGCTTCCAAGAGGCCTTGATCCTCCTTTGCAGCGTGGTACTCGGCGTTCTCGCTCAGGTCGCCCTTGTCACGGGCGTCGGCGATCTGCTGGCTGATATGCGGGCGATCAACGGTCTTGAGCTTATTGAGTTCATCAACAAGCTTCTTGAGGCCCTCTTCGGTGTAGTAGGCGGGGTTGCTCATCGCTTCGTTCTGGTTGGTGGCAAAGAACGGAAGAGGACCCCGAGGGGTCCTCTTCCTTGAATGCGTATGTCGCTCAGATCGTGATACGGATGCCCAAGCAGTGGAAACCGTTGAACGGGTTCGTGGTGCGGTAGGCATAATCAAGCGCCAAAGCCGATTTCTTCTCCTCGCCGAATGGGAAATCGACGCTGATACCCGCGCTGGGACCCGTGAACCAGGTCACGCGCTCATCGGCATTGCCACGCCGCTCATACGCGTAACCGGCACGCAAATGAATCATCTTGCGGAAAGCGTACTCCAACCCTGCAAGCGCCTGGTCGTTGGTGAAGGAATTGGATACGAAGGTTCCTGCGATGGTCAAGCGATGCACGTCACTGATGTGCCAGTCGTACGCCGCTCCGATGTTGAGCAGGGAAGGAATCTCCTGCTTGGCCGAGCGCTGCTGCAGCGTGAGCTGGTCGCTGCCTGAGATCAACAAGCCTTGAACCGCCAGGCCATCGCCAGAGAAACTCATGGCCGGACCGACGTTCTTGAGCGCGATACCGAAGTGGACATTGTCCTTCTCGCCGGTGACGTATTGGATGCCCGCATCGAAGCATACACCGGTGGAGCGCACGCTTGATACGCCCTCGGAGACCACGCGCAGCACCAAGCCGCCATGGATGCTGTTCGAGAAGCTCTTCGCATAAGCCACACCGATGTTCGACATGGACGGACGGAAATTGCCTCGTCCGCCCTCGGGCACATCAACGGTGGTCACTTCCAATTCGCCGAAGGAGAGCACGGTGGCTTGCAGGCCAAGCACGCCGCTTGCGCCGAGTTTCTGCCCGAAGCCCACGGTGTTCAACGAAAGGCCCGCACCGGGGAGGCGCATGTTCGCGAATCCGATCTCCGTCTTGCTCACCATGGCCAAGCCGGCCACGTTGCCGAACATGGATTCGGTGCCCCGCAGACTCGCGCTATTGGCCATGCCCCAGCCGCTCGACCGGGCGAACGGATTCAGCAGCAATTGCGTGGCCCCTGCCGATCCTGCACGGTCCGGATTCCCCGCTTGCACGCTGCCAGCCGATACGGCCAGCACAGCGGCTGCAGCCAGCGAAATATGCTTGAAACGCTTCATGTCCTCTTCTTCGTTGTGTGATTCGCTAGAAGTTCTGCAGGTCCAAGGGGCGCATTACGCCGAACCACTTAAGCACCTTTTCGCCAACATTGGGAACCTCGATGTGGCAGATGTACACACCGCCCGCGATCGGGATCGAATTGAAGTTCTTCAGGTCCCAATCCAAATAGGTGAGCGAGTTCTCCTTGCGGTACTTGCGCACCAAGGTGCCATTCACCGTGAAGATCGAAATCGTGCAGGCCGGCGGGAGGTTGATGAACTTCACGCGATTATCCAGGCGTGAAGTCTCGTAACCACTGAAGGCGTAATACGGGTTGGGCACGATGTTGATCTTGTCCAGGAACTCGTCTGCGACGCTGGCCACATTGGTCTGCACGGCATAACCACCCGTGCCGAAGGCATACAAGGGCAAGCCATTGTTGAGTGCAGGCGTGATGGGCGCAGGGCTTCCACTGTAATCGGTGTAGGCCCTGTAAGGCTTGCGCACATTCAGGCGTATCCGCACATCGGTGGCCATGAGCTCGGCTCCCGGAATCAGCATGGTGCTGCCCACCCAGGCTGTTGCCCGAAGAGCCGTTGTCCGCGCTGCACCGGTGCTCGCAAGGCCGTCCCGGATTGATTGACCATCATCATAAGGGCCTATGCGCGCAGGTTGACCGCTTTGGCGGCG
>DAORNP010000079.1:8105-8367 GCA_035441065.1 Flavobacteriales bacterium | reverse complement strand
CCTGCCGATCGATCCGCCCCAGAAACTGTTCTCGCCGAAAGCCATGTTCAGGCGTTCGCCGGTCTCCAAGTCAATGGCGAAACCAGGGAACCAGCCCATGCCGGTGGAGTTGATGAACTCCGCCTCGGCCACATTGCAGCCGGGATCACCGGGCTTCAGGCCATTCTTGTCAACGCTGGCCTGGCCACGCGGGAAGAGCTTGGCAACGCCTCCAACGCTCCACTGGCTGTTGGTCTCCTGCTCCAGCACAGGCACACGGCTC
>DAORNP010000079.1:394-7981 GCA_035441065.1 Flavobacteriales bacterium | reverse complement strand
GGAGCCCATGTACCGCCCAGGATCTTCTCGTAATACTGCTCCGTGTTGTCATCCACGCCTGGGCGATCCGAATAGGTCGCCGGCGTTGTGACATCATCGATGAAGGTTCCGGAGCGGATCCAGTTGAAGGCCGTGATGCCCTCCGCATCGGGAACGCCCGTCAGCCATGCCTTCGCAGGATCATCGAAGGTCACGGTGCCACCGATTGGCCGTGCGAAATTGCAGCTGTTGTATGCCTGACCGATGGCCACGGAGATGCAGTACTGCGGAAAGACCTGCTCGTAATCGAGGCTGATCGAGCGGTGCCCCGGAATCACCTCACCGGTGTTCACGTTCTTCAGGTACCAGAATGCATCATCGAGATTACCAGGCGTGGCTGCTACGGTATCCTGGAACCAGACCTCAAAGCGCGCATCGGGGACCTTCAGCGGATCCACTACGCGCACGTTGATCGGAGCCAGGCCCGGCTCGTACACCAACTCATCCTTACGCCACGGGAAACCACTCATGATTGCGTCCTCGGTGGCCTTCGTGATTGCGAGCTCAAGCTTGCCATTGCCCTGGCCCTCAAGACGTGTCACCTGAAGCGGGTCATCATAGTTGGCATTCTGCGTGGTGCCGAATGACTCCGGACCAGGCTTATGCGGGATACCCACGTAGCTGCGGATCGAACCAAAAGCGGCTTTACGGCCGGGCACATAAGGGAAGGCCTGACCGGTACCATCCGCCAAGTTGTAGGGCGCATAGTTGTTGTACCCGTAAGCGATGGCGATGTAGTAGTAGCTCTTGAAGTTCACCAAGCGCGGGTCGCCTTGCGCGAACTTGTCCGTGGTGATCTTAATGGCATGGCGGACGCCATTGTTGGCTCCATTCACCATCTCCGTCGGGACAGCCTGTTGAATCGCCGGATCGTAGGGGAAATTCACGATCTGGCTCACGCCATCCTCGAGATCGCCTTGGTACACCAAGCGCGCGAGCTCAACATTCTCCAGATCAGAGATGCTCGCCTCGGCGTTCTTCATCTGGTACACCTTGTACCCTTGGAAGCGGTAGAACCGGTCGTAGGGGGGGCCACCGCTACCATCGTTGAGGGGAATCACGGGGTCGAGCTCCTGATAAGAAAGGTTCTCGTTGTTGCTGCCCGCTGGATTGGAGAGGTAGAGAATCAGTTCGCGGTCGAGTTCGCGGATGGTGAGATCCGGCGCATCGGGACCGTCGAGGATCTTGAAGCAGTTGTCGAACAAGGCCTGGGCCTTGTCATCAGCAACGCGCAAGGGCCCCAGGCTGTTGATGGCACCACCAACGGGAGAACGTGCATACACCACGCCAACGGTGATGTTATTGAACGCACCCGGCTCAAGGGTGAAGGGGCCTGCGCTCTGCACGAAGCGGCGGTCCACGAAAGTGCGATCGTCATCTGACCATGGTCCCTGAGGAGCGCAATTGGTGCCCCAACCAACGGGGTCCGTATCGCCGGGGAACATGTAGAAGGTGCGCACGCCATTGCCGCTCGGATCGAAGCCGTTGCCGCCATGCGTCATCGGCACACCGTTCTTCCAAATACTGCGCAAGTAGTTGTAGTAGTGCGCCGCAACACTGGGGTCGGTCACGTTCGCATTGGGCGCTTCGCGGTTGAAGTACAGGAACGCGCGCATGCCGAAACGCTCGTTATCAACGACGCCATCGCCATAGCCGATACCGATCCCCCGGTACGGGATGCCATGCTGCTGCTGCGCGATCTGACAATCGAAGTTCTCCAGATAGGTGGGTGGACCCGGGTTGTCCATATCGTCACTGTCCTGGAAAGGACCCTCGAAGAAGTCCACGCCAATGGCGGGCGGGGGTGGCGATGGGCCACCATAACCGATGGCACCGAGGCATCCTTCATCCACATCGTCCCAGTTGTACACGTATCCCAGGCCGCGACGAACATCGCAACCCGTGAAATCGTCGTTCGAGCAACCCAGGTCTGCATCAACGAAGTGGCCGAAGTAGGTATTGGTGAGTGTCTGTGAGGCCCAGTTGATGACCGTGTAGTTGTAGAAGGTCATGTTGTTGATCTCGTTGTTCGAGCTGAAGGCGAATGCCTGTGCACGAACCTCAAGGCCGATGGGCAGGCCCTGCGTCTCGGTGTGGGCATCGCCCTTGTCGTTGAACACCCACCAGATGTTGTAGTCACCGAACAGGGGCACCGGATCCTCGCGGCGCTTGTTCTTGCAATCCTCTACCGACAGGTCGAAACCGTAGTCCGGGTAGTCGCCATCGTAAGGATTGTACTGACCATCCTCGTTATAGTCGAGGAAAGGAGCGATGTACAGGTCCTGGCCGGCTTCCACATCACCAATGGCAGGCCACTGCAGGAAGGAAGTCGGAACGGAATACCCGTCGGGGAAGATCTCCTGCAGGTTGCACTCGGGATCATTGGAGCAAATGATCCATTGAAGATGCGTTTCAGCTTCAGCACGCTGGGTGGTCCAGAACCTGTCGTAAGTCTGGCATACATCGGGGGTCACGCTCGCGTCCGTGCGATTCAGCGGGCCTGGCCAGAAATCGTTACCGGTGGCGCGATAAAGCACCGCCGCCAATCGCAGTTGGCCGGCTGCCGAAAGGCCGCCCATCCAGAGGCCGCCCGCATAAATGGCATTGGGGCCGCTGAAGTCCTCGGTCTTGGGAACCTCGTAGCCCGATCGCGCGCTGCCGCCACGACGGGTCCACATGTTGCCGCCGTTCTCGACCACCGCGCGCACGTTGTTGTATGCGAGCTGCGTGACCTGTGTCGCAGGCGAGCACGCACCAGCCTTTGGGGCGCCTTGTGCGCGCAATTGCTGGGCTGTCCCGCCATTGCTTGGCGGGCCGGCCGCCCATGCCATCAGGCAGAGGGGCACGGCAATGCTCAGAGCGAAGGTTCTGGTGGTTGCTCTTTGTTGGCCGTTCATGATCGTTCGTTATCGGTGATCTAAAAGCTGATCCGCACGCCCAAACGGATGGTCCGCGGGGCGCCGAAATTGTTCGGGTTGTTGTTCTTGATCTGGTACAGGTCGCGGTACGCATCCGGATCAGTCTGCGACCGGTCAGTGAGCTGGGCCAGGAAGCCATCGTTCACAGGCGAACCGGTGTAGCGGTACACTCCGGTGATGTTCTCCGTGTTGAACACATTAGTGATCAGCAGGTACACATTCAGATCGGCACTCTTGGCCTTGTCACCGTCCTTGCCCTTGAAGGTGAGCGGGATGTCGCGATCGATCTGCACATCCGTGGTGAACTGCCATGGCAGGCGAGCTCCGTTCAAGGTACCGTCGAGGCGGTGGTTGCTCGCACCGGTGGCCTCACTTACGACTTGCGAGCTGCGGCTGTAAGGGGTGCCGCTGCCGAGGATGCTCACTGCATTGGCGCCCATACCTTGGAAGATGGGCTTGCCGAAGAGCATCGGACCGTTGTAGTCCTTGCCGCGACCATAGCGGAAGTCGATAGTGGCCTGGAAGCGATGGCGCTGGTCGAAATCGAGCGGCGAGATCGTGCGCAGGTTGGCCTGACCGCTGTTCACCAGATTGATGCCCGTGTTCGGACCCGAACCCGTGCCATCAGCGAACTGGAGGGTGTAGCTCGCGCGCATCCATACGTTCCCCGTGCGGCGCAGGTCGAACGTGGTGGTGAAGCCCTTCACCGTACCGAAGTCGAAGTTGTCGAAGGTGCGGTAGTCGCGAGGCCAGGCATTGAGCACATTGCGCACCTGGATCTGGTCGCGCAATTCGCGATAGAAGGCAGCGATCTTCAACGAAGAGGCCTTGCCCAGCACTTGCTGGAAACCGAGTTCGTAGTCGATGGTCTTGGTGGGCCTCAGGTCAGGGTTGGTGAGCACTGGGCTGTTGTTCTCGATGTAGGCGTAATCAACGAGGTTGGCGCGGCTCTGCACGGCATTGGGACGCTGCGTTAGCACGTCGTAGTGCGCGAAGAACACGGCCTCATCGCTGATCGGGAACGAGAAGGCCACGCGGGGCATCACGTTCACAACGGGCTTGTAATCCGTGAAGGCTGAACGGCTCAGCGGCGATTCACCATTCAGGTCGCTGCGGTCGTCGCCGCCGATGAGGTAGGGCCTGATGCGACCGCCTTGCTGGATGGAGTTGCCATCGCTGAGTTCCACGCCTGTGGCGCTGTACCAGGTATCGCCATTGCGATAGCCCCGCACTGATTGCGGATCATCGTAGTCGTCGACATACACCACATAATCGTCGCCGATGTTGCTGGGGCGGTTGTTGTCGAGTGTGTTCTGGATGCCCGCATTCGGAACGCGGTCGCCGGCACGGTAGGCCTCGCGCCAGAGGTACTTGTCCTTCAGCACGTTCTGGTTGGCGTCGTAGCGGTCAACGCGCACGCCCACGTTGAAGATGATGTCGTCGAAGGCGAACTTGTCCATCACGTAGCCCGCCATGTAGATGGGCTGGAAGGGAGCTTGCGCGCGGGTGTTCACGCCGCGGTCATCCTTCTGCGTGAAGAAATCGTCGAAGCTGGGCTTGCGCGTGAGCTTGTTGCCCAGGTAATCGTAGCCCACGAAATTCACCAGCGTGGAGTTGCCGGCGTTGATCAGCTCATCCGGCGAGAACATGTCCAAGGCGAACACGCTGGGGTCAAGCGCATCCACGTCGAGGTAATCCGTTCCCCGCTCGTTGAGGCCGAGCGAACGGCGCAGGTTGCCGCTGAAGAAGCGGAAGTCGTCGGCGCTGAAGAGGCGGTCGTAATAGTGGAATGGGAAAGGGCTATTGGGCAGCTGCACAATGGCGGTCGGCGGCAGCGAGTCACCGACGAAGTTCTCCAGGTGGAAATTGGCCAGGCCACGGGCGCGGGTCCAAAGACCCACGGGCGACAGGTCATAGCGGCGCTGGGTGAGCTGCTCATATTCGATGCCCACCATCACAGCATGCTGCCCGATGTCTGCGCTGCCCACAGCGGTGAAGCGCACTTGTTCGTTGAGGCGCTTGCGGAACTCAGCGCCATTGGGATCGTCGATGAACCCTGGGTTGTTCCACATTTGATAAAGGGTCAGCGGGCGCGTACCATTCAACAATGCACCGCGGCGCTGGACCTCTACGAGGTTCTCATAGTAGCCCACGTAGTCACCGCCTTGTATCTGCGCGCCGAAGAGCTGCTGGATAGGGTATTGCTCGCGCTGCAGTGAAGTGAAGTAATAGTTGTTGAAGGCAGCGAGGTAAGGGTTCTGAGTGCCAGGCGAAAAGGTGACAAGGGTGTCGCGCTCACCCACCTGCACCCAACGCGCCCCGCGCAGCTCGAACTGCGGCGCACGATAGGTCGTGTAGCGGCCGATATAGCCGTAATCGAAGAGTCGATCGCCATGCACGAAGTCCTGCACATCATTCTGGTAGCGGCTGTAATCGAGCTGGAGGCTGTAGAATGCGTTCTTGATGGTGCTCTTCTTCTCTTCTTCCGCGGTGCGGTTGGCGAAGCGCTGCGTATACTTGATGAAGGTCCTCCAGCTCATTTCCTTGGTGCGCACGTTGCGCTCGGAATTGAGCAGCGAGTTGTTGCGGTTGAACGATTGGCGGTTGCTGAAATCAAGCGAGCCACCCACTGTGAGCTGCACATTCTGCGTGGTGGCGATATCAATCTTACCCGAGGCGGTGTAGATAATCTCACCGGCATTCTGGCGGGTTGGAATCGACTCCACATCGCCTGCCCGGATGAATTCAGAGCTGTTCACCAAGGCTACGTCATTGCCGATCTGGAGCAAACGCCCGGGATTGGCCATGATGCCATCGCGCACATCGCTGCGCAGGCGCACATCGCCGATGTAGCTGGGGTTGTTGTCGACCACATTGGTGTATTGGCCGCTAAGGAAGAAGCCGATCAGGGGCTTGGCCTTGTTGCCCAAGCTGTCCTTGCGGAACAGCAGGGGGCCGCTCACGCTGGCTTCAACCTGGTTGAAGGCGAACTTATCGAGGCCGATGATATCGGTGATGTCCTTTCCCACTTTGAAACCGGAGGTAAGGTATTCCGCACCTCCGAAGAATTGCCTGCTCGGACCACGCGTGGTGATATTGATCAAGCCACCGGTCACGTCACCGTAGTTAGCGGGAACGCCGCCGGTGATCACCTGCACCTCTTCAATGGCGCCCTTGGGCAGGCCGGTGCCTGCTCCTGCAGGCACTTTCACCCCATCGATGTAGTAATAGGTGGCCTCGGTGCGCGCACCGCGGATGCTGATGCCTCCGCCTGTGCCCGCATCGCTGGCGCCTGCCACGGTGGTGGCGATGCTGGCCGCGCTACGGCCGGGCATCTTGGCGATGTCCTCGCGGGTTACCGTGCCGCCGCTGGCGCCGCCATCCTTATTGATGAGCGGAACCGTGTACTGCACCACCTCGAACTCCTTGAGCTCGATGCCCGCATTGAGCTGGATGTTGAGGAAGGTGATGATGTTGCTGTTGATCACCACGCCTGCGTTCTTGTAAGGCTGGTAGCCTACGTAGCTCACCACCACATCGTAGGTGCCGGGATCAATCGGCTTGATGAAGTAGTTGCCATCAAAGTCCGTGGCGCCCCCGGTTACCTGTGAACCGCGGTTCTCGACCACGATGTTCACGAACGGCAGGGGTTCGCCGGTCTTCTTGTCGGTGATCTTGCCCTTCAGGCTGCCGGTGCCCACTTGGGCGAGCGCCGGAGCGGCTGCGATGAAGCACAGGGCGATTGCGGTGGATAGCCTTCTCACCATCAACGGTCAGGTTTTGCGTTCAGCTGTTCTAATGCGACGAGGGGGCGCTAAACTATATGCTGCGTGCAAATAACCACTCGCCACTGTTAATTGCCGGTTGTCATTGCACAGGAAGCGGCACCCTCGCACATCCGGCAAGGAGATTTTGCTATGGTGCGTGCTGAGCATGGCACCAATGTACCGTGCGATCCACCTTGCGCATTCCACGTGCAACGCCAACCGTTCGTCATTCTATACAGCCCTGTTCAGCGCTTGCGGCGGAAGAGCCGGAAGGGGCCACGGTCCCGGTGGCCGCTGGGGCCTTGCCGGTCGGCCCGGCGCGCATTCTTCTTCATCCGCTTCTGTGCAGCCTTGTCCTGGATGCTCAGGTGGCGCTTGCGGTTCTCCTTGTCCTGCTCGGCCTTGGCCTTCTTCTGTTCCTTGGCCTTCTTGGCGAGGATCTTCTCCTGTTTCTTCTGGCTGATGCCTTCATCTTGGGCAACGGCCACCGCAGGCAGCGAGATCAAGAAGATCAGTGCCCAAGCGTTCCTCCAGCGCATGGTGCAAGGTTACGGGCCAGTCATGGTCTCTCCACGCCTACTCCCCTGCCCTACCTTCGATGCCGCATAATGCCAATGCGCGGGACTGTCGCCGCGATAGGCGGCGCGGCTGGCGATATTGACGATGCGTCCGCCGCCTCCGGCTTTCAAATGCGGCAAGGCGGCACGGATCGTGCGCACATACCCGAGCATGGTCAGCTCAAAGGCCGACTGCCACGCCGCGTCGTCGAACTGCGTGAAAGGACCCGCCGGCGGCCCGCCCGTGTTGTTGAAAAGAGCCCAGAGCACCACGAACTCGGATACGGTGCGATCCACGGATCCCTC
>DAORNP010000079.1:0-310 GCA_035441065.1 Flavobacteriales bacterium | reverse complement strand
CGGTCACGGCTGCAAATGCTTACCCGTGCGCCCTCAGCGGCCAGCGCATGGGCGATGCCATAGCCCAGCCCTTTACTCGCTGCGGCAACCAAAACGACTTTGTCTTTGAGTCCGAGATCCATTTTTGAGCTGTTTAGCTGGTAGCTTTTTAGCTAAACAGCTAAACAGCTAAATGGCTACCAGCTAAATCGCTAATTCCCAAGATTGGCGATCATTCGGGTCAGTTCGTCGACGCGCTGTTGCCAGTGCTTCTGACGCTCTTTCATCTCCTTGATGACCTCGTCGGGCGCGCGGGTCACGAAGTTCTCGT
>DAORNP010000078.1:15821-17304 GCA_035441065.1 Flavobacteriales bacterium | reverse complement strand
TGTTGAGCATGTCCATGAGGAAGCGCGAGTTGAAGCCGATGGTGATCTCCTCGCCCTCGTACGAACAGGTGATCTGCTCGCGCGCCTCGTTGGCGTAGTCGAGGTCCTCAGCGCTCACCGTGAGCTGGCTGCCGTTGATGTGCAGCCGCACCTGGTGGGTGGTCTTGTTCGCGAAGATGCTCACGCGGCGCACCGTGCTGAGGAAGGTGCCCCGGTCGATGGTGAGCTTGTTCGGATTGGTCTTCGGGATCACCGCCTCGTAGTTGGGGTACTTGCCATCGATCAGGCGGCACACCAGCACGGTATTGTCGAACCGGAAGGCGGCATTGCTCTCATTGAATTCGATGCTGAGGTCGGCATTACTGCCCAACAGGGCGGCCTTCAATAGGTTCAGCGGCTTCTTGGGCACGATGAAGCTGGCGGCCTTGGGAGCCTGCACGTCGGTGCGCTTGTAGCGGACCAGCTTGTGCGCATCGGTGGCCACGAAGCGGATGTCCTCTTCGGTGAGCTCGAAGAAGATGCCGCTCATCACCGGACGCAGATCGTCGTTGCCCGTAGCGAAGATGGCCTTGTTGATGGCCTTGGCCAGGGTGCCGGCGGGCAGGCTGAGGCTGGTAGCGCCCTCCAGCACGGGGCTCTTGGGGAACTCGGCGCCATTGAAACCGGTCATCTTGTACTTGCCCTGCTCGCTGCTCAGCTCAACGCCATGGTGCTTGGCGTCGATGCTGAAGGTGAGTGGCTGTTCGGGGAAGGCCTTGAGCGTATCGAGCATCAGGCGGGCCGGGATGGCAACGCTGCCTTTGTCCTTGGCCTCCACGGGCATGGTGGCTGTGATGGTGGTTTCCAGATCGCTCGCGGTGACGGTGAGCTGCTTGCCTTCGATCTCGAAGAGGAAATTATCGAGGATAGGCAGGGTGTTGCTGCTGGCGAGCACGCCTTGCAGGCTCTGCAGTTGCTTGAGCAGGGCGGTGCTGGATACGATGAATTTCATGGGAAGCTGAAGGGTTTTTTCAGGACGGGCAAATGTATCCGGCGCGTAGAAGCGGTTTTCAACAGGAAAGCCGGGTTTTCCACAGAAAGCGCTCCCCGCTACGGCTTGAAGGCGGTCGCGGGCAGGGTCATCTGGTCCACGTACTGCCGTTGCACGGTAACCAGCAAGGTGTCCTCCACCAAGGCCCACATGCGCAGCGGCTCATGAAGGGGGCGCGCGGCATCGAAGGCGCTGCCATCGCCAGTGTAGGGCATGTACCAGAGCTTCATGGCCTGCGCGGCGCCGCTCCTCGACTTGGCCGTGACCGTGAAATTGGGCGGGGCACTGAGCAAGGAATCGCGTCGTGCTGGCGCCATGGTGCGCACGATGTCCTCGTAGTTGAATTCCTTGAAGGGGACGAGTGCGGCCATCACCAGCACGGTATCCATGGGCTGCGGAGTGCCATCGAGCGAGGTGAGCTGGGGCACGCCCTCTCCCGAGGTGATGATGCGA
>DAORNP010000078.1:13268-15666 GCA_035441065.1 Flavobacteriales bacterium | reverse complement strand
CACGAAGGGTGCGCTGCTGCGGCCCGCATCGGGTTTCTCCAGCACCATGTAAGTCCCGAAGTGATCCTTGGTAGCGTGACCCACGATCCACACCTTTTCGGGCTTCGAGCCACCCGTGTAGATCTCGACCTTGATGCTGTGCGCTGCCATGTTGCGCAGCACGAATTCCTCCGCGCTCTTCGGCACAGGGCTCTTCACTTCCACGCGTTTGAAGGTCTTCAACGCCGTGCTCACCTCGGGCTGTCGCGCCTTGTAGATGCCGTTGACCATCCAGCCATCGCGCGTGCGCCGAAGGTCGATCTGCTTGCCTGCGCGATCGGCGATGTAGATCCGGGTCACGCGTGCCGTGTCGGCGATGGCGAAATCAGAGAGCGCTGGATCCAGGGTGCTATCCGTGCTGCGCTTGCTCAGCCACCACGCCGTAAGGGCGAGCGCGGCCAGCAGGAGCACAAGTGCGATCAATCGGCGGTTCATCGGCGTGAAGCAGTGGAAGTACGTGGTGCTGCGCGCCGGTTCTGGCTGCGGCGATGCAGTTGATAAGCGAATCCGAAGAGCAGGCTGATGGCCAATGGTGCACCGATGCCCATGGCCTGCCAGTAGGTGCGGCGCAGGCCCACCTCATTGGTGTCCAAGGGTCGCAAGGTGATCGCTCGCGAGCGGATGCTGATCAGCGCACGGTCATCGAGCAGGTAGTTCATGGCGTTGAGGATGAGCTCGCGGTTTCCGTAGAGCTTGGCGTAGCGGTCGAAGCCCAGCATGTAATACATACCCTTGGCGGCATCGACGCGGTTGGCGATCACGTCGCCGTCGGCGATCACCAATTGCGCGGTGCGCGCGCTGCGCTCCCGGTAGGCCACGTCCTTGTCAGCACGGATGGCCGATGGCAGGCGGTCGTAGTAGGCGCTTCGGAACTTGCCTTCGAGCAGCACGGCCAT
Source organism: Flavobacteriales bacterium (assembly GCA_035441065.1). GTDB lineage: Bacteria > Bacteroidota > Bacteroidia > Flavobacteriales_F > PHOS-HE28 > PHOS-HE28. Next base: position 14,731 of record DAORNP010000078.1, on the reverse strand, counting down.
GGGCAGGTGCGGAGTGGCGCGGCGCTCGAAGCCCTGGTCCATCTCCACGATGCTCAGGCTCACGCGCACCGGATTCTTCTGCGCGAAGCTCAAAGGCGAACTGGTCAGCAGGATGGTCTTGCGCACGCTGTCCACGCTGATGGTATCGATGGTGCCCGCGAACTTGAAATGGACCGGGTCGATGTTGGCCACGATGGGATGCGCACTCTGCGGCACGCTCACGGGCTCGAAGTACCACGGGAAGCGCTCGAGTTTGCGCTGGTTGCCGTAAGGCTGCGTGAAGATCTCGATGGGCGCGCAGCTCTTGTCGAGCACCAGGTCCTTGTTGAGCCTTGCGCCATACGCGAAGAGCAGTTCCTCGATGCCCAGCTCGCGCGCCGTGGCCATGCTGAATTGGCGCTGCCGTAAACTGTCGAGGTGCGGGTCCATCGCATCGATGCACCAGAGGATCCGTCCCCCGTTCATCACGAACTGATCGAGCACGTAGCGGTCGCGGTCCGGGAAGGTGCTGTCGGGCTTGGCGATGATGAGCGCTTCATAGTTGTTCACGCGGTAGCGCATGCCCTCGTTCTTGGTGCTCAGCGCATCCACCCGGCCATCGATGCGCACGCGGCTCACATCATACTGCGCGCCGAGCGCCTGCGTGATGTCTGCGGTCTCGATCGCCGCCAGCTCGCCATGGCCCTCGAGGAAGGCGATGCGCGGGCGTTGCCGTGTGGTGGCCTGACGGATGCCACTGGCCAGCTCATACTCCACGTTGGTGATGGAGCGCGCCACGATGTCGGCATCGGGGGTGCGCAACTGGGTCTTCAGCAATTGGACGGGCACGGTCTTCTCGCGGAAAGTGACCAGCGCGCCGGGGAAGACGATCTTCTCGCTGAACCCGCCCTTCTCCTTCACACGGATGCTGCTGTACACGAGCCCGGCGTCCTGTAGCTTGTCGTACTGCTCTTTGCGCGCCTTGTCGTCCGGCTCAGCGCTTGGATCGATGAAGCTGTACTGCACATGATCCGGTTGCACCGCATGCATCTCATCGAGCACGTCACGGGTGGCTCGCTCCAGTTGCTTCAGGTCGGCGGGCAGCTCTCCGGCGAGGTACACCTTCACATACAGAATGTCCTCCAGTCCTTGCACCAGTTCCTTGGTGGCGGGCGTGAGCGTGTAGCGCTGCTCACTGGTGAGGTCGATGCGCACCCGGGCGAATGAGCCGATGAAGAGCAGCAGCGCCACGATGCCGATGCCCACGAGCAGCTCCGTGAGGTCGGTGATGCGTTTGCTGCGGAGGGTGCTCATGCTACCAGGTCCTGCTTTGGAGCGCCGCGCGCGTGAGCAACAGGAAGACCGCGATCACGCCCAGGTGGTAGAGCACATCGCCGAGGTCGAGCACACCGCGGCCGAGGCTCTGGTAGTGCGCTTGGATACCGATGGATTTGATGGGGCCTTCCAGTCCGCCGAGCAGGTCG
>DAORNP010000078.1:12796-13202 GCA_035441065.1 Flavobacteriales bacterium | reverse complement strand
AGGAAGGCGACGATCTGGCTATCGGTGAGGGCCGAGGCCAGCACGCCGATGCTTGCGAAGCAGGCCGCGAGCAGGAAGAGGCCGATGTAAGCGCCCCAGGTGGCACCGGCATCCACGCCGCCGATGAAGAGCATCCAATGCAGCACCGCGCTGAACAGCACCGACCACGCCAGCACCACCATGAGCCTCACGAAGAAGCCGCGGGCATCCCATTGGGCCGAGCGCCTGCGACGCACCAGCCAAACGATGGCGATGAGCACGTTCGCAATGCTCAAGGCCAGATGCAGGTAACTGCGCCACTGCACGGCCTGCGCAGGCACTGCGGTCACGGAGGTGCTCAAGCGGTCTGCGGCCCATACATACACCAGCGTGGGCGCCAGTGCCAGTGCAATGAGCGCCAATGCTG
>DAORNP010000078.1:9326-12762 GCA_035441065.1 Flavobacteriales bacterium | reverse complement strand
GGTGAGCGGCTTGGTGAGCAGCACCTCGATGGTGCCGGTACGCCGCTCCTCGCTGAAGCTGCGCATGGTTACCGCAGGCACCAGGAAGAGGAAGACCCAAGGCGCGATGAAGAAGAGCGTACCGAGGTCTGCGAAGCCGCTATCGAGCAGGTTGCCGGGGAACACCCAGAGGAACAGGCCCGTGAGCAGCAGGAAGACCGCGATGACGATATGGCCGATGAGCGAGCCGAGGAAGCCCCGGAACTCTTTGCGGATGAGCGCGAGCATGCTAGCGCGGGCCAAGATAGCGGGCGCATTTTCGTGCATGCGCGCCGTTGCCTGTTGTTGGCACGCCAACCGCTGCACCAATCGCACGGGCTTCACCTGATATTTGCATACAGCGCCAAGCGGCTGCCGTTAGAGGTGGAGACTTCTAGCTGGTCCCGAACCGAACGAAACGATGGCAATCTGCTCCTTGCTCCGCCGAAGCGCCCTTGCGCCTCTGATGCCCATGGTCACCGTCGGCCTCATGGCGCAGGATTACGTGACACCGGGCCAGTTCGAGTACGCCGTGGAGAGTGATATCGTGTACGGCGCCGACACCAACTACCTCGGCCTCATCGACACCCTTGAGCTCGATCTGTACAAACCGCTTGGCAACCTCGACCCGCAGCGACCACTGTTGGTGCTCGCCCATGGCGGCTCCTGGTTGGCCGGATGCAAGCACGACCCGCTCGGCGTGGTCCCCACAGCCATCGAATTCGTGCAGCGCGGCTATGTAGTGGCGAGCATCAACTACAGGCTTGGCTGGCACAAGGCCGAATTCGTGAGCGGCAACGTGGCGGGATTCGGCGTCACGCCATGGCCAGCAAGCTACCGCGCGCTCTATGCCCTCGATAGCGCCGAGATCAAGCGCGCGATCTTCCGCGGGCAGCAGGACATGAAGGCCGCCGTCCGCTTCTTGAAGGCGCGCGCCGCGCTTGATAGTGTCTGCACCGACAAGGTCTTCGTGAGCGGCGAGAGCGCCGGCGGCTTCGTGGCGCTGGCCGCTGCTTTCCTCGACCGCGCGGAAGAGCGCCCAACAACATGCGCGGCGCAACCCGATGCTCCGGAGCCGTACTCGCTCTTCCTCAACATCACCGGCTTCGACTGCGAGAGCCATGAATACACGGTGCTGCCAACCATGCGCGCACGGCCCGATCTGGGCTCGGTCGAAGGCGCCCTCAACCTGAACGGCCACGATGCCAGTGTGCGCGGTGTGGCCAATTTCTATGGCGGCGTGCCCGCTGAAGCTTACACGCAAGATTGGTGGCAGGGCACCGACACGCCGGCTGTTTACCTCTACCATCAAACCTGCGATGGGGTGGTGATGCACAACCAAGGCAAGCCCATGAGCATCATCAGCAATTATTGCAACCTGGGCGCAGCGCCATGGCACTACCGGTATCCCAACCTGCGCGGTAGTGGTGCCATCGCCAACGCCTTCGCAGGAATGAGCGCCCCTCCTGCTTACCACAGCGATTTTCAGCCGTGCGCCCCGTTCAATCCTGGTTTCGCACTGATCGAATGCGCGCGGTACGGCGACAATGGCAGCTATCACTATGTGCAAGGCCGCGCCGAACGCTGCCAGCAACTGGCCACCTTCTGGGCGCCCATCGCTGGTGAGCCAAGCGCTTGCCTGAGCTCTACCATGCCCGGCGCAGCGCACCAGCCACCTCAGGTGCAAGCAATACCCGTTCCGGCGCACGATGCAGTGCGATTCACCAATGCCAATGGACCCGCCACCATTGTCGATGGTGCGGGTGCCGCTGTGATGCAGGTCGCCGATTCTTCCAAGCCAATTGATGTGAGTGCGTTGGGCCCAGGCCTTTACCTCGCCCTGATCCGTTCACGCGCGGGCCTCGTGCATGCCCGTTTCGTGGTGGCGCGTTGAGCGGAGCGAAGCGCTTTGTTTCTTCGTGGCCTAACCCATCGACATGGCACTCCATCGCAAAGCAACCGCCTCTTGGGCCGGCACCGGCAAGGAAGGCACCGGCAGCATCAGCAGCACCAGTGGCGCCCTCAACGGCATCCCGCATTCGTTCACCACGCGCTTCGTGAGCGAGGATGGCAAGGCGGGCACCAATCCCGAAGAACTCATCGCCGCCGCACATGCCAGCTGCTTCACCATGAAGATGAGCTTCGTGCTCAACGCCGCAGGCTTCACGGCCGAAAAGCTCGACTGCACCGCCACCGTCACCATGGATAAGGTGGGCGAAGGCATGGGCGTCACCGGCATCCACCTCGAACTGATGGGCACCGTGCCAGGCATCGATGCGGCCGCTTTCCAGGCGTGCGCCGAGAATGCCAAGGCGAACTGCCCCATCAGCCAATTGCTGAAGAGCGTGCCCATCACGCTCTCGGCGAAGCTGGGCTGATCGCTCAGCGCGGCAGTGCCTCCAGCATCTTCTGCACGGCCTCGGCCTCGGCGCGTTTCATGTCGCTGGCTTTGCGGTTGGTCGTGCTCAAGCGGAACGATTCCTCCAGCAGCTTCTTGTAAACCTTCTCCAATCGATCGCGCTCGGAGGGTTTCTTGAACAGGTTGAACATGGTTTGAGGTAACGCTCACATGGCGGCTTGGTTCGGAAGGAGGAGCCTTGAGCCACCCTCGTCCTTGTGATCAACAAGGTTTAGCGGAACAGTGCGACAATTGTTCGTCGGCGAATTGCCGGGCACAGGTATTTTCGCGGCCAATGCAACCAGCAACTTTCGCGAAGACCTCCCCGGTCTTCTTCCAGCGCCTCCGCGAGGTCACCGAGGCCTACTTCAAGGAGAACAACCTGCGCAAGACGGGCGACCTGCGCCTCTACACAAAGACCGCCGTGCTCGCCGCCGCACTCGTCGGGCTCTACGTGGTGCTGGTCTTCTTCACCCCGGCATCGGCATGGCTCGCGCTGGGACTTTGCGCGCTCATGGGCCTGGTGGTGGCGAGCATCGGCTTCAACGTGATGCACGATGGCGCGCACGGCAGCTACAGCCGACGCAAGTGGGTGAATGAGACCATGGCGCACAGCCTCAATTTCCTCGGGGGGAACGTGTACCTCTGGAAACTCAAGCACAACGAGAACCACCACACCTTCACCAACGTGGAGGGTATGGACGACGACATCGACATCAAGCCGTTCATCCGCGTGCATGCCGGACAGAAGCGCTATTGGTTCCACCGCTTCCAGCACATCTACAGCCTGGTGCTATACGGCACCACCTACCTGTTCTGGATCTTTTACAACGACCTGCGCAAATACTTCAGCGGCAAGATCGCCGACCACACCCCGCTGCGGCCCATGAACCGCAAGGAGCACATCCTCTTCTGGGGGTCGAAGGTCTTCTACATCGGTTTGTTCCTCGTGCTGCCCATGCTCATGGTGGGTGTGCTGCCGGTGCTGGCCGGCTACGGCGTCATGGTCTTCGTGGCGGG
>DAORNP010000078.1:8713-9316 GCA_035441065.1 Flavobacteriales bacterium | reverse complement strand
ATCAGCGTGGTGTTCCAATTGGCCCATGTGGTTGAACCCGCGGAATTCGTGCATCCCGCCACCGATGGCAGCACCATTGAGGCGGAATGGGCCGTGCACCAGGTGGAGACCACGGTCAACTTCGCCACGCGCAACAAGCTGTGGAACTGGCTCTTTGGAGGCCTCAATTTCCAAATTGAGCACCACCTCTTCCCGCGCATCAGCCATGTGCATTACCCTGAGCTCAGCAAGCGCCTTAAGCAGGTGTGCGCCGAGTTCGGTGTGGCCTATCGCGAGTTCCCCACCATGCGCAGCGCCCTTCTGAGCCATTTGCGGCATTTGCGGCAGGTGGGCATGGCGTGAGGTTGAAGGACCTGCGCGGCTCACAGAGCTGAGATCATCAGCACCCTCAAGGACCGCTTCGGCGCAAGGCCGTTTGCTCCCGGCACTGAACTTGGTTACTTCGTGCCCAACTCATCCGTTGCCATGAAAACCACTTCCATCGCCCTGCTCCTGCTCATCACCCTCACCGCCAACAAGTGCGTGAAGAAGGGGGTTGACATATCATCCTTGAAAGAGAAGAAATGGGTGGTGGAAACGCTGAATGGCCAACGGCCTGAGCTG
>DAORNP010000078.1:3370-8692 GCA_035441065.1 Flavobacteriales bacterium | reverse complement strand
AGCTCGCCGGTGATCAGCTGCAAGGCTTCGGCGGCTGCAATGCGCTCATGGGCGCCTACACCTTGGAAGGCACCAAGCTGAGCTTCTCGAGCATCGGCAGCACCAAGAAGTATTGCGAAGGCATCCAGCCCACCGAGAATGCGGTGAAGGAGATGCTCGGCAAGGTGGACAGCTTCCGCCTTGACGACAACCAGCTGCGCTTGTTAGGCGGTGGAAAGGAATTGGCGCAATTGCGCGGCGAGTAAGCGCCGTTCAGTCAGTATCCCAGGTCGTGCTCACGTTGCCGGGACGACCGGCACGCTCGGCCAGTTTGCGCTTCCAAGCCAGCTCGCGCTCGTTCACCGCATCGCCGGCATCGTCCTCCAAGTAGGGCGCTGGTGGCTCCTCGTCATCGTCCTCATCGAGGAAGGCGGGGCGCGGATCACTCACTGCAGGAGGTACCGCGCGATACACCAAAGCCAGCACCAAGCCCACGAAGGCGCCGCATAGGTGGCTCTCCCAACTCATGCCCGCTACGATGGGGAAGATGCCCCACACCAAACTGCCATACAAAAAGGCCACCAACAACGAAAGCGCCATGAGCGTGCGCTGACCACGGAGCATGCCGCTGGTGAAGAGGAATGCCACCATGCCGTAAATCACGCCGCTGGCGCCCACATGCGGCGGCCCTTCACGCCCGATGAGCCAAACGCCGATGCCACCCAGGAACCAGGTGAGGCCCACCACGCGTCCCGCAAGCCGCGGGTAGAAATACATGAGGCACCACCCTAGCATGAGCACCGCGGTGCTGTTGTTGAAGATGTGCTCCCAATCGCCGTGCAGCAGCGGTGCAGATGCAATTCCCAGCAAGCCCTTGACTTCGCGTGGGTACAGTCCGTAGCGCGTGAGGTCCAATTGAAGGCCGTGATCGAGGAGCCAGATGCACCAGAGCAAGATGGCTACGACCGCTGGCAGCACCAACGCCGTGGCCATCCGGTTGCGCACTGCTGGCACTTCGAGCTGCGGATCCGAATCAGGCATGGCGCGAAGGTGACAAGCATCACGCCCTGTTCGGCAACCTGACGGAACGGCACTTCTTCCCGTTTCTTTGCGGAATGCGCAACGCACGGTTCGCCCTTTTCGCCTTGGTATTGATAGCCGTCGTGGCCTGCGCCGCGCGGAACAACGACGACGCTCCTCCAACTGGTGCTCAGGACCTGACACCGCCCAGCGAGCTGGCGCTGCTCATGCGTGAAATGGCCTCGCATGCCGATAGCGTGAAAGCCGGCCTTGCCCGTGGCGACAAGAAGCTCCCCCCCTATCCTGCTGGCGTGAAGAAGCTGCTCACGGCCACCCCCACCAGGGACATGCACATCGACCCGATCACCTTCCCCACCTTCGCAACAGACTATCAAGCCAAGGTGGCGGCGCTTTACAAGGCTGCCCGCAAGGATCGCGCGCATGCATACAATGCCCTGGTGCTGAGCTGTGCGAATTGCCACACTACGCACTGCCCCGGCCCGATGATGCGCATCAAGAAAATGTACGTGAAGGTGGATTAGGCAATCACGGCCGCGCCAGGCCGCGAGCAGCGTCGGGCAACAGAACGGAATCATTCTCGCGATCGCGATCGGCGGTGCGACCGTAAGGGTCGAGTGATGCTCCGAGCAGCACACCGATGTCGCCTTTCACGCTGAATGTGTAGCGCAGGTCGGTCCACTGCCAAGGCGGCAGCACGGTAAAGGACTCACGATCGCTGCCGGGCCGTTTCGCGCCGCGCGAAAGGGAAATCGGCACGTGGTAAAGGTCCTGGCTCCCATCGCGTGAAACCAGCATCACATCCACCGGCATGAGCATCTCGCCCTTGCGCGCCAACGTGATCTGGATGGAGTCGCCCACCTGCAGCAGTTCCACGATCGCATAGTCGAGCATGCGCGTGGTGTTGATCCATTCATCGAAGTACCAATCGAGTTCCAAGCCGCTCTGCTTCTCGAAGGCACGCTCCAGGTCGATGGGCTCCGGGTGCTTGAACTTGCATGCCTCGTAGTAGCGCAAGAGGCCCTTCTCGAGGTCCTTCTCCCCGATCACAGCGCCGAGCTGATGAATCAGCATTTCGCCGATGCTGTACGCAGTGGTGCCATAAGCCGCATTCGTGATGAAGTGATCGGCGTGGATGCTGGGCGGCTCGTGCTTGCCGCTCTCGGCGAGGCCGAGGTACGCATTGATCGATGACCCGTGCGGGTCGCCTTCACCGCCGAAGAGGTGCTCCATCACCTTGCTGCTGGCGTATTCGGTCATGCCCTCATCCATCCACGGGAACCGGCCCTCGTTGCTGGCCAGCACACCGTAATACCAACTGTGAACGCTCTCATGCACGCTCACGCCCACGAGGCTGCCGATTCTGCGCTTGCCCGTGATCAAGGTGAGCATCGGGTATTCCATGCCGCCATCGCCGCCTTGCACGAAGCTGTATTGCGGCCATGGGTATTTGCCGAAATGCGCATTCATGAATCGGAAGCTCTTCATCATGTAGTCGGGCAGTTGCTTCCACACCGCATCCGACTCAAGCGAGGCCTTGTAGAAAAAGTGCAGCTCCGGGCCATCGGTCATGGGCTGCACCACATGCACATATTCCTTGTCGGCCGCCCAGGCGAAATCGTGAACATCCTTGGCAACGAAATGCCATGTGAGCTTGCCACCGGGCGCGCGCTTCACAGCTTTCTTGCTCGGATAGCCATGGCCGATCTGCTCCGGGTTCTGCAGCACGCCGGTGGCGGCAATGGTGTATGCGCTATCGAGCGTGAGCCGCACATTGAAGTCGCCCCAAACGCCATGGAACTCGCGGCCCACATAGGGTATGGCGTGCCAGCCACGCTGGTCGTACTCGGCCAGCTTCGGGTACCACTGAGCCATGCTGTAGGCCACGCCTTCAGCATTATCGCGGCCACTGCGGCGAATCTGCACGGGCACCTGTCCGGCGAAGCTGTAAGCAAGGCTCGTGCTCTTGCCGGGCAGCAAGGGCTGCGGCAGCACCGCGCGCAGCACAGTGCCCAGATGCTCGAGTTGCACAGGCTTGCCGGCTTGCGCCATGCGCTCAACGCGCAGCTCGCCCATCTCCTCCGGCTTCAATCCGGCTATCCGGTCGCGCACACGGCCATCGGGGTCGGCGATAGTGCGTGAGCGGACGTCCATCTCGCTTCCCGGCCTGAACGCATTGAAGTAGAGGTGGAAGAAGAGCTCGCGCAGCGTGTCGGGGCTGTTGTTGGTATAGCCGAGCGTGGTGGTTCCGGTGAAGCGATGCGTGGATGGATCCAGTTCAACGGCCATGTCGTACCGAACGCGTTGCTGCCAACGGTCGCATTGGGCTTGCGCGATGAATGAAGCGGTGAGGGTGATCAGCAGGGATGCTGCGCGGCGGGAGTGGCTCATGGTTTCAGGCCGCGCAAGATCGCACGCGCGGTCGGTCCATCAGCGCACAGCCTGGGCCGGACTGCACTGTTCAGCATCCTCCCACGGGATGTGCCTGCCCAACGTGCCGCGCCAACGGCGCCAGAACGACTCGCGCTCCACGATGGAAACGAAGTCGGGCACCAAGGCGACCGTGGGATCGAAGACCGGATTGGTGGCCGCGAAGAGCTCCGATACGCTGTCGCGAACCAATGGCAGCAGCTCGATGTGCACTCCCAGCTCACGCTTCATCCGGCGGTGCATGGGCTTCAGCATCTTCACTTGGAACTCATCGCTTGCGAGGGCCACGTTCTTCAATCCCGCCGCACAGGCCACTTGGTAGCCGTAATACATGTTCTCCGTGCTGTGCTCTGCGCGCTCATCCAGTAGGATGTGCTCGCGCGGCACACCCATGGCCACAGCGTACTCGCGCATGATCCGAGCTTCACTGTACGGCGTGTAAACAGCGGAACCCGACATGATCAAGCGGTCGCTGAAGCCCTTTCTATATAGATGGACAGCCCACACCAGCCGCGCCTTCAAGCCGATATGCACGCCGCCATCGTCGGTGTAGGGCATGCCCGGCACGATCAGCGCATCGTAGGGCTTCTTCGTTTCGGCCCGGCTATAATACTTGGCCGGGTTGGCAACGGTGCAACCAGTGAGCAGCAGGACCGCCACAGCGATGGTTTGGAGGAGTGTCCTAGTGGTCATGGGGCAAAGTTGTGCTGAATGAACAACCTTCGCGACGTAAGGTTCGGCGGGACGGGCTGCCGGATCGTCAGGGAACCGAACACGGCAGTGGAATTGCCGGGCCCAAATCCAAAGACAACGAATCATGATGATGGAGGGAAATCCGATGATGGGCGCGTATGTGATCGGCATCGTGATGATGCTGGTGAGCTGGGTGGTGAGCAATCAGCTGAAATCGCGCTTCGAGAAATACAGCCGCACGCCTCTGCGCAACAACATGAGCGGGCGCGAGATCGCCGAGCGCATGCTGCACGACCATGGCATCACCAACGTGAAAGTGGTGAGCGTGCAAGGCGCACTCACCGACCATTACAACCCGGCGAACCGCACCGTGAACCTGAGCGAGCCGGTCTAGCACGCAATGCCGCTGCGGCCGCTGTTGCCGCGCATGAGGTGGGGCACGCCGTTCAACATGCCACAGCCTACCAGTGGCTCAACATGCGCAGCAAGCTGGTGCCGGTGGTGAGCGTGGCCTCGCGCTTCATGCAATGGGTGATCCTGGGTGGCATCCTGCTGATGTCGGCGGCATCGCCGCTTGGCGAGCCAGTGCTGCTCGCGGGCATCGTGCTTTTCGGCGCCACCACCCTTTTCAGCTTCATCACGCTGCCGGTGGAGTACGACGCTAGCAACCGCGCCTTGGCTTGGATCCAGCGTAATGGCATCGTTACGCAAGGCGAGTACGCCATGAGCGCAGACGCCTTGAAGTGGGCCGCGCGGACATACGTGGTGGCTGCTATTGGCTCATTGGCCACGCTGCTCTATTACATCATGATCTTCATGAACCGCAGGCGCTGATCGTGCGAAGACCCGAATGCGGAGCCCCGGCTATGCCGGGGCTCCGCATTCAATACCGTCTGCGCCGAGTGGTGCTGCGGATGCCCAGCACGCCCAGCAGGCCGCGCGTGAGCTCTCGCACGATCGTGTTGCCCACTCGCCGCGCCATCGGGTTCTTGGTCATCTTCTCCAGCGTGCCCGGCTCGGTCTTCGGTGCCGGTTGCCTCGGCTTGGGCTCCAGTTGCTCATCCTCCTTGCCTTGCATGCGTTTCTCCAGGATCTCAAATGCGCTCTCCCGATCAATCTCCTCGTTATAGATGCGCACCAACTGGCTTCGTGCAACGAGGCCATCAATCTCCAATGGGCTCA
>DAORNP010000078.1:0-3301 GCA_035441065.1 Flavobacteriales bacterium | reverse complement strand
GGCCTCACCGATCCCCAATGAGGTGATCAGTTCCTCCACGTTGTAGAACGGCGTGAGCGGATAGTTCTGCGCCGTCTTCTTGATGGTGGTGCGATCCTTCGCGGTGAAGGCGCGCAGGGCATGCTGCACCTTCAAGCCAAGTTGGCCCAGCACGCTCTCGGGCACATCACTGGGATCCTGCGTGCAGAAATAGATGCCCACGCCCTTGCTACGGATGAGCTTGATGATCGTCTCGATCTGCTCCAGCAGCGCCTTGGTGGCCGTATTGAAGATGAGATGCGCCTCGTCGATGAAGAGCACGAGCTTGGGCTTCTCGGGGTCGCCCACCTCTGGGAAGGTGCTGTAGATCTCGGCCAGCAGGCAGAGCATGAAGGTGCTGAAGAGCCGCGGCTTGTCCTGGATGTCGGTGAGGCGCACGATGTGCACCACGCCCTTGCCATCGCGCAGCTCCAGCAGGTCGTTCACATCGAAGCTCCGCTCTCCGAAGAAACGGTCGGCACCTTGCTGCTCGATCTCGATGAGCTTGCGCAGGATGATGTTCACCGTGGCGCCGCTCACCTGACCGTACACCTTCTTGATGTCGTCCTTGCCATCATCGCCGACGAACTGCAGCATGCGGCGCAAATCCTTCAGGTCGAGTAGCGGCAGGCCATGGTCATCGCAATACTTGAAGATGAGCGCGAGCACGCTCTGCTGCGTGTCGTTCAGTTCGAGGATGCGGCCGAGCAGAACCGGTCCGAACTCGCTCACCGTTGCGCGCAAGCGGGCCCCGGGTTCCTCGCTCAGGCTGAGCAATTCCACTGGCATGCCTTGCGCCGCGAAAGGGATGCCCAGCTTGGCATGGCGCGCTTCGATCTTCTCGTTGCTCGCTCCGGGTGCGGCGATTCCACTCAGGTCGCCCTTCACGTCCATGAGCAAGGAGGGCACGCCATGGAGCGAGAGCTGTTCAGCGAGCACTTGCAAGGTTTTCGTCTTGCCGCTGCCGGTAGCGCCGCAGATCAGGCCATGGCGATTCATGGTGCGCAAAGGCACCTTCACGGTGCATCCTTCGGGCACCTCGCTTTGGAAGAGCGCGCCGCCCAATGCGATCGACTCGCCCTTGAAGCTGTTGCCATCGGTTATAGCGCGGATGAACTCGTCTCGTGTCGGCATCGGTTCGGGTTGTGCCGCAAAGGAATGCGACCGCGCTATTTGAACGAGATGCGGTCGATCGAGAAGCGGCCGCTGCCCGTGAACAGGAGGGCCAAGAACCCGAAGAGGTAAACGAGCGCTAGCTCCTTCTCCTTGAAGGCGGCATCGCCCTTCACCATGAAGACGATGACCGCCATTCCGATGATAAGGGGAACGAGCGTGATTCGCGTCCAGAGCCCGAGAACCACCAGCGCACTGCACAGCACCTCGGCGATCAGGATGAGTATCAAAGAGAAGGTGCCACCCAATCCGAAGGGATCAGCGAATCCATCAGCGATCTCACTGAAGCGGTTGAGCTTGGGCCAGCCGTGCTGCAGGAGCATGGTGCCGCCGAAGCTGATGCGGGCAAGCAGGTAGCCGAGATCCTCGGCGATGGGTTGGCTATTGAGGAGCATGGGGGCCGACAGGCTTCCGGCCTGTCTGATTGGTGAAGATGGCCGAAATTGAAGCAGCGAATCGCTCCAATGGGCGGTAATAGCATCGCACTTATCCACCCTGCATTGGGAACTTTCCAAAGTGGCCTGCGTTGCACGCCCCGCAATGAAGATGCTGACCACGACCCTCCTGCTCCTGAGCGTTGCTGCCCTGCACGCCCAAAGCGACGACATGCTCGCTGGCATGAGCGCGATGCGCGCCCAACAGCACGATAAAGCCGAAACCGCCTTCAGCAAGGCCGTGAGCGAATCGCCAGCCGACATGAAGACTTGGTACTACCGCGCCGTGAACCGGATCGGCATGGGCGACTTCGGCGGGGCATTGAAGGACCTCGATCAAGCACTTACGCTCAGTCCGGACGATGCGCACGCCCTTTTGCGTCGCGCCGAAGTGAAGCGCCAGCTTGGGGCGGAAATAAGCGCCTTGGCCGATCTTGCGAAGATCCTAAGCGTAAGGCCAACCGGACCAGCTGCCGAGCACGCCCTGCTGCAACTCGGGCACTTCGCCATGAGCCGCATGGACTACCTGGGCGCCAAGGCGCACTACGACCAACTGGTGCGCATCGCACCATATAGTGCGCTCGGCTGGTGCAATCGGGGCATCGCCTTCGGCGCCATGCACGAGGACGACCTCTCGCTCACCGACATCGAACGCGCCATCGAACTCGACCCAACACTGGACCAAGCGCACGCCCAACGCGCGTTGGTGCTCTTGCGCATGGACCGCAAGCAAGAGGCCTGCGAGTCGCTTCACCAAGCGCATCAACTTGGCGACCGCAGCGTGGAAGAGATGCTGCTGATCTATTGCGAATAACCGGCCTTCCTGTGCCGACAGCCCGGATGGACCCCCGGGCGGCGATGGGGCCTCCGCGAGGAGGCCCCGTTGCATTGGCACCTATTGCTTCACCACGCGCGCATCGAAGCGCTGCCCATCGGCGATGGCAACCACTTGGTAGCTGCCTGCTGCGAAGCCGGTGAGGTCGATTTCGTGCGACCGGCCTGTTTGCGCAAGTCGCTCAAGCACCAAACCACCGTTCGCCTCGAACACGCGAAGATCGACTTGTGCACTCAATGGCACACGCAAGAGCAAGCGCACCATGCCATCCGTGGGCGACGGGTAAACACGATGCGTGCTGCGGTTAAGCTGATCGAAGCGCACCTGCTGCGGCAGACTGCGCCCTTCGGCGGCAAAGACGATGCGGTAATACAGGTCGCTCAGTTCCGGAGGATCGGCATCGGCCCAGCTGAAATGAACGGCCACCTCTGGATCGCCGCAGAGGCCCTCGATGCGATGCACCGGCAAGAAGTTCTCGCCATCGGTGCTGCGCTCCACCATCGATCCGTCGCAGGTGCTGCCGCCCTTCATCGTCCATTCCAAGAGCACGCGACCTTCCTGCGCAGCTAGGGTGAACGACTCGATGAAGGGATGCTCCTCGGCCTGCGCGAAGGCCGTATTCACGCAGAGCGCGATGGGCAGTGCGAGCGCACAGCGAAGCATGCCACGAAGGTATTCCCTGGGCTGCTGCTTCCTTTGCTGCCCTTGCTTGATAAACCACATGCTTGCCGACCGCCTGCTACAGCACGTGCTGCACTTCTCCTTGGCCGGAGTGAAACTGCCCAGAGGCGTTGGCGTGCTCGACCCATTCAATGGCCCGGACGCTGCCGAAGTGTGCCGC
>DAORNP010000077.1:13956-17706 GCA_035441065.1 Flavobacteriales bacterium | reverse complement strand
ATCGAGGGCAACTCCGTGCATGTGCAGGTGGAAGTAAGCAATCCCGCCATGCACAGCCGCAAGCGCATGGAGGAGGCCGTGGTCTTCAACCTGAAGCAGGCGCTGGGACAGGAGCTGAACGTGCACGTGCAGGTTTCACCGCTGAGCGGCGAGCGCGCGAACGTGCGGAAGGTGCTGCCCCAAGTGAAGCACATCGTGGCCATCGCCAGCGGAAAGGGCGGGGTGGGCAAGAGCACCATCACCGCCAACCTCGCCGCGGGCCTTGCCGCACGCGGCCTGCGCGTGGGCCTCATCGATGCCGACATCTACGGCCCCAGCATGCCGCTGATGTTCGATGTGGTGCACGAGAAGCCCGGCACCCGTGAGCGCGACGGCAAACATTGGATCGTGCCGGTGGAGAGTTATGGGGTGAAACTGCTTAGCATCGGCTTCTTCGCGCAGGCGGATCAGGCCATCGTGTGGCGCGGGCCCATGGCCACCAAGGCGCTGGAGCAGATGATCAAGGATGTGGACTGGGGCGAGCTCGATGTCATGTTCATCGATCTACCGCCTGGCACCGGCGACATTCACCTGTCGCTCGTGCAAGCCGTTCCGCTCAGCGGAGCCATCATCGTGAGCACGCCGCAACCCGTGGCGCTCATCGACGCGCGCAAAGGCGTGGGCATGTTCCGGCTGCCCAGCGTGAATGTGCCCGTGCTCGGCATCGTGGAGAACATGGCGTGGTTCACACCGGCGGAATTGCCCGAGAACAAGTACTTCATCTTCGGCAAGGGCGGTGCAAAGGCGCTGGCCGACGAGCTGAAGGTGCCCTTCCTTGGTGAAGTGCCCTTGATCCAGAGTGTGCGCGAAGCGGGCGATGTAGGCCGCCCAGCCGTGCTGCAAGGCGATACGCCCGCCGCTGCGCCTTTCCGCCATCTTTGCGCAGCAGTGGCCGACCGCGTGCTGAACGCCGTGCCCGCTTGAACCATGAACACCGCTGAGATCGAGACCACCGAGGCCCGCATCCGCGAAGCACTCGCCGAGCTGCGCCCTTTCCTGGAGGCCGATGGCGGCGACATCACCTTGGATGAAGTGACGCCCGATGGTGTGGCGCGCGTGCGCCTGCATGGCAACTGCCTTGGCTGCGCCATGGTGCCCATGACCATGAAGGCCGGCGTGGAGGAGGCTATCAAGCGCGTGGCGCCGCAGGTGAAGAGCGTGGAGGCGGTGAACCTGGGGGTGGTGGCGTAGGGCGAACCAAGCCTTCCCTGCATTGTTATCCCGCCGCGTGATGCGCATCACCGGCCAGCGTGCCGCCCCGGCTACCTTCGCGCAGCTATTCATGGAAACCCCCACCCGGACCAAGCCCGTTGAGGAACGGCGCAACGTGGTCATTCTCTTCGCTGGCGATAGCGGCGACGGCATCCAGCTCACCGGCAGCCAGTTCACCGACAGCAGCGCGCTCTTCGGCAACGACGTCAGCACCTTCCCGAATTTCCCGGCCGAGATCCGCGCGCCTCAAGGCACCCTCGCGGGTGTGAGCGGCTACCAGTTGCACTTCGGCAGCGTGGAGATCTTCACCCCTGGCGATCAGTGCGATGTGCTCGTGGTGATGAACGCCGCCGCGCTCAAGGCCAACCTCGGCAAGCTGAAGAAGGGCGGCGCCATCATCGCCAACACCGATGGCTTCGACAAGAAGAACCTGCGCCTCGCGGGCTACATCGACGAAGCCGACCCGTTGACCGACGGCACGCTCTCGGAGTACACCCTGCATCCCGTTGATGTCACCAAGATGACGCGCGCCGCGCTTGAGGGCCTCACCCTCGGCATGAAGGAGAAGGACCGCTGCAAGAACATGTTCGTGCTCGGCTTCATCAACTGGATGTTCAACCGGGGGATGGACAACAGCGAGCGCTTCCTGCAGCAGAAGTTCGCCAGGAATCCGGACCTGCTCGATGCCAACCTGCGCGCGCTGAAGGCGGGCTACCACTTCGGTGATACCAGTGAGACCTTCACCACACGCTTCGAAGTGAAGCCCGCCCCGATGCCGAAGGGCACTTACCGCAGCATTACCGGCAACCAGGGCACTGCGCTCGGCCTCATCGCCGCTGCGCAGAAGGCGAAGCTCGATCTCTTCTATGGCAGCTATCCCATCACGCCCGCGAGCGATATACTGCACGAGCTCAGTCGGCACAAGAATTTCGGAGTGATCACCTTCCAGGCGGAGGACGAGATCGCTGCCATCAGCAGCGCTATCGGTGCCAGCTACGGCGGCGCGATCGGCATCACGGCCAGCAGTGGCCCAGGCATCGCGCTCAAGACCGAAGCGATGGGTCTGGCCTTCATGCTCGAATTGCCCTTGGTGATCGTGAACGTGCAGCGGGGCGGGCCCAGCACGGGCCTGCCCACCAAGACTGAGCAAGCAGACTTGTGGCAAGCGGTCTATGGTCGCAACGGCGAAGCGCCCATCCCGGTGATCGCGGCCAGCACGCCCATCGATTGCTTCGACATGGCCTTCGAGGCCGTGCAGATCGCACTGGAGCACATGACGCCCGTGATTCTGCTCACCGATGGCTACATCGCCAACGGCGCCGAACCCTGGCGCTTCCCGCAGTCGAAGGACCTGCCGGACATACAACCGCCAATGGTCATCGCGAGTGGCGACGAAGGCGCCGCGAAGCGATCCTTGGCAGACTTGCACGATGCTTCAGGCAAGTTCCTTCCATACGCTCGCGACGAGCGCGGCGTTCGTCCTTGGGCACTGCCCGGCCAACCGGCCCTGCAGCACCGCATCGGCGGCATCGAGAAGCAGGATAAGACGGGCAACATCAGCTACGAGCCGAAGAATCACGAGCTGATGGTGCGGCTGCGTGCCGAGAAAGTGGCGCGCATCGCGGATCGATTCAAGCCCATCCGGTTGGATAGCGGCCCGCCCGAAGGCGAATTGCTCATCGTGGGCTGGGGCAGCACCTATGGCGCGATCCGCACAGCGGCGCTCGAGTTGCAGTCTGAAGGACACAGCGTGGCGCACGTTCACATCAGGCACCTGTTCCCCTTCAACAAGGGCCTCGGGCCATTGCTGAAGAAGTACAAGAAGGTGCTCGTTCCTGAGATGAACAGCGGCCAATTGCGGCAGATGCTGCGCGCCGAGTTCCTCGTGGACGCGCAGGGCCTGAACAAGATCCAAGGATTGCCTTTCACCAGCGCGGAGATCAAGGAAGCCGTGCTCAACCTGCTGAAGAAATGAGCGCCGTGAACGGAACCGTTGCTCCGGAGAAGATCGACTTCTCCTCCGATCAGGAAGTGCGCTGGTGCCCCGGCTGCGGCGACTACAGCATCCTGAAGCAGGTGCAAACGCTGCTGGAGCAGAGCGGCAAGAAGAAGGAAGAGGTGGTCTTCGTAAGCGGCATCGGCTGCAGTTCGCGCTTCCCGTACTACCTGGATACCTATGGTCTGCACGGCATCCATGGGCGTGCTCCGGCGATCGTGAGCGGCTTGCGCAGCGTGCGTCCCGAGCTGAGCGTGTGGATGATCACCGGCGATGGCGATGCGCTCAGCATCGGCGGCAACCACATCATCCACCTGCTGCGCCGTAACGTGGATGTGAACGTGCTGCTCTTCAACAACGAGATCTACGGCCTCACGAAGGGGCAGTACTCGCCTACATCGCCGGAAGGCGCGGTGACGCGCAGCACGCCGATGGGCAGCACGGACCATCCCTTCAATCCGCTCGCGCTGGTGAAGGGGGCTGACGGCACCTTCATCGCCCGC
>DAORNP010000077.1:11761-13936 GCA_035441065.1 Flavobacteriales bacterium | reverse complement strand
CGAAGTGCTGGCCCGCGCCGATGCGCAACGCGGCACCTCGCTCGTGGAGATCTATCAGAATTGCAACGTCTTCAACGACGGTGCCTTCGAGGTCTTCACGGAGAAGGCGAACAAGCCTGTGAACACGCTCTTCGTTGAGCAGGGCAAGCCGCTCACCTTCGCTGGCGGCACCAAGGGCATCTGCATCAAGGACATGAAGCCGCGCGTGATCGACATCGGCCCGGACTTCTCACCGAACGATTGCTGGATACACGACGAGCGCGACAACTTCAAGGCCTCGATCCTGGTGCGCTTGTTCAATGATCCGCGTCACGAGGGCGCCTTCCCGCGACCCTTCGGCGTGTTCTATGTGAACGACCGGCCCACGCACGAAGCGAAGCTCACGGCACAAGTCGCACTAGCGAAGGAGCGCAAAGGCACTGGGGATCTGGACGCGCTGCTCAAGGGGCAGCATACGTGGACGATTTGATTGGGCCACCGGCTGGGTCACCGGCTTCCAGCCGGTGGTGCTCCTAGGGTCACCGGCTTCCAGCCGGTGCGCTTTCCCTTCTTGGCTTTCAAGGTGATTCTATCTTGGTTCTATGTCATCCTACGACCACCTCCTCGATGACCCCTTCTATGACGAGGATGCAGGAACCACACGCACCCGTCGCAACCTTCCGCACTGGAGCCAGGATGGCAAGCTCTACTTCGTCACCTGGCGGTTGGCGGACAGCCTCTCAAGTAAGGCTCTCTTGAGGATTGAAATGGATCGCCGGGCTTGGGTGAAGCTTCATGGCGACAAGCCGGTCAGTGAAATGGAGCACATGCTCAAGCGTGAATGGTATCGCCTCTTTCACCATCGCGTGCAGCAATGGCTCGATGCAGGACACGGCTCATGCCTGCTGCGCAGGCCGGAGGCATGCCGGATCGTGGTGGAGGCCTTGCACCACTTCCATGGCGAGCGTTACCACCTGGGGAGTTTTGCAATCGCCGGAAATCATCTGCATGTACTGGTCGCACCCAAGAGCGGGGTCGAGCTTTCAAGTGTGATCCACAGCTGGAAGTCGTTCACATCGAACGGCATCAACAAGGCCTTGGCACGCACCGGGCGATTGTGGATGGATGAATACTTCGACAGGATCCTGCGGAACCAGATGCACTTGGAGCGGGTTGAAGCGTACATCGCTGCGCACAAAGAACAGGGGGCGTATGTGGAACAAAGGGCAAGCTGATCTGCTCGTCACCGGCTGGAAGCCGGTGACCCAAGAGTTCACGGGCTGGAAGCCCATGACCCAAGCGATTACTTCAGTGCGAAATTGATTGGTAACTGGATCGAGCACGCCACCGGCACGTTCGCGTTCCTGCTCGGCGCCCAGCGCGGCATCTGGCGCACCACGCGAAGCGCTTCTTCATCGCATGCCTGGCCACCACTGCGCTCAACGAAGTGATTCGTGGTGCGGCCATCGGCCTCCACCGTGAAGCGCAGGAGCACGCGGCCATCGCCCCCAGGGTTCACGGGTACCTTCATTCGTTGGCGCATCCAGGCCCACATGCTCTCCTCTCCGCTGGGGAAGCGCGCGGGGATGTCCCAGGGGAGCTCTCCCCATTGCTCAACAGACACGCCAACCGCATTGTCCGTCGCGCATGGAAACACCACCGGCATCAACTCCCGCCGCAACCGGTCGCGATCAGCATTGGACTTGCGTCGTGCGCGGTCTCCGGCGGAGTGGGTCAGGAACCGGCTCTCGTCGAGCAGGCTTTCCTCCACATTGCCCTTGGTCCGCAGCATCTTCCGCAGGCCATTGTCGTCGGTGGGTGAGAGTGAAGCGGTGATGCGCGACTGCCCTGTTGCCCGTGCGGTGAACGCGAATTGCTCCGTGCCTTTCATGCCAAGGCAAAGCAGATCATAGGTGAAGAGCGCGTTGAGCTGTTCTTCAAAGGAGCCGTCACGCTCGTTGATGCGCTGGAAACTGTTCAGCTCTTCTGGGATCAGGTACACGAAGAGTTCATCGAAGCTGGCGCGGGCGCTCACTTCAACGGTGAGGGGCGTGTAGGTGAGCGTGGCTGTCTTGCCGCGTTGCTGGTCCGTGAAGCGCATGCTCTTGCGGTCCGCGGTGGCTTGGAACACGGCGCGATCCACGTTCCACCAGCCGGGGTTGGTGATGTTGGCCACGTAGGCCGCGATGGGTGGCT
>DAORNP010000077.1:6887-11712 GCA_035441065.1 Flavobacteriales bacterium | reverse complement strand
GTCGGCGAGGTTGGCGTCGTACTCGCGTTGAAAGAGCTCCTGCCGTCGAGCCTCGGTCTGAGCGGAATGCTGCACGCGCTTCCTATCAGCTACCCCATCCAGCTTCGCTTGTTCGGCCCAGAACCGCTCTTGCGTTTTCCGGATCGCATCGGCTTCGGCGCGGCTCCAGTTCTCGTACATCGTTCGCAAGCGTTCGGCTGCGTGCTTGGGCAGATTGACCCGGCCGTCGTTGCGCTTGGCCAAGGCGTCGAAGGCGCTGTGCCCCATGCGCGCCGCACGCGCATCCAGTTCACTCAGGTCATTGTCGAGGCCTTGCGCGTAGAGGTCGAGCACCGCGTTGTCGCAGGTGCCGTGGATAGCGCGCATGCGCTCCTCGAATTCGCGCGTGGCCAGGTTGGTGCCATTGAAGCGTGGGCTCCAAATGGTCTTCACCTTGGCGGGGTCGATGCCGTTCCTGCTGCTGTATGTGACGAAACTTTGGACGGAATCAGTATTGGCCGAGAAGTCCATCGTCTCCCACTGCGATGCACTGCGTATCTGATTCGCGAAGGACCAATACAAGCTATCCCTGAACGCCTTCCTCGCCACATCCTGCCCCAGCTCCGAGAGCTTCTTCTCGTACCCCGGTGGGTAGAAGTTGAGCGTGGTGATGTCCACCGGCACTAGCGAGCGTTTCAGCGGCTGGGGTTCGCGCCAATCGATCAATCCCTCAGCGGCGCGTACGCCTTGATAGAGCATCATCCGTGGATCCGCATTCGCACTTGGCACCATCACGGTGATCGGCTTCGCGGAATCAATTGCTGCGCGTTCGCCGTCGTGTCGCGCATCGAAGTAGAACATGCCGCCGGTTTCCAGCAATGTGTCGCCGTTCATGGTGCTCAGCCCGGCCTTGATGATACTCACCGCATCGAGCGCTTCAAGTACCGTGACGCGCACCGCTTCGGTAAGCGCGCGTCCTTGTGCGTCGAGGAAGGCGCCGCGCGGGATGTCGATGACCAAGCCGCTGGGTGTGAGCAGGGTGGTGTCCTTTGCAGGATTGATGCTGAGCACCATCGGTCGCAGGCGTGTTCCTGTGGTGTCATCGAGCGCCGCGTGTTCAATATCGTCGGTGGTTGTTGCCGCTTCCGTGACAGGTGCCTCATGCTTCACCTGCTCCTTCGAGCTGTTCGCCCAGAAGAGGGCTGCACTCGTGATCACCGCCACCACCACCGCACCTCCGATCCACGGACCCGGTTTGCCGAAGCGGTAGGACCGATACGCCTTCGCAGCGGCTGCGCGAACAGGTACCCGGGCAATGCCTTCGCGCAGCGCGCGCTGATCCTCGATCAGTTGACGCAGGTCGGCATTCGCGTTCGCCCGCATTTCAAAGGCCGCACGGTCCGTCGCGGTCATGGATCCGTCGACGTAGCGGTCCACGAGTTCCATCAGGTGCAATTCGTCGCGCATCGTTCAGGAGTTGTTTGCGTTGGCGACGGTCATGGACAACGAGCGGTACTGCTTTCGCGCCTGCTCCAGGCACTTGTATTTGCGCGTCTTCGCGGCGCCTTCGCCAGAGAAGCCCAGTGCCTTGGCGATCAGCGCGAGCGGCTCGTGCTTCACATAGAAGCGCACGAGCACGTCCACGCATTTCGAGCCCAGCGACTTCAGCGCCTGCTCCGCCTGTTTGAATTCGCCTTCGCGAGCGAGCAGGGCCGTGAGGTCAGCGGGTTCATCGGCTTCGGCGTCCGGGTTCCATGCGCCCATGGCCTTGTTCCGGCGGCGCAGTTCATCGCGCCACAGGTTGCGGCAAACGGCGAAGAGGAAGGTGCCGATGCTGCTGGTGAGCGTGAATCCTTCATTGCGCACGCGCCGGTGGAAGATGATGAGGGCATCTTGGAAGATGTCCCTCGCATCCGCGCTACGGCCGCTGTTCTGCCGAACGAGGTGCTCCACCTTAGGCAGATGGGCGTAGAGGGCCTTGAATGCCTCCTGGTCCTTGCCCGCTTCGATGAGGCCAATGATCCGCTGGTCGTCCATTGTGTTGTCCGTCTTTCACTCTTGATGGCAGGAACGAAGAAAGGTGACCCTTCACCTCTTTCACCCTCATCACATCCTTCACCTCCATCAGAACTCCACCTTATAGTAGAACAACGGCAGGAATCCCAACTGGTATTCTTCACGGATCGGATCACCGCTGGGGTGGTCGGGCGCGTAGGTGAGTGTGAGGATGTTCTGCTGGCCCGTTACGTTCACCAGGTCGAGGCCCAGTTCGTGCATCACTTTGGGGCGGTTCCAGCGGTAGCCCAGTTTCAGGTCGGCGCGGAAGTAGGGGCGGAACTGTTCACCAGGCTGTCCACGTACACCACTTCCTGAGCCGCATTACTTGCATCGCGGTCAACAGGGCCGTACCAACGCCCGCCCGCATAGGTGAACTTGGTGCCGATGCTGATCACCGATTTCTTCTTCGTGGTGAACTCGCGCGCCAGCACCAGGTTGAAGGCGTTGCGGCCGTTGAACGAGGTGTTGCGCCATGTGCCATCGCTGCCGCGGTAACGTGCGTCGAAGAGCGATGCGGTGAAGAGCCCGTACCAGCCTTTGGCGAAAGCGTGCTCCAGCGTGAGTTCGATGCCTTGGTTGTAGCCGACGCCCTCGTTGTGCAGGCTATCCGGGAAGAAGCGCTCGAATCCTGCGCCGGTGTTCACGAAGGAGAAGGAGGAAGGCGCTACGCTCACGGGGATATTGTAAAGCCATTGGTAGTATGCCTCCAGCTTCATCCGAACGCGTTGGCCCAGACGGCGATCATACCCAAGCACCCAATGGTGCGTGCGCGTGAAGCCGATGCCCGTGTTCTGCTCCTGCGGATCGCGGCCGTTGGTGGTGGCGCCGTAGAAGAGCAGGTAGCCGGGTTGCAGCTGCGAGTGCAGGCCGTAGCCGGCGGAGATGCGCTGCCGTGTGTCGGGTGCATAGGAGAGGCCGAGGCGCGGCTCGATGGGGGAGAAGCTGTTCGTGTTGATCGAGTTGTATAGCGCTGTGATGCCGAGCGTGGCGGTCCATTGCTCGTTGAAGCGGTGCTTCACTTGCGCATAGGGCTGCACTTGCACGGCGCTCACGCGCGCATCCCAGCGCACACGCCATGCATCTAGAGTATTCGGCTCGCCGACCTGAGTGGATCGGAGGATGGCCCGCGCGCTGTCGAGGTAGCTGTTCCATTGCTGCTCCACGTTCACGCCAATGCGCAACGTGCTGTGGCTGCCCAGCTTGCGGTTCGCGAAGGCGTAGAGCAGCGCCTTGTTTTCGGTGAAGCCGTAGCGCAGCAAGGTGGGCAGACTATCCACCATGTACCGGCCGTTCTCCACATGGCGGTACACGTAATCGTGGCGCGAATCGATGCCTTGGCCGCTGATGGCGAGCGTGGCTTTCACGTACGTGTTCGCGTTCAGCGTGCGCGTGGCCGTGATGCCCGCAGTGCCCATGCGCGAGCGGAAGTACTGGTCGCGGTCGTTCTCGCCGTAGATCAAGGTGGTGGTGTCGGGCTTCTCCTGATCGCTGATCACGATGTCGATCTTGCTGCTGCCGCCTATGCCCCACAGGGAGACCGAGCCTTTCTTGCTGGGGAAGTGCAGGCGGAAGGCGGCATCCTGGTATTGCGGTATCGCATCGGTGCCGATGCGGATGCCCATGAAGCCGAAGAGCCGCAAGGTGCTGTAGCGATAGCTGACCAGGTAGCTCGAGCGATGCTTCTTGCTCAGCGGACCTTCGGCCATAAGCTCGGTACCCAAGAAGCCAAGCTGTGCGGTGAACTCATGCTTGTCAGCGTTGCCGTTGCGCATGCGCAGGTCGAAGACCCCAGCGGTGGCGTTGCCGAATTCAGCAGGGAAGGCGCCGGTGAAGAAGTCGGAGTTCGCGAGGTACTTGTTGTTGAGGATGGTGACGGGCCCGCCGCCGGTGCCGGGAATGGCGAAGTGGTTCGGGTTGGGGATGTTCACGCCCTCGAAGCGCCAGAGCACGCCCATGGGGCTGTTGCCGCGGATCACGATGTCGTTGCGGCTGTCATCGGCGCCCTGCACCCCGGCGAAGTTGCTGGCCATGCGGCCGGGATCGCCGCGGCTGCCGGCATAGCGATCGGTCTCTTCCACGCTGAACTGGCGTGCGCTTAACAAGGCCATCTCGTTGCGCACCTCGCCCGGAGCGGCATCGCCAACAATCTCCACCTCGTCCAATTCAGTGAGCGCGCCTTGCAACTGCACGGCGATCACAAGGTCCTTTGCGCTGGTGAGCACCAAGCCGTTGAGCACTTGATCCTCATAGCCCATCATGCGGATATGCAGCGCGGTTCGTCCCAGTGGAACGCCGGTCAGCGTGAAACGACCGTCGACATCGGTCACTGTGCCGATGAGCGGGTCGCTGCCCACCACCACTACGGTGGCGCCCGGCAGGCCGATCAAGGTCTCCGCGTCAGCCACGCTGCCCCGGATGGTCTGCGCGCGCAAGAGCACCGAGCAGACGATGGACAAGCCGAGGAGCGCACTGCGCAGCATGGATGGACTAGCCTTGCCCAAAGCAAGCGATTCCGCTCGTTCGGCCACCATGGGCCGTGCGCGATCAGGCCCCGCTGGAATCAGAATGCGAAGCCGAAGGTCATGCCTCCGGATACCGCGAGCGGCGTGCCCCGGCCGAAGAACGCATGCGAGAACGCGTAAGGCTCTTCGTTGTAGCCGTAGTACTCATAGCGCTCGCGGCGCTGGCCCGACACCCATTGGAAGCCATATCCCAAGCCAGCGAACAGACCGAAGGTGATGCGCTCGCCGATCAGCCACTGATTGCCGATGTTGACGAGCAGCGCTGC
>DAORNP010000077.1:1349-6877 GCA_035441065.1 Flavobacteriales bacterium | reverse complement strand
TGAATTGCGCATTGACATCGTAGGTGTATGGCAGTGGGTAATAGTAATCCGTGTAGCTGCTCCGTTGCCTCCAGGAACTGAGATTGATCTCGGGCTTCAGGTACCATCCCGTGAGCGGAGGAGCATATCGGGCGCGGGTGCGCGGCAACCGCCACTTCAAACCGACCTTCATGAGCCACCCTTCCGAGTTGAACAGTTGGCTGTAGGTCTTCACTTGGTTCAAGCCGATGTAGCCAGCCTTCACTTCCATGCTGGTGCGCCCGGTAAGGACGCGCTCAAACGCCAATGTGAAGTGGTTGAGCGCCGGTGCAAGGGCATCGAATGCGATGGCGTTGTTGCGTGTGCGCTCGGCCTGAGTTGAGCCGGGTTCAGCGGAACCCCAGAATACGAACACCTGACCGCTCTGCAATTTGATCCGCGCGAGCTCCGTCTTTTCCACCGTGACCTGCACGGGGTTCTCTCCCGACCAGGTGCGGTACCGAACGGTCTTCAGGCCGATCTCCTCCACCGTGCCGGCCACGGCGGTGCCGCTCATGTAGAAGAGCGAGTCCTGCGCATAGGTGCGCGCTGCGATGAACAGCAGGATGAGTGTGATGATGCGTTTCAGCATGGGCTGCGTGTTGCTCGTAGCGAACGAAGATAGACGGCGGCTATTGCGGCTTCAGTACTTCAGTTCCGCTGGAATCACGCACACGGGCGGCAGGGTCATCTTGTGCGCGTTGGCCGCTTTCCGCCGATCGAAGATGGCGAGCACTTCGCGCTGGCGAGGACTGAGATGGAGAGTTGATGGGTCATCGTCTCGTTCGCGCAACGCCATGGCCCACTCCAGTTCCGGATAGCTCGCGCCGATCTGGTCCTCGTCGCTGCGGTCATCGCCCCAGAGGCCGTCGGTGGGTTTGGCTTGCATGATGCTGTCCACGATGCCCAGACTACGCGCCAGCTCATACACCTCTGTCTTCGTCAGGTCAGCGATCGGTGAGAGGTCCACGCCGCCATCGCCGTATTTGGTGAAGAAGCCGATGCCGAAGTCCTCCACCTTGTTGCCGGTGCCGGCCACTACATAGCGTAGCAAGCCGGCGAAATAGTAGAGCGTGGTCATGCGTAGGCGCGCGCGTGTGTTGGCGAGCGCGAGTTCCATCACGGCCTTGTCGGCGAATGGCGGCAGCGTATCCATCAGGGTATCGAACACCGGCGTCAGCGACACCACTTCCATGCGCACGTTGGGGTGCCGCTGCATCAGCCAAGCGATGTGCTCCTGTGCGCGTGCCACTTGGCTCGTGGCCTGGTGGATGGGCATCTCCACGCAAAGCGTTGGACGGCCGGTGCGGGCGCACAGCGCGCTGGTCAATGCGCTGTCGATGCCGCCGCTCACCCCCACAACGAAGCCTTGCTGCCCGTTGCGCTCACAATAGGAGCGTAGCCATTCCGTGACGTGGTCGATGACCCTGGCGGTATTCATGGGTGCAAAGGAAAAGCCCTTCCGCCTGTTGGTGGAAGGGCTTTCGGATGCAGGCTGATCAGGGGCTCAGAAGAATACCCCAAGGCTCAGCTCGAGATAATGGGCCTTGGCCTTGGCGCCATCGATGTCCAAGATGTTCGTGAAGCCGTTGTTGTAGGTGAGGCCCACCATCAGGGCGGTGTTGCCGCTGAAATTGTACTCAAAGCCGGCACCGACGATGAGCGAGGCCTTGTAAAGCGCAATGTCGTCTTGATAGTTCTCATCCTCAATCTCCTCGAACTTCTCCACAACAGGCGTCTTGTCCGCATCAGGGAGAGTCGCGATCACTTTCGGGGTCACGAAATCGGCCTTGGCTTTCACGTTGAACGCATTCCCTGCACCAACCACGGCGAAGTAGCGCATGTAGCCGATCTCATTCGTCATCAGTTTCACCGTGAGCGGCAGCTCCACGTACTGAAGCGCGACATCGCGCGAAAGGTCCCTGGTCTTCTTTGGGTCCACCAGGTTGTCCACGTAGGTGTATTCCTCCGAGAATTTCGCCTTCATGCTGTTCAGGTTCAAGCCCGTGGCGAAGCGGTAGTTGCCGGTGCTGCCGATGGGCAGCTCGAGCATCAACCCGAAGGAGAAGCCCAAGCCAGCGCCGTTTGCCTTTACGTTCTTCGTCTCGGGGTTCACGAAGCTCATGTTGGGGCTAAGCTTCAATCCGAAGCGCACGCCCACATCATCCTGGGCGGAAAGGGTGGCTGCTGAAAGCACGAATGCGATGAGAGCGATGGGCTTGTTCATAGGTTTGGGCGCGTGTTTAACGGTGGCGAAAGTAACGTGAGGGTCCGGAGCTCAGCCAATAGCGTGCTGATCGGCTTGTCGATGTGCCTGGTGGCCTGCACAGGCTCCAGCGGACCGGAATTGCCCAAGGGCGTGGATCCGGTGCGCATCACCATCGGGCGGTTGGACCAGGAACTTTTCCATGCCTCGCCCGATAGCATGGCGGCGGCTAGCCGCAAGGCCTATGCGGCTTACGGCGACTTCTACCGCATCTACATCGAGGACATCCTGCAAGGCGCACCGGTGACCGACCCGCGCTTGCCGATGGTGCTTCACCGCTTCGTGCTCGATCCTGATTGGAGGGCGGCGCAACAGGCCGCCGATAGCGTGTTGGGGGACCTGGAGCCGCAGCGCGCGCTCTTCGAGAAGGCATTTACGCGCTTGAAGGCGCACTTCCCGGATAGCCTCACGCCGCGCGTCGTCATGTTCAACTCCGGCTACAACTATGGGCTCTATCCCACCGATAGCGTGCTGGGCGTAGGGGTCGAGTGGTTCATCGGCAAGGACCATCCGGTGATCGGCTATCTCGCGCCGGAGAGTTTCCCCATGTACATGAAGCAGCGCATGGTGCCCGAGATGCTCGTGCCCAGCGCCCTGAAGGGTTGGCTGCTGGTGCACTACACCAAGCCGGTCGATGGCGCTGACCTGCTCGCGCACCTTGTGGAGACCGGCAAGGCCATGGCCCTGCTCGACGCCGTGCTCCCAGAGGTCGATTCGCATCTGAAGCTCGCCTTCACCAAGGAGCAGCTCGCCTGGTGCGAAGCCAATGAGTATGAGGTCTGGAAGGCGCTCGTGGCCAAGGACCAGCTCTTCAGCAAGAAGGGTGAGGATATTGGCCGTTGGATGAACGACGGCCCATTCACCAACGGCTTGCCGCGCGAGAGCCCCGGCCACCTCGGTGAATGGATCGGCTTGCGCATGGTGCAGGCGTTCATGAAGGCGAATCCCAAGACCACTTACGCAGAGCTCTTCGCGCTGCATGACCACCATGCCGTGCTTCGGGCCTACAAGCCCAAATGAGCGTTTGCGCTTTAAGCATTCATCTTTCCGCCCTTTCCCAGCCGACATGAAGACCTCTGAAATCACCATCTCCGTCCGACTCGACGACAATCACGTGCCCGAGCGCATCGAGTGGGAGGCCGAGGACAACGGCGCGAAGAGCGCGAGCAAGGCCATGCTGCTCGCACTTTGGGACGAGCACGAGAAGAACACCTTGCGCATCGACCTGTGGACGAAAGAGATGACCGTGGAAGAGATGAAGGCCTTCTTCCACCAGAACCTGCTCACGCTGTCAGACACCTTCGAGCGGGCCACAGGCGAAGGCCGGATGGCTGCGCAGATGCGCGATTTCGCGGCCTACTTCGCTGAGCACATGCTGGGGGTGAAGGAGGATTGAGCGCGCCACGAGCTTTGGACCTGCCATTATACTAGGCCTTGCCAGCGTGCATTCACATCGTCAATCAGCCCGAGCAGCTCTTCGCGCCCTTCGAAGGTCTCGCTGCTGGTCAGGTGCATCGGCGGCAAAGTCTCCCAGCTCTCCTTCAATTCGCGTTTCAGCGCGGCCATGTTGGCCTGCACTTTCGGAGGCGAGAGCTTGTCGGCCTTGGTGAACACGATGTGGAAAGGGATGCCCTGTTCGCCGAGCCATTGGATCATGTCCAGGTCGTTCTGCTGCGGCTCCAACCGTGAATCGACCAGCAGGAACACGCATTGCAGGTTCTCGCGTCTGCGCAGGTAGTTATGGATCATGCTCTCCCACGCGGCCCGCTCCGTCTTGCTCGCTTTCGCGAATCCATAGCCGGGCAGGTCGGCGAGGAGCCATGGAGCATTGCTCTTGAGCGTGCCTTCCACCCTGAAATGCTCCACGTTGCGCGTACGGCCCGGCGTATTGCTCACGCGCGCCAGCTTCTTGATCTGGCACAGCATGTTGATCAGCGAGCTCTTGCCCACGTTGCTGCGTCCGATGAAGGCATATTCTGGCAGGGTGGGCTTCGTCCAATGCTCCGGCGCGCGCCCACTGGTGAGATGCTCGGCACGGAGGACTTTCATGATGGGAGGAGAGGGTTGAGGACGATGGTGTACGGAGTAGTGGGTTCATAGGCCCAAGATGGCCCGGTGCCGCCAGGCATATCGGTTAGCACCAGGGCTGATGAATCGTTCAGCCTTCCAGCTTCTTCGCCAACCATTCACCGAGGATCCGGTTGAACTCCTCCGGATGCTCCATCATCGGAGCGTGGCCGCAGCCATCGATCCAATGCAACTCGTTGTTGGGGAACAGGCTATGGAACTCCTCGGCCACGTGCGGCGGCGTGATCGTGTCCTGCCTGCCCCAGATGAGCAAAACAGGCATGCTCATGCGCGGAATGTCCTTGGCCATGTTGTGGCGGATGGCGCTCTTGGCCAATGCGAGGATGCGGATGAGCTTGCCCTTGTCGTTCACCGTCTCGTAGCACTCTTCCACCAGCGCATCGGTCACGTGCCTGGGGTCGTGGAAGGTGAGCGCGATCTTCTTGCGCAGGTATTCCTTGTCCTCGCGGCGCGGGAAACTGCCGCCGAAGGCATTCTCATACAATCCGCTGCTGCCCGTGAGCGTGAGGGTGCGCACGCGCGCTGCATGCTTGGTGCAGAAGATCAGGGCTACGTGGCCGCCGAGTGAGTTGCCCAGGATGTTCACGCGCTCCAGTCCCAGGTGCTTCAAGAACCGATCAAGGAAATCGGCCAAGGCCGGCACGTTGGTGCCCAGCATGGGCATCGTGTAAAGCGGCAGCATGGGCACCAGCACGCGGTAGCGCGGGGTGAAATGCTCAAAGAGCGGCCGGAAATTGCTCAAGGCCCCGAAGAGGCCGTGCAGCAGCACAAGCGGCTGGCCTTCACCGGCATCCAAGTATTGGAACTCACCTTCCTGCTTCAGCGTGTGCGCCATGTGGTTCGGCCAAATGTAGTCGGGCCGGTTCAGCAACACTGAAGCAATGGTGGGTGCAATTGCTGATTGTGCTCTTCCGGGGCTGGCCACATGGGCCGGAACACGCGCTGCCAGCTGCAAGCTCCTGCGCCGTGCATGATGCGATCGAGAATCGGGCCCGGCTAGCACTGTGGGAAACTCCGGCACTTTCAGGCACGCATCATTTTACTAGTGTTTTCGGTACTTTCTAGCGCATGAGTTGCGTTTCGATTACATTCGTACCGTGAAGTTTTCCACAAACGTGCCGGATAGTGCCCGAAAGTGCCGGATGCCCGATACTTT
>DAORNP010000077.1:0-1145 GCA_035441065.1 Flavobacteriales bacterium | reverse complement strand
GAGGAGACCGCCAGGAAGCTGCGCCGATTGAACCGCTTCGTGAAAGCGAA
Organism: Flavobacteriales bacterium; assembly: GCA_035441065.1. Lineage (GTDB taxonomy): Bacteria > Bacteroidota > Bacteroidia > Flavobacteriales_F > PHOS-HE28 > PHOS-HE28. Next base: position 1,095 of record DAORNP010000077.1, on the reverse strand, counting down.
CGCGGAATTCATCAGGCGCTTCAATGCAGGGGCAACGCCCGTGGCCCCGGACCCTACCGGTCGGATGCTGTTGCCGTACGCGCTGGTGAAGAGTGCCCGCTTGGGCGCCGACATCAAGCTCATCGGCTCGGACGACCGCATCGAGGTCTGGGATGCCAAGGCATACGACCCGTGGCGCAGCGAGGCCGTGGATATGAGCTCCTTGTCCGAAACGGTCATGGGTCCGTTGGGAAACGATGACGGGAAGTGATTACCACGATCCCGTTCTTTCACAAGCCTGCATCGATGGGTTGAATGTCCGCCCCGACGGCATCTATGTGGATGTCACCTTCGGCGGCGGAGGCCATAGCAAGGCCATACTCGAGCGCTTGGGCCCGGATGGAAGGCTGATCGCCTTCGATCGCGACAAGGATGCTTGGGCCAATGCGCCCGCTGATCCGCGCTTCACCTTGGTGAAGAGCGATTTCCGCTGGCTGCGCAACCACCTGGTCTTCCTCAAGGCCGTCCCGATCGATGGCCTGCTCGCCGACCTCGGCGTAAGCAGCCACCAGTTCGATCGCGGCGACCGCGGCTTCAGCATCCGCTTCGATGGTCCGCTCGATATGCGCATGGACCGTCGCGCCAAGCTTACCGCCGCCGAGATCGTGAACGGTTGGGACGAGGCCCGGATCGCGGAACTGCTGCGCAACTACGGCGAGGTGGATGGCGCAAGGCGCGTGGCGAAGGCCATCGTGAACGCGCGCTCCGCGAAGAGGATCACCACCACGCAGCAGCTGATCGAGGCCATCGCGCCGGTGACGCCACGCAAGGAAGAGAGCGGTTTCCGCGCACAGGTCTTCCAAGCGCTACGGATCACGGTGAACGATGAGCTCGGATCGCTTGAGGCACTGCTGAAGCAGAGCGCGGAGGTAATCAGGCCCGGAGGCAAGCTGGTGGTGATGAGCTACCACAGCCTCGAGGACCGCATGGTGAAGAACTGGATGCGCGCCGGCGACTTTGGCGGAGAAGAGAAGAAGGACATCTACGGAAATCGGCTCCGGCCATTCCACCCATCGGGCAAGGCGATCAAGCCAGACCAAGAAGAAATCACACGGA